>BTUC01000088.1:0-20166 GCA_045863575.1 Phycisphaerae bacterium
CCTCCCCTGCCGACGGGTCCGGGAATCGCTCCGTGCGGACTCATCGGAAGGCCGGAGGCAGAATTCGAGTTATCTCCACTTTTTTTCCGGTCGGTGGTGCAGATCTCAAGACATACCGGCGAGGGTCCGATAGAACCGCGAGGTTTATTGGCACCAGCCAGCGTCCGATAAATGATCGTGGGCGCTGGCCCGGCAGGAGCATTCGGCATGTACTGTTCGCACTTTGGCCTGCACCGCCCGCCGTTCAACAACACGCCCGACCCGACGTTCTACTTCGGGACCCCCGAGCACGAGGAGGCGCTGGCAACGCTCCACTATGCCACCCAGGAGCGCAAAGGTTTCGTGCTGGTGACCGGAGAGGTGGGTGCTGGCAAAACACTCATCGGCCGGATGTTCCTGCGCCAGATCGAGCCGCAGGCCAAAACGGCGGTGATCACGCATACCCACCTGAACGGCCGCCAGTTGCTCGCGGCCATCTGCAGCGAACTCGAGCTGCCGGCGGTGCCCGACGACAACAACCTCCAGCTCGCCGAGCGGCTCCAGGAGTATCTGCTCGAGCAGTTCTCCCACGACCGGCATGTGGTGGTCCTTCTGGATGAAGCCCAGAACCTGCCGGATGAGAGTTTCGAAGCTCTGCGCATGCTGGGCAACCTGGAAGCGGACGATGCCAAGCTTCTCCAGGTGTGCATTCTCGGCCAGCCTGAGCTGCGCGAGCGTTTCGATCAGCCGGGCATGCGCCAGCTTGACCAGCGGCTTTTCCGGCGCTTCCACCTGCCTGCCCTCAACGCCCAGCAGACCGCGGACTATATCCTGCACCGCCTTCGGGTGGCCGGCCGGGAAGGGGAGGGATTGTTCACGCCCGAGGCCATGAAACTGATCGCCGAAACCTCCGGCGGGATCCCGCGCGTCATCAACAAGATCTGCGACAACGCCCTGCTTACTGCGTTCGGCAAGGAGCTCCACGTGGTGGAGGCCGGGCTGATCGAGCAGGTGCTGGAGCGCGCCGCGGTGCCGGTGCACGCCGCCGAGCCGGGCGTTCCGGGTGTGGTCGCCGCCGAGGCAGCACGGCCGGACGACTCGGTCGAGCGTCGCCTGGAGGAGATTTACGGCGCCGCGCCCGAGCTACTGGAGTCGACGGCCGGCGGAGGCGGGAGACGGCTGATGGTGGATTTGCCCCCCGATCGGGCGTGCATGTCGGAAGGAGAAGCGGCTCACTGCTCACACGTGGACGCGATTGCCCGCAACCGGCGCAAGATGCAGACCATGGCGCGGGGTACGGCCCGCCGCTGGCGGGACGCCCGTAAACGTCTGGAGGTGTTCCGGGATGAGATCCACGCGGTCATCAACGACGTGGCCACCCGATGTCAGGCCACCCAGACGCGCCTCGACGAGTTCGCCCGGAACATGGCGCCGGCCGAGGAGCTGGAAGAAATCCGCCAGATGCATCTCCGGGAAACGCAGCGTGTGCTTGGTGAAATCGGCCGCCAGCGCGAGGAGTTCCACCAGCTTCTACAGCAGGCGGATGCCCGCTGGGAGCAGATGAGCGGACGGATTGCCGAGGTGACCGAGCGGTCGGCATCCACCGACAGGCTCGCCCAGATCGAAGGTGCTCACCAGCAGCGAATCGAGGAACTGCTCGCGCAGGTCGAAGATCTCGGCGCCCGCATACTGGCGACCGGCGAAGAGGTCCGCCGCCGAGCGGACCAGACCGAGCGCGAATGTGAAGCCCTGCGCCAGAGCCAGTCGCAGGCCGCCGCCGAAGCGTTGGAGCGCTTCACACGCACATTCAGCGCCCACGAACAGCAGGTCCGGGCGTTGGCCGGCGAGCTATCGGATCGCATCGCTTCCGTCGGCAGAACGGTCGATCAGCTTCGGGAGAATGCTGCCACCGACGAGGATCTGCAACGCGCCCGCCGGGAGCACGCCGCCGCCCTGGCCGAACTGGCCGGCAAGGTGTCGCGGGAGTCGGAGGCGCTGCTCCAGCTTCGCCAGGAGCTCAATCAACGGACGGGTGGATTCTCTGAAGAAACCAAGTTCCAGACTACGCGTCTGAACGCCCAGATCAGCGGCTGGCAGCGCCGGCTCGAGGTCCTGGGGCGCGAGGTCAAGGAGCAGCAGACGGCCCTGTCGGCACGGGTGGATGCACTGGCCGGGCGCCTCGATGAGCGCGAAGCTTATCTGCAGGGGCTCGCCCAACAACTCCAGGAGCAGGCTGGCCACGTCGAGTCGCTGAACAGCCTTTTTTCCGGCCGTCTGGCTAAGCTCGATGAATCCGTGACGGCGCTGTGCTCCCGGTCGGTGGGACGGGAGGAACTCGAACAGGCCCGCGCCAATGCCGCCGGCGTGCTGGAGGATCTCGCCCGGCGTCTGGATGAGCAGGCCGGCGCTTTGCAGCGCTTCGAGGCGGCCATTCAGCAGCGCGCCGGTGACATTTCGGCCGAGACGCGCATCCTGCTCGATGAGCACACCATACGCGTCGGGGGGCTGGCCGAGGAACTTCAGCAACTGCGCGACGCGTGGGTGGAGAGTCACCGCCAGATTGAACAGCGGCTTGCCGATGCCGGTATTCAGTTGACCGAACACCAGGATCGGCTCGAGGGGCTGAATGCACGTCTGCAACAGCACCTGGCCCAGATCGACGCCCACTTGAGCGCGCTGCACGAATCCACCGCCAACCGGGCGGAGCTGGAGAACCTTCGCGCGGAGAGCGCTGAGCTTATGGCCGCGCTGACCGGGCGTCTGGAGGCCTGTGAGCAACGGGTAGGCGCGTGTACCGAGCAGGCCGATCAACGGTTCACGGGTCTGAACCGCGTGATTCAGATCCTGAGAGATGGGGCGGCCACCCAGGACGATCTCGTCCGTGTCCGCAGCGAGCACACTGCGGCCGTCCAGGAGCTTTCCGATCGCCTGCTGGCGGAAGCTGCGGAACTCGGACGACTCCGGGAGCAGATCGAAACCAGGGCGAGCGACGCCGATGAGCGGCAGCGACTGGCCATCAACGCCCTCTCTCGCCGGGTCGAACAGCAGACGACACGCATCGATGATCTGACCGGCGCGCTGGCGGCCAGCCAGGAGTGTCTCACCAGCCAGATCGAAGAAATGACCCGCGGGTTGGCCACGCGCCAGGAGATGGAGGTTCTCCGCGAAACTACGGAGTCCCGTCACAATGACGTCCTGGAGCGGATTCAGACCAGCCGGGCGGCGCTGGAACAGCTCATCGAGCTGGTGATCCAGCGTTGCCGTTCAACCCAGGCACGGCTTGAACAGCTGGCGGCCACGCAGGTCGATGCCGGAGCTTTCGCGGAATTCCGCGACCGGCAGCAGGAAAGCGTCGGTGCGCTGTTGGACCGTCTGGAAGAGCACAAACAGGCGGTGGGAGCGCAGTTCGAGGGCATGCTGGACCGCTGGCAGCGGGCCCAGGCTGAGATGGAGCGGCTCCGCGGAACCTCCGCGACGCAGGAGCAACTCAATGAGGTCCGCTCCCGGCAGGCCCGGGACCGCGAGGCGCTGCTGGCGGCCATGGGGGCGCAGCGCCAGGACCTGGAACGTCTGCTCGACGCGGTCACGCGGCGTTGTGGTGAGTTGACCCGCCGGATCGACGCGATGCCGGCGGACCCCGTCGGCGCGGAGCAGTTGGCCGTCATTCGCGAGGAACTGACCGGTGAGCTGCGCATGGCCTGTGAGCGCATTGACGCCGGGCGCACCGAATTCGGCCAAGCCTTAGGCGAACTGGCCAGGCGCTGCGACGAGACCCAGGCCCAGCTGACCTCGTTGGCCAGTCGAGCGGCATCCAACCGCGACGTTCAGGAACTCCGACGTCTCCATGAGCAGCGGATCAGCGGGCTGCTGCACCGGATGAACTGCGCCAGCAGCGAGCACCAGCAGGAAGTGGCGGATCTGAATCGCCGCTGGGAGGATCTGACCGGGCAGCTCCAGGCACTCGCCTCCAGCACCACGCCGGCGGAGACTTTCGCCGCCGCCGAACGCAACATCGCCCAGGAGCTGGCCATTCTCCGTCACCGGTTGGACGACGTGGGTGTCCGACAGGACGAACAGTTGCGCGTGCTGATGGCCACCGTCCGCCAGCTCACCTCACGCGTCACCGGCCTCGAAGAAGCCGAACGTCCCGTTCCCGTGCGCATGGAACTGACCCCCGAAGCCGCCGAGCGGCTGGCGGGGCTGACGGACGCGGCCCGAGCCGAACAGGAGCGGCTGGCGGCCTCACTGACGGCCGTGGAGTGTTCCCGAAACGATCTGACCGAACTGTCCCGCCGCGTGGAGGAGGGGCTGGGCCACTGGCGCGAGCAGGCTGCGTGCGTCGACGCCCAGTCCCAGCGACTGCGGGCGTCGGCCGGGACCGCCGGCGAGCTGCTCAAGGTCATGCAGCGCGTGCACGCCACGCTTGAAAGCAAGATCAACTCCCAGAGATGGTGTGAGGAACTGTCACGTGGCGAGGCCCTGGCCGGTCGCCTGGAAGGAACCGTCCGCGAAGGGCGGACGGTCTGCGGACAGCTCCTGGCCGCCTTGCGGGATTATGAGCGCTGCCGTGAGGAAGCCGAGAGCTGGTCCTCGCGGCACGAACAGGCCAGGCAGCTTACCGATCGACTCGCCCGGTTGCTGGCCGAGAGCCAGCGCACCGGGGCGCAACTTGACGGTGTGGTCGAGGGTCGCAAGCGTGTTCTGGAAACGCTCGCCCGCAACACGGCGCGCATGGCGGACGTCATCGAGTCCGCCCGGCGTGCGGAGACCGCACCGGCGACAACCGGCGCGCGGCGTCCACCGGCCACTGACGAGCGGGTCAGCCGGATCGACTGGCCGCGGATCGAGACGGAGGCCGATCGGCTGGCCGCTCGCGTTCGTTGAGAACGGCGGGCGCGCTGTCCCGTCCACACCATCCACAATGACCTGTAGCGGCCGGCGTGCCGGCCGGCCGTTTTCGGTTCGTGGCAGTGGTGATCCGCACCTGCGCAGGTAGACTTTCCCATCAAAGGTGGTATGATCCGCCTCCCGAAGCGCCGCACGACGCGGGGTTTCCCACCTGTGAGGCGGAACATGACACGGCTCATTCTTGTTGCCCTTCTTCTGGGGCCCGCGGTGACGCTTTCGGCCGAGTCGCTGGATCCCTCGTCGCCGATGAGGGCTGCCGAGCGCCTGGACTTCCGCGCGGTCGTTCGAGGAGCCAAGGCCAAGGTCTTCCCGGCGGTGGTCTTCGTGAAATGCCTCCGTGAGAACCTCGAACAGGGCAAGCGAGTGACGCAGGAGGTCTCCGGCAGCGGCGTGCTCATCTCCGCCGGCGGTGAAGCCTTGACCAACTTCCACGTGGTGGACAAGGCGACCGAGGTGCGCTGCCTGCTGCTGGATGGAAGGGCCGTGGAGGCCAAGGTGCTCGGCAAGGATAAGGACATCGACCTGGCCCTGTTGCAGCTGGCTCTCCCCGCCGGCACTTCGCCGGCGCCCTTTGCCGTGCTCGGAGAGTCCGCGAGTCTGACCGAGGGCGATTTCGTGATGGCCATGGGTGCTCCCTGGGGCCTGAGCCGCTCGGTCTCCATCGGCATCATTTCCTGTACGAACCGCTTTCTGCCCGGCAGCGGCGAATACAGCCTCTGGCTCCAGACAGACGCATCCATCTCGCCGGGCAACTCCGGCGGCCCGCTGGTGAACACCGACGGTGAGGTCATCGGGATCAACACGCTGGGCAGCTCCATGGGCGGTGACATGGGTTTTGCCATCCCCGCGGATACGATCCGGCTGGCCGTCCCGCGTCTGCGCGAGCATGGACGTCTGAACTGGAGCTGGACGGGTCTGCAACTGCAGCCGTTGAAGGACTTCAAGCGCAACATCTACTTCGATGGTGACCAGGGCGTCATTGTCGCGGAGACCGATCCGGAGAGCCCGGCCCGCCGCGCGGGCATTCAGCCGCGCGACCGACTCCTGCGGCTGCAGGGCCGGCCGCTGAAGGCCATGACCGAGGAGGACCTGCCGGCCATCCGCCGCACGTTGGGCTTGCTGCCCAAGGGCGAAGCCGTGGAAATCGAGCTCTCCCGAGGGGGCCAGCGTCAAACCGTCAAAATCACCCCGCGCGAGAAGGGCGAGGTCGAAGGCGATGAACTCGACTGCCCGCGCTGGGATCTGACCGTCAAGACCATCAATCAGTTCGACAACCCGGAACTGTACTTCCATCGCAAGACGGGCGTGTTCATCTATGGGGTGAAGTATCCGGGGAACGCCTCGGAGGTCGGCCTGTCCTCGAAGGACATCATCCTCAAGGTGGATGACCAGGCGGTTACCACCCTCGACGAGCTCAAATCGGTCCACCAGAAAAGCCTGTCTGCCATCGTGGAGAAGCCGCGCCTGCTGTTTACCGTCCTGCGCGGCGGACTTCTGCGGCAGGTGGTGCTGGACATCTCGCGGGATTACGAAAACGAGTAGAAGTCGGGAGCAACCATCATGATGGGATCTATTCTTCTGGCGGCGGTGAGCCTGCTGGGCGCCGTGGATGCCAAGGGACCTGGGATCGAGCAGCAGGCGGCGATCATGGAGTCTCTCCGGCCAGCGCTGGTGAAAGTGCAGTACACGCTGCAATACGACAAGGGTCAGCCGCCGGTCGGGGCGGGGTGGTCGAAGCGCTGCCCCAACTGTGGTCAGTATCACGCGGGCGATACCAGCGGCGTGGTGTCCGATGAGCGTCCCTTCGAGACACCGGGCTTCCTCATTGCCGATCGCCGCGTGGTGGCTCCGGATATTCTGATTCACCCGCGATTTGTGAAATCGATCAACGTGCGCTTTGGCGACGCCTCTTCGGGCGCGCGGGTGGGTGCGTACGGGCGGCAGCAACGGAGCGTTTTCCTGGAGCTCTCGGAGCCTTTGCCCGGCGCGCGGCCTTTATCGTTTGTGGATCAATCCTCGCCGCCGTATCTGGCCGTCACCTACACGCAGGAGAACGGCACCTGGGCGCTGGGCATCCAGCCGATGACCGCGCGGGTTACCATCGCCGAGGCCGGCTGGAAGTACATCGCCGCACCGGATAACTGTCTCATCACGGATGGCCAGGGGCGTCCCGCCGGCCTGTGCATGTGTGAGCAACTGCCCCTCGACGACACCTGGAAGTGTTCGCCGGAGCGGTGGCCGGCGGTCAGCGCGGCGATGCTCGAACAGCAGTTGGCCGGTCTCGAGAAGGCCGCCGAGGGCGGTCTGCGGCGCGTTTCGCTTCAGTTCCGCAGCCCGAAGACGACTCCGCAGAACCGCTGGAGCTATCGACGTTACAGCGAAGAAGCCGAGGATGGCAGCGGGACAAACCTGGAAGTGATCGGCCTGCTGCTGGATGATCGCCGGGTGCTCGTGCTCGCTAACCTGCCGCCGAAGCGCACCGCCCGGCTCGAACGGATTCTGGTCCATCCGGGCGGCGGTGCACGCCCTCAGGCCGGGAGCGCCATCGGTACGGCCTGGCAGACGCTGGTGCATGCGGGCGAGCCGGTGCCGGCGCGCTTCGAGTGCAGCCTCGCGGACTTCGGCTGCCTCCTGGCCGTACTCGATAAGCCCCTGCCGGGCGCGATGCGGCTGTCGGACCGCAGTATCCTCGACTTCCGCAACGACTTCCTGCTGGGCATCGATCTGGCCATGCAGGGCGAGCAGCGGACGGCATACTATCAACACGCGCGCATCGCGTCCTTCGAGCTGGGTTTCCGGAGGCAACCCTACCCGCAGTTGGCCATGGGTGCAGGCAACATGTTTCTGTTCGAGGAGGGCGGCGCGCTGCTGGCCGTTCCCGTCACGCGGCGGAAGAAAGTGACCGTGCGCGAGGAATGGGATTACAGTCAGGCCGCGCTGACGCCCGTCTCGTATCTGACCACGCTGCTGAAAGATCCGGCGACCAACGCCGACCCGAACAACGTGCCGCTGACCGAGGAGCAGGAGAACCGCCTGGCCTGGATGGGCGTCGAGCTTCAGGGACTCGATCAGAACCTCGCCCGGCTCAATAAGGTCGCCGACCTGACCAACGATGGTCAGAGCGGGGCACTGGTTACCTACGTCTATCCCGATTCGCCCGCGGCCCTGGCCGGCATTGAAGTGGGCTATGTGCTGCTGCGCCTGCACGTGGAAGGCCATCCCAAGCCTTTGGAGATTAAGGTCGAGAACGATCGAATGGGAATGAGCGAGTTTCCGTGGGAGCAACTGGAAGCCGGCGGCTTCCCCGCTGAGTATCTCAGCCAGTTGCCTACACCCTGGCCCTCGGCGGAGAACAGTTTCACCAGGGCACTGACCGAATTGGGTTTTGGCACGAAGTACCAGGCGGAATTCTGGCATGACGGCAAGCTGATCACCAAGGCGTTTACGGTCGTCGAAAGTCCCCCCCATTTCGACTCCGCGCCGCGCTACAAGTCGGACCCATTGGGCGTGACGGTGCGCGACCAGACTTATGAGGTTCGTCGTCACTTCGGTGTGGCCGCGGACGAGGCCGGTGTGGTTATCGCCAAAGTCGAGCCGGGTTCCAAGGCGGCGGTCGCAGGTGTTCTGCCCTACGAGCGGATCACGCAGGTCAACGATCAGACCGTCGCTTCAGTGGCCGAGTTCGAGAAGCTGATCGCGGCCGGTGGCGAAGTGCGCCTGTCCATGAAGCGACAGAGCAAGGGGCGGCTGGTGAAGATCAAGCTGCCGGCGGCGAAGGAAACGAAGGGCGAAGCCGGTGCGACGCAGCCCGCGCTGTAGCAGGGCCCAGGATCCAGACGTCGTGAGAGGATCGGTGATGATCTGTCGCCTGAGTTCACGGGCCGGCCTCTGCATTGGCGGGTTGCTGCTCGCATCCTTCCTGGCGTGCAGTCGGCCGCCGGTTGTCGAGCAACGCATTGTTCAAGAGCCGCTTGATCCACCCATCATCGACGTGCAGGTTCACATCCACGGCCGTTCGGTGCTGAGAAATCTGCTCATCGTGGTCCATTCCGACGATGGGCCGCTTGAATACGTCGTGGAGGCCACCCCGGGGGCGGAATCCGCCGCGAGTTCTGCAGCGGCCGGTCCGCCTGCCGGCGGTTCCTGGGTTCTTCGTGAACACGCGGGCCGAGGGCCGATAATCCGTTGCGAACTGGCGAGCGATCAGCCGTCCGGCCAGGCGCGCCTCACGTTTTCCGCCGACGTGGCGCTGCCCGCTCTGACGGTGCACAGCGGAGTGCAAGCGCCGTTCCAGCCGATGCGGCGGAGTAGTGGGCTTCAGGCAATGGCCTGCACAGCCTCGGGCCCGTCGGCGGTGCCCTGCGACATGCTGTTCAACACGCCAGATGACATCGCCGTGATGATTGATCGGCCGTGGACCTGCCGCCGGAACGCGCTACGGATGCACATCGCTTCGCGCCCCGGGGTGAAGCGCGCGGAGATCGGCTTGACCTCTGTTCGGAATCTGCTGCGCACGACGTTTGGACTTCGAGCGGAGCAGATGTCGGTGCTGAACCCCGTGCCGGGCGCCGCGCCCGCCGGGTGGACAGACGTGCTGACCGATGAGAAAAGCCGGCACCAGGCCGCCGTGCGAAACGCGACCTGGTTGTCCGCCAACCTGGCTGACCTGGGGGCGGATCAGGTATGGTGCCAAGCGACGACGCGACCCGCCGATGATGCTTCCGCAGCGGGATCGATTCGATTTCTGCCTCTGCCCGGGAGAGCGGTGGGTGCTGACTTCAAGCAGCGCGTGGAGAAGATCCGGGGCATTGTCGGACGCATCCGTGAACGGGGCACCAACTACAACTGGCAACACGCGAAGGAGTTGCTGGCCAGTACGCTCGAGGACTCCTGGGCCCACGGTCTGCTCCAGACAGGCCATCCCGGCCCGCTGGTTCTCGCTGCACCGTTAACACTCGAGCACGCAAAAATGTACGTGAGTCTGCTGGGCCTGACCGGCCAGGCGGTTATGCTCGGTGACGATCTGGCCGCGCTGCCGGCCGAACGATTGGATGTCATCCGACGTCTTCTGCCCGTCACGCCCATCGACTCCGTCGATCTGTTCAGCCGCGGCCTGCCTGATCGCTGGCTGCTTAGCCTGGCTGACGAACAGCCGGCAGTGTCCAACGGCTGGGAAAGGCCCTGGACCAGTGGCTGGGTCGTGGGCCTCTTCAACTGGACGCAGGAACCACGTTTGGATCAGTTGGTGCTCGAAGAACTGATCCCTGATTTCGCGCTGTGCTCCGCTGAATCAGCAGGCGGACCGCTTCGGCCGGTGGCGGTCTGGGACCTGTGGGCGAATCGGCTGGTCGCGGTCACCCGAGACAGTGTTGCGGTGCCTTTGGCTCCAACCTCCTGCCGCCTGTTGAGCATCCGTCCCTTGGCGAAAGCTCATCCCTCCATTCTGGGCGCTGGCCGGCAGGTCATTGCTCCCGGCAGTGAACTGCGGGCCGTGCAGTGGGATGCGGCGGATCTTTCGTTCGCCGGCCCGGCCAGTCTGCGCGCTGATGAGCCCTATGAACTTCGTTTCCTAATGCCGGAGGGTCCGCAGAGCTTTGAAATCGCGGAGGTGTCCGCGGGAACGGAGTCCGTGGTCGCACGGCGGCAGGGGCCCGTGCGAGTCGTGACCCTGCAGAGCGATGCCCCCCGCTCAATTCAATGGTCAGTGCGCTTTGTGCAGTCCGCACAGCCAACCCAACCGCCGGCTGCGCCGCACAATCTGCGAACGGAGCAGAATACCCGGGGCGTGCTCCTTGAGTGGCACGGCCTGGAGGCGGCGACATCCTACCGGATCTATCGCGACGATGAGCTGCTCGCCGAAACGCATCTACCCGCCTGGCAGGACAGTCATTGCCGCTACGGCCAACAGTACAGCTACTCGGTCAGCAGCGTGGACTGGGCCGGCCGCGAATCGGCTCGGTCCTCTCCGCTGCCCCATCACACACCTCAGCCGGCGAGTACGAACCTCACGGAACTTGTGCCGCTGGTTGCTGAGCAGGAGCACGCCGGCCTGGCAGCGGATGTCAGCGTGGACGGTCGGCCATTGCGCGTGACCGGGCGGCGTTACCACCGCGGCATTGGCACGCACACCAATTCGCGGCTCAAGTATTTCCTGGGCGGTGGCTACGAGCGGTTCACGGGCGCGGTGGGCATCGACGACGAAACGCAAGGCAAAGGCTCAGCCGTTTTCCGGATTCTGGCGGACGATGAAACGCTTTTCACGAGCGACCTGCTCCTGGGCGGCCAGCCCGCCCGCCCCTTTTCGGTTTCCGTGCGCGGAAAGATGCATCTTGAGCTGATTGCCTCTGATGGGGGTGACGGCTGCGACTATGATCATGCCGACTGGGGGAACCCCTATCTTCAGGCGGCGACGCTCAGCTCGCCAACCAGTTCACGGCCCAGCCGCTGAATAGTTCTTCATGCCTTGACGAGAAGACGTCCGATAACCCCAGCCAGTAAAAACGGTTTTATCGGATTGACAGCCTCTTGCGCGACCAGATAATGCAATTCAACAAATCGGACTCATGACTTCGGGGGGAGGTCGGGCATAGCATCAGGCGGTACGTTGATGAGCTCGCCTTAACTAAATGGAATCGGGATGGCCAAACGAACTGGGGAGAGTTTCAGGTGGATCTGGGCGGCCCTGTTGCTGCCTTTGGGCTGCACCGGTCCCGTCGAACTGCTGACGCCGGAAGCGGCTGCTGAGGCCGATTCCGTCCTGCCGTCCGAGAATCTGACCCCGTTCGGCGCGGAAGCACGCGAGCGGGACGTCTCCCTGGCCGCGGCGTCCGGCCCACCGTGCATGCAGTTGGGCGCGCCCGCCACGACTGTCCATCAGGCACTCTTCGATGCCCTCAACGACTACCGTCGGCAGAACGGACTCAATCCCTTGATCTATTCCTTGCGCCTCGAGGCGGCCGCCGAAGCCCAGGTGCAGGACCTCTGGCAGAGGGCTTTTTTCGCCCATATCAATCCTGACGGTGAGTCGCCCGGCGACCGCGCCTTGGCCGCGGGTTTCTGCCATCGATACGTAGGTGAGAACCTGGCCGCAGGCCAGAACAGCGTCCCGGCCGTGATGACCGCCTGGCAGAACAGCCCCGGCCACGATGCGAACATGCTGGAGCCCGACTACGTGTATGTCGGCGTCGCGGTTTCCCAGGATGCCAATGGCCGTCTCTACTGGGCCCAGGAATTTGCCTTTGACCTGCCCTGATTACGCCTGATCCTCTCCCGTGAACACCCGCGCGTCTTCCAGAGTGTTAGCCTCACGGCCCGCTGATTTGTGCTCGCGGCGGCCCATCAGCAGGAAGAGGACGGCCATCAGCAGATAACCCAGCGCAATCGGATACGCTCGATACGCAAAGGCGTCTGGCTCCGGCGCCGTGCCGATGAGCAGGTAATCCACCACGTTCCCGCGCAACTGGTACGCGTGCATGAGCCCGACCACCGTGAGCACACAAGCCCCGAGGCACCAGCCGGCCGCGTGGCGGAAGCGCCGGTCGATCAGGAATGCGGCGATGGCGGCCGCGATCATGCACGTGAAAATGTAACCCCGCTCGAGAATATTCATGCCATGGATGAGGAACCCGTTGGCCTTGCTGTCGAGACCGCCTGCCGGACCGCTGGACTGCAACACGTCCTGGAGGGTAGCACGCCTTATTAACCCTGCCTCATGAGCGGGTGGCGCGTCATTCACCGGCTGAGTCGCGGCCAAAGAGCCATCTGGTGAAGGCGTCGCGATCATCGCCGCTGCTGGCGCCGCCGGACTGTTGCCGTGGACCTGACTCAGGTCAAAAGCTCCCGCAACGATTGTCGCTCCCCATGCCGCGATGGCCGGAAACAGCCCGATGGCTACGGCCGGCGCGTGCCGGATCGGTGAAGCCTGGAAGGCCTGAGCGGTGATGACCACGCCGATCCACAGCACAATGGCGATCCCCGCCTCGAGCGGCACGATTCGGCTGATCAGGCTCACCGTGCCGGTGATACAGATCAGCGAGAGCACCAGCCCATTCAAGGTCGAATAGCCCGCACGAGCCCCCAGCGCTTTCCAGCCCGGGTGGCCGATGTAGATGGTCGTTGGGAAGCAGCTCCCGAACAAAGCTGCCGCAATGGTGCCCATTCCGTTGACCGCCAGCGATGGGCCGGTGGCGAATACATCTCCTCCCGCCTCTGCTGACTCGATGTTCTGAAGGCTGCCGATCACATTGAACAGGCCCATGGGAATAATCACCGACAGGAGGCTGATTACCGTTTTCCAGTCCTGCGTGAGTGTTTCCTGAATCGCCGGCCAGACCCACTGAGGCAGGAACCACCCCCGACTGGCCCAGGCCTCGCTGACGGCGGGAGCGCTCATGACCACACCGCTCCACGATGCGGGCACCACGTCAGTCAACCCGGTCAGCAGCCAGGCCAGCAGCGTCCCCGCCAGCACGGCGATCAGGCCGCCGGGCAGCCCCAATGGAAAGCGGGCCTGCGCAAAATAAGTCAGCATCACCACCGCCAGCGGTACCATGGCCACCAGCGGCCGCTGCCAGATCTGGAGGGCAAACATCATGGCGATGAAGGCGATGGCGATCCCCGCCAGCGTGCTCAGCAGTGCGGCTCGCGGCGTGTTGCGACGCAGCCGCTCGGCCAGAAACGCTCCCGTGAACTCGATGACGCCGCTGCCCAGACACGCGATCAATCCGAGCCGCCACGCGTACTCGGCGCTGCCGGTCCGCTCAAAGGCCGGCCTCAGCACGAAGAACACATACACGAGCAGCGACGGCGTGTTGATCCCGTAGGGCAGGGCGGTGATATCGGAGCGCATCTCCCTGCGTGCGACCCAGTGCGCCTGCATGGCATAGAAGACGTTCCCGATCAACAGCGAGACGGCCGCCCCGGGCAGGATCAGGCGGGTGATGAACCGAGTGTTCTCATCGGTCATGCCACAGAACACCGCGCACAGCTCCACGATCAGGAGAAGCTGCACGAGGTTGTCCACGGCCAGGCCGAAGAAGCCGTCAAGATCGCGTTTCACGAAAAGGGGATAACGTGCGGACATGGCGGCGTTTCCTTGATGCAAGGACGATCAGACCCCGCGCAGGATACCGGCGTCCCGGGCCACTGACAACGTGGCCGCAAGGTAGCGGCCCGCCTCCGTGCCGGCCGTTCGCGGCTTGTATCCTCTCTTACCAGCCAGCTCCCTGCCAGCGTTTCGCGACTCACCACCGCCCTCGAAGCGTGCCAATCCCCCGGCGCGGCCCTATCATACGCCGCCATGACCGGGAGTACCCCCCAGACAATCCAGGACTTCTACACCGCCTTGATGTCCGCTTATGGGCCGCAGCGGTGGTGGCCCGCCGATACGCCCACGGAGGTGATCATCGGCGCAATTCTCACGCAGAACACCGCCTGGCGCAACGTTGAGCGGGCCATCGACAATCTCAAACTGGCGGGAGGGCTCGACTGGTCGGTTCTCCGCGACATGCCTTACGAGACGCTGGCCGAGCTGGTACGCCCGGCGGGAACGTTCAACGTCAAGGCGCGACGGTTGAAGAAGTTCGTGGAGTGGCTGTGGGAGCGGTTCGACGGCAGTCTCCAGCGCATGTTCGCGACCGGCCTGCCTACCCTCCGGGAGGAACTGCTAGGCGTCTCCGGGATCGGCAGAGAGACCGCCGATGCCATCCTGCTGTATGCCGGCGGGCTGCCCACCTTTGTGGTGGACGCGTACACCGCCCGCATTCTGCACCGGCACGGCCTCATCGGCGACGACAGCGGCTACGAGGACATCAAGGATCTCTTCGAGTCGCATCTGCCCGCCGACCCCCAGATGTTCAACGAGTATCATGCCCTGCTGGTGCAGGTCGGCAAGCTCCACTGCCGCCCCCGCCCCCGGTGTGCCGGTTGTCCCCTGGAATGCTTTCCGCACGAAGTCCCCGGCGCTGCCGACGACTGAATCACCTGCCAGGCGGCAGAGAGGATTCCCGGGGGTATTCCCGGCCCGTGCCCACCCGGGCGGTGCGGTCCGCGCTGGCATCCTCCTGGCCGGGTTGGACCTTGGGGGTGATGTATCGGGCCACGAAATCCGCATCCGTCGCGCCGGTATGAGATCCCCGGTTGCCAAAACGCTTGAACTGTTCCCGCCAGGGCACGTGCACGATCTTGGTATACTGCCGGCGCGTATCCGGCCCTGCACCGGCAGGTGGCTGGAAGCTCTTCAATCCAGCGATATCCTGCCCCGCCCAGTCGCGCTCAGCGGTGCCCACCAGCGGGACGAGACCCTCCAGAATGGGGTCGTTCTTCGACGTAAACACGTACATCTGGCCGTCGACCCGCCGCAGAGCCCGCGAGAGGTCGTAATCGGCACCCAGCGAAGAACTCAGCAGAACGACGTTCTCGACCTGTTTTTTCTCCGGCAGCGCCTCCAGTGTAAAGACCAGAATGGCTGTTCCTGCGGACAATCCGATGAGATACACGGGGGCCCGGGGATGAAGATCCATATACCGGCTGAGCTGCAGGGCCAGCTTGCGGGCCTCCTTGCGCTTGCTCGATTCGCTCAGGCCATGATCCACCAGTGCACCGAGACCTGTCTGCCATTTGAACTGCTTGAATTCGCCTCTGAAGCCGCCTTGGCGGAGGCCTTTCTCCACCTTTCGGCCCCAGTCCAGCGGACGGCCGCCCCCTCCGGCGCCGTCCAGGTAGTAAACGATACCGTCCCCTGCGGGCCGAGTCTGGATCAGTTGCCCCCTCACCGTTATGGCAGGCACACAGCAAGCCAGGATCAGGACGGCCGTGAGGATCGCTCTGGGTCGGACTTCCTCCGTGAGGCGTGGTTCATCTGGGCAGAACATGGCAGTCTCCTGTTTCGCCCGATCGGGATGCCTTCAATCGCGGCGGTGAAAACAGCGGTCCGGGAGCCCGGCTCGATCACGCTCCCAAGGGACTATATTGATCTCGCTGAAGTGAAGTCAAAACGGCTGAGCAGAACTGCCAGCCGGGAGGACCAGCCGAAAGCCCGGGAAGCCGGATACTCCTCTCCCTCTCGCGGTACTCCGGGGGAAGGGCCATCCTGCTCTGCCTCCTCCGGTATTCCGGGGGAGGGTCGGGGTGGGGGCTGGTCAGACAATGCACGCCCCCGTCCTGCGCATTCCGTGCGTCCCTGCAGGACCGTAGGCTCGTCAGCCTTCGAGGTTCTGGAGCCGACCGGTGCTGTCGCCGAAGTTATCCACCCGCGTCCCCATCCGATCCAGCAGGGACACGAACAAATTGGCCATGGGCGTGCGTGCCGGGTATCGGAGGTGACGGCCGGGAGCAATGGTCCCGCTTCCCCTCCCGGCCAGGAGGACAGGCAGATCGAGATGGTCGTGGCGGTTGCCGTCACCCAGGCCGCTGCCATAGACGATCATGGCGTGATCCAGCACCGTGCTGTCGCCTTCGGGCATGGATCGGAGTTTTTCCAGGAAACGGGCCAGCTCGCCGACGTGGAAGTGGTTGATCTTGCGGATAGCGGCAATCTTATCTTTGTCGCCGCCGTGGTGCGAGAGGCCGTGGTGGCCGTCGGGCACGTCGAGGAACTTGTAGCTGCGGTTGCTGCCCGCGTGGCCGACCATGAAGGTGCTGATCCGGCTGACATCAGTCTGCAAAGCCAGGGCCAGCAGGTCGTACATGATGCGCACGTGCTCCTGGTACTCGCGAGGCACACCCACAGGCCGGGGCGTGCTGGGGAGGGGTTGCTCGGCATCCTCGTCGCGGACATAAACCAGCCGCTCAATACGCCGCTCGATATCGCGCACGGAGGCGAAGTATTCGTCGATCTTGCGCTTGTCGGTGGCGCCCACGCGGGAGCGGATGCGGGCCGCGTCTTCGCGGACGAGATCAAGCACGCTCTTGCGGTAGCGGCTTCGTTGCACGCCCTCGGCGCTGAGGCCCTCCGTGTTGCCGGCGAACAGGCGGTCGAACGCGAGCCTGGGGTCCACCTCCTTGGGCATCGGCATGTACTCGGTGCGCCAGGAGACGTTATGCGAGTAGATGCAACTGTAGCCCGAATCGCAGTCGCCGGAGTTGCGCGGCTTGTCGCAGCCCAGCTCGAGCGAGGCCAGCCGCGTGGCGCCGCCGACCTGGGTGGCCGCGACCTGGTCCACGGAAATGCCCAGGCGGATATTCTTGCCGCCGGTTTTGAAGGGGTGAGCGGCCGTCAGGTAAGAGGCCGATGCCCGTGCGTGATCGCCGGGCCCGTCTCCCAGGGCCATCCCGTTGGCGTGCCCGAGGCCACTCAGGACGCAGAAATCCTCGCGCAGGCCCGCCAGCGGCTCGAGCAACGGGGACAACGTATATTCGGCGTTCTCGTCTTTGGGCGTCCAGTCCTCCATCACCTTCCCGTTGGGCGCGAAGATGAACACCATGCGGTTGAGCGGCATGGCGGCACCTCGCTCGGCGGCCTGCGCTGCCCGGCGGAACCACGGGTGCATCGCCTCCAGTGCCGGCAGGGCCATGGCCGTACCTAACCCGCGCAGGACCGCGCGGCGTGACATCCCCTGGCGATCACTCATGGGTTCTCCTCCCGAATGGATCTGCGGCGGAACGGTGCACTCTTGACGATTTCGAGGATGAGCACGCCCATCCGGTCTCCGCTGTCGGCCACCTGGCGGCAGATCGCATCCACCGCGCAGCGATCATAGTACTCAAGCCCTCTTCCCAGAGCATAGGTCAGTACTTTCTGGGTCAGGCAGCGGCGGAACAGGTTCTGCTGGGCCAACAGGATGCGCTGGAGCTCAGTGGGTCCCTCGAAGCGCTCGCCTTCCGGCAACATGCCGGAGGCGTCAATCTCGAATTCGCCGTCGCGCGTCCGCCAGGCCCCCACGGCATCGTAGTTTTCCAGGCCAAAGCCGATGGGATCCATCCGGCTGTGGCAGGAATAACAGTCGGGCCGGGTTCGATGCTGCTCCATGCGCTGCCGCAGCGTGCCTTTCAGCTCGGCCTGCGGACTCTCGTCGAGCGCCGGCACATCCGGCGGGGGGGGCGGCGGCGGCGTGCCCAGGATCTGTTCGAGCACCCACTTGCCACGCTTCACCGGCGAGGTCCGCGTCGGGTCGGACGTGATGGTCAGCACGCTGGCGTGAGCCAGCACGCCACCGGGCCGCTCGCCGGTCAGGGCAACGCGCCTGAACTGCTCGCCGTGGATACCCTTGAGCCCGTAATGGCGGGCAAGCCGCTCGTTGGCGAAGGTGTAATCGGCCAGAAGGAACTCGAGAATGCTGCGGTCGCCGCGCAGGATATACTCGAAGAATCGCCGCGACTCAGTCCGCATCCCTTCGCGCAGTGCAGCGTCGAATTCAGGGAATCGCCTGGGGTCCGGTGAAACCTCATCAAGCTTACGAAGCTCGAGCCATTGCCCCGCGAAATTCTCGACGAACGCCTGCGATTTCGGATCCGCCAGCATGCGTACGACCTGTTCCTCGAGCACGGCGTCCTCGTGGAGCACGCCGCGCCCGGCCAGGTCGAACAGCATCTCGTCGGGCATGCTCGACCAGAGAAAGTAGGAAAGCCGGCTGGCCAGCTCGAAGTCGTTAATGGCGTACGTGCCTTCCGCATCGATCCGCTCAGGTGGCGGATCGTGCTCGATGAGGAACAGGAAATGCGGCGAGACGAGGATGGCTTCCAGGGCGAGTTGAATCCCGCGCTCGAAACTGCCGCCGTCGGCCACGACTAATTCGACCAGCCCCACCAGCCGATCCACTTCTTCATCCGACACCGGCCGACGAAACGCCCGCCGCGCCACCTCCCCCAGTATCCGCCGCGCGCAGGTCTCTATTCGCGCCATCTCTCCCGCGTTTGTTTTTCCCCCATGCGTCTCTCCCGCACGCGCGTCTCCCCCGCGCGCCTTGTCCTCAAGCGCCGCCGCCTGCCTCCCCCCCTTTGAAAGGGGGGGCCGGGGGGGGTATTGGCCACCTTGAGCGCCGGCCTTGCCCTCGACCCCTTGCGAAGGGAGGGCAGCGGCGGGAGGCATGCAGCTCATGATCCGCCGATGTGCGGCCGTCAACGGCCGTGATCGTTCATCGGGGGGCGATTCGATTTCGAGGTATTCGACGCCCAGGTTACGATCGCCGCGCAGCTTGGGCTCCTTGTGCTTCGGCTGGTAGTAATCGTTCAGAAACGCGGTGCCCACCCGATGTTCACCGGCCTTGGCCTGGAGTTTTGTTTCGTAAACCTGGGGGTTCTCCAGCTCCGCCGTGACCTCGAACGTAGCTACGACACGGTCATCCACGCGAATCGCCATCCGCACCGGATCAGGCCCAGCCTGCTGCCCATAGGCAGCCACGCGGAGGGTGTATTCACCGTCGAGCGGGAACGTGAGGTCGGTGGCAATCTGACCGTTGGATGAGAGGACATGCGGGCCATCCTCGTCGCTGGCTGATTTTCGGCCACGGGCCAGCGCCGCGCCCGTGAAACGCCATACCTGCGGCGGGACCGGCTCGGGCGTGACGATCACCGTCCCGGCGACGTGCTCCGCGGCGGCGAGGTAGCGTTCCATCAGCAGAGGCGACACGGACAGCACATCGCCAATGTTATCGAAACCGTAGCCGGAGTCGTCGGCGGGGAAGTCGTGGGACAGGTTCAGCTCCACAGCGAACAGATCGCGGATGGTATTATCGTACTCCACCCGATTAAGGCGACGCAGCGTGACCCGGCCGGGATAGATCTTGTCGCCACAGGCGACGTGGGCCAGCTCGGCCTTGATCCAGGTGACGATCTCGCTGCGTGCCTCCAACGGAGGCTGCTTTTCCTTGCGTGGCGGCATCTCCCGAGAGGAGAGGCGCTGCAGCACGTGCTCCCAGACGCTGTGTTCCCGGGCGACGGCGCCCACATCCGGGAAGGTGTCCAGCCGCAGGCCGCCGCGATCACGATCTTCGTTGTGGCAACGCAAGCACCAGGTATTCAGGAAGGGAAGGACCTTCTTTTCATACGCGTCAAGATGCTCGGGCGCACGCGGTAATTCATCGGCCACGGCCAGATTCGGCCAGCCTGGGTTCGCAGTGGACGCGCAGATGGCCAGCAGCGGTATCCTCCAGGTGATCGGTGAGCAGCCCCTGGGCAAACCGATTCCTCCACGCGTCTTTACCGACAGCCAGGCGAGACCGGACTCTGAAGCCCCGGCCGGCGGCGAGTTGTTCACCAACTGGGTTTGCGGCCCTACTGAGCGTCTATTCTACCAGAGCGCGCGAAAATGGCCAAACCGCTGCAGGTGGGGGGGCGGGAAGG
>BTUC01000089.1:0-20027 GCA_045863575.1 Phycisphaerae bacterium
GATCTCCCTGCCGGGGCCGATCACAATGATCTCGTCTTCAGAGCCTACCTGATAGAGCCGCCGGACGGTGCCTCGTGCGTCGCAGATACTGAAAAGGTCATCGCTCACCGAGACAAGATGGCACCGATCTTCGCGGGGACACTCCCTCTCCGACCAGTGGATGTCGTAGCCCACCGACGTCGCGAACCCTGCGTCCTGGCTCACCCGAACAAGATCCTCGAGCTCCTCAGCCACGCGGCCGTGAGTATCGTCTTCACACCTGGAGAACATCAGCAGCGTGAAATCCCCGAGACGGTCGCCCAACCGGTGGGGACGCTCCCGCGTGTCGAGGTACGTGAACTCAAGGTAGGGCTTGCCGACCTGTGGCGGTGCTACGATTCCAGCATGTCCTCCGTTCGCCGTACACCCGGCGAAGCCACCCAGGATACAGGCCATGGCAAGGAGTTGAAGACATCGAGTTCTCATCATTGCCTCGCGCACCAACAGAGTCACAAGAGTCGTGGGCACCCTCCCGGTATGACCGGAGAGACCGTCACGCCGGGACAGCTCTCCGGCCATACCTGCTCAAGATCTAACGAAAGCTCACCCCAGACGCTTATTACCTTGTTGCCGGCCCCCGCAGCCTAACACTCTGATCGTTGACGCCCCGGCACACACGTTCCTTCGCGCGGAACCATGAAGGCGGAGCTCGACACCGCCGCATTGGGACCGGAATGCTGCTGTATTCCGGCTTCGCCCTGTTCGACGCGACGGCATCCCACCCACATGCCGCGACTGGATCGGGCACCATCCAGGTAGCCCGACAAACGGAGTGACGATGAGTCATTTCCAGCCCGTCCGGTACGAGTCTCCGCGTCCCGCTGAAAAGCTTACTGATCAGCATCTGAGCACCTCCACTCGCGTGCGACATCCGGCATCGCGTACGAAAAAGAGAGTCCAGCGAACCGGCATATCGGGACACTCGTGCCTCACGGGGTTGATCCGTCTGCCCCGACACTGTGCACGTGGTCCACCTGGTAACCGACCCGCTGGACGGTATCGATCAGGTCCACGAGGGCACATCGCGCTCCGTCATAGGCGACGTGGACCGATCGTGTCAGAACATCCGCTTCGCACTTACACACTCCGCTCAGGTTTTCGAGGGCCCGGCTCACGTGGCCGGCGCCGTCGCCGCAGCAGAGCCCGGGCATAGTCAATGTCGCTCGGCCAATCCCCGGGGCCCGAAACTCCGCGTCGAAAGCGGCCGGGTTGCCTGTTTCTCCTGATGGGCCACGCATGTCCTAGCCTCCGCGTTTAATCGGCTCCAGTGTTTTACGGCATAGCGGGCAATTGCCCGCCTGGTATCGAATGATCGTCGGATGCACACTGCACGATAACAGAGTGTCCGAGTCAGAACTGACCTCGATCGTTGTGTCCCTGATTAGTCGAGCATACTTGCCAAAGCTGGCGCTGAAGGTTTCAACAATCGACAGGTCGCTGAGGGCATAGCGAATGTCGTCGTGAACATGCGTGGTCGTATCAGCTCGCCTGCGGATGTCGCCCTCAGGCAGGCTGATCAAGAGGTCGTCTTCGGCCGTTCGACCATACGCGAGCAATCCGGCTTGCGGACGAAGGCGATCCACATACCTCAATGGATCTCTTCCCAGCTTGTCGACGCAACCTTCGCAGCAGTAATGAATCGAACGGCCGTTGAACTTTACATCCTCGTCCGATCTCACCTGCGGATCGATCAGGTGGCCGGACACCGGACAATGCACTTGTTCCGTTGAGATCTCGCCCATCCTGGCCAGGTACTTCTTCGGGGCGGCCTCAAACTTGTGCACGCAACTTGGACAACAGAAGAAGACTCGATGATTGGCATGATCAGCGAAGACGGATGAATCAATTGGGTTGTCAGTAACGGGGCAACGTACCTGGATTCGCTGCGGGTACACTTGCCGATACACAGCGGCGAGATACTTCCGTGGAGACTGCCTGAACTGGGCAATGCATTCTTCTGAACAGAAGTAGATTCGCTGCTTCTCATAGTCTGTGTAGATCGACTGATCCACCGGTTTACCGGAGACCGGGCAGAATCTCTGGGTGCTGGTGGCAGCGGGCTGAGAGGTGACCGGCTTTGCATCGTGTGAGCGCCCGGCGTGGCGATGGCCCTGCTTGTGTTCAGGATTGGATGGCGCTTCCTGGGCAATCACGATAGATGTTAAGGCACCTGCAACGAGGAAAGCTGTCGTGGTGGTCCAAAGCGGCATGGCACACCTCCTGGGGTTGCATAGTCGCGTTCTCACTCGCCGCTCCTTCTCTTCGTGGACTCCGGTTCGCCAGATTCGGTCGCGTCACGCTCAGGCAGCGCCGTCGCGTCTCCGACACGGGCGTGAGGACCGACGCGGCCGTCCCCACGCCCTCGCCGACTCCGAGGCATCCCTCACACTGACCGACTCCGTTAGTTTAGACGCGCGCATCCGGCGTATTCTTCGCGATGCCGACAGATTTTTCCGGTCCATGCAGGGAAATGTTGAAAGACAGCGGAGTTGCGCTTTCCCGTCCCGGATGCGCTCATTGGACTGAACAGTAGGCCTCGAATGATGATTGAACAGATGCCCCCACGCGTGCGGGGTCGCACCGTGACGGAAATGCGGGTTGGTGGTCAGAAAGAAGGTTGCCTCAGGGCTCCGTCGTGATCGCCTGGCGATGTTCCGTGCAGTGCTTCAGGTCGCCGCCGCAGGTGTCACAGGTGTGTGCCAGCCTGCCCGTTCTGAAGAAGCTCTCCACCGCCGATTGGCAGTCGGGACATTTCATGACCTTTTCTGGACGATACGTCATCATGTAGGGGTCGTTCAGATCCAGCCCTTCCACCCATACCGTCTCACACTTTGGACAGACGACGGCTCTGGCCTGGGTTGACGAGGATGATTCCCCCTTATCCGCAAACTGGCATCCCACCAGCAGGACACCGGTCAGCAGGCAAAGCGGCATGAGTTTGCGATGGATACTCGTCAGCATCAGCCCACTCCTCAGTGCCCGTGGCCTTGATGGGGTGCGTCGGAGACCGACGCGAACTCAGGGGCGATTCTCTCCATGACGGCGGGGACTCCTGACTCCAGGTCCAGCGTGCTGAGCAGACAATGACAGGTGCTGGGGTCGGTAAAATGGATCAGCCGCCATCTTCCCACCTGCACCTGCGAGCCGTGTCGGTCGCCAACGATACAAGGGGAATCTCGATGGGTTCCAAGATGCTCCTGGTCAACAGGCGTGTGGAAAAACACCACCAGCGGCTCCTCTCCCCGCTGATACCGAGCGGCGACGCCGGGAGCATCGCCGAAACGCATACGGTAAGCCTGAACCAGTTCGTAACCTCCGGGCAGCTCGACGGGCACCTTGTAGCTGAGTTTTGGAGCGGCTGATTCGGCCGCCTCGCGTGTGACCGGCTCTGCCTGGTAGTGATCGAGGAAGCGCTGGACGGCGGCATCCACGTCCGCCCCCAATCCGTCGAGCAGGACGGAGTAGTCGATGCTGCTTGCTTCGGCCGGTGCCGCTCCGTAATTCAACCAGTACCCCAGGAAGGCGGCTGTTCCGATCAGGATGGTCAGGCTTGCGGCGGCGGCAATGGGTCGCCTGAACAGGGAGATGATCCGTCTCTGTCTGTGGCTTTGGCCAGCCGGCGGCAATCTTCGCTCAATCGCCGACCACAATTCGGCCGGCGGATCCACCTGTGTCCGGTCGCGAAGCTCGCCGAGCTGATCCCAGAGTTCCCGCTGTTTGTCCAGTTCAGCCCGGCAGCCGGGACAGACCTCGACGTGCTCCTCCAACGCTGCGCGATCCCGCTCAGGCAGTTCAAGGTCCAGATAACGAGGCATCAGATTGGCTACGGATTCGCAGTGCATTCAACAAGCCCCATTTCGACAGCGATGCTTTACTCCTTGGCCTGTGATCGCCATCCTTATACTTAGATGCTCAACTGAGCTCATTTCTTCGGCTTAATCGCGGGGAAGGCGCATCCAGCCGCTCGCGGAGCATCTGTCTTGCCCGGTTCAGCCCGGATGCGATGGTTCCCGCGGGTCTTCCGAGGATCTCGGCCATCTCGTCATAGCTCATTCCCTGAAGATGTCGGAGAACAATAAGGGTCCGCTCTGACTCGGGCAGCCTCTCCAAGGCTTCTTCGATGTCCATCCGGGCGGCCGCAGCATCTGTATCAGGGTTTGTTTCCGCGGACCGGACCAAGGTTGGCGCCGATTCTTCCCGTCCTTTGCGCCTGCGCAGAAACTGCCGTCCCTCGTTGAGGGCAATCTGATAGACCCAGGTCGAAATCGACGCTTTGCCTTCGAAGCTTCGGACCTTGTTGAACACCCGGAGAAATGTGTCCTGAGTGAGTTCGGAAGCATCGTCCGGATTTCCGGTCATTCTCAACAGGAGACGGTAAACCCGATCACAGGTCCGCAGATACAACTCCCGCTGGGCCTCCCGATTCCCTCGCTTGCAGCCTTGAACGATTTCTCTCTCGGTCACAGTATCCCCATCTGCCGCCGGAAGCCCTGCATCAGAAAGCCGGAACGACTCCATCGAACTGGACCAGAGAATACCATCAGCCGACTGAAGGGGAAAGAGCCAGCGTTGCGCGGGCGGTCAAGCTATGGGATAGAACAACCAGCTGGGGGCATTCTGAGGTGACGTTTGAGCTATGACGAAGACGAACTGCTATCTGCTGTTCCGGGTCGCTTCTCCAGCCTGTCTTGGATGGCGTCCCAGAGGTGGGGTGGCGCTTTCACAGAAGTGTCGGGTCGGTGCGTCTCCAGCAGGTGTACGACGGTTCCTGCCAGATTAAGCTCCTGCCGGCACTGCCTGCAGCGCGAGATGTGCTCGCCGAAGCATTGGCGCTCGGAGGCCGCCAACTCACCGTCGAGATAGCGACCCATCATTGCTTGGGCTTGCTCGCATTTCATCGCCTCGGCCTTTTGTCCATGCCTGACGGGTACTCTCCCGCCCAGGGGGCACGCGACGCAACTTAGCACGTCCCGCCGTACTGTTAGACGCGGCATCGCCGGCATTTCTTCGGGCGCGCAGGCGATTCATTCGAGAAGCTCACGGAGCTTTTCCCGAGCTCGATTCAGCCCGGAAGCGATGGTTCCTGGCGGTTTTCCCAGAACGTGTGCGATCTCCCGGTAGCTCATGCCTTCGAAGTGCCGCAGAATGATCATTGCCCGCTCGTCCTTCGTCAACCGACTTATCGCATCATCGATCTCAATGGCACTGGGCGAAGAGGCCTCTTCGCAATTCGCGCTCAGCCGTTCCTGCGGTACATTGGTCTCCACCTTGCGCCGGTTCAGAAGACGGGCCCATTGCCTCGTCTGGTTGAGCGCCACCTGATAGATCCAGGTTGCGACGCTGCACTTGCCGTGGAAACGATCGATCCCTCGAAAGACCCGGAGGTAGGTTTCTTGAAGGAGATCGGCGGCGTCTTCAGGATTCGCTGTGTTGCGAAGCAGGAAGCTGTAGATGCGTGCGGACGTCTGTTCGTACAACTGGCGCTGGGCTTGCTGGTCTCCCCGTTTGCATCGTTCGACCAGTTCGTCTTCACTCAATGCTCAAGTCCCACGCAGTTCGGCTCAACTCATCATAATTCCCTTGGGGAAGCGACTCTCTCAAGGATGACCACCGTGACGTCGTCGTCAAAGGATCGCCGGCCATGGATCTCTTCCACGCGTTGCAGAATCCGGATGATCTGCTCAGATGGTGGCGCATCGGCGGTCTCCAGCAACAGCCTCAGAGTTTCTTCGCGCCCGAGGATTGAGCCGTCGGGCCGGGACGATTCGGCCAGACCGTCGGTCACCAGGCAGAGGCGATCGCCAGGATTCATTGAGACCGCGCCGGTCGTCCATTCCGTGTCAGCATCGACCCCGAGGGGCAGCCCGGTGCTCTCCAGGACATGGATCGGTTCCTGCGCTCGATTAACGATGAGCGCCGCCTCATGGCCACAGCTCAGATACTGGAGTTCTCCGGAGTCAGGGGTGTAGCGCGCCAACAGACACGTCACGAAATGCTCGGTTCCCGTCCAGGCTTGAAGCTCGTGGTTGAGCAGATCTGCAGTGGTCTCCAGTTCCATATTCTGACGAACGGCCTGCCTGAGCAAAGCCTTCAGCATCGAAGCAATCAGAGCCGCCGACAGGCCATGACCCGAAACATCGGCCACGAGGATGAGCCATTGTCCGTCGGGATACGGCAACAGATCGTGATAGTCGCCGCCGATGCTGTCCGCCGGCATGTATCGGGCCGCGATCGACAGACCTGGCACGGCCGTTGTATCGGGAGGCAACAGGCCAAAATGGATCCGTCGGGCCTTTTCGAGCTCCCGTTGACGGCGAATCTCCGCCTCTTCCAGAGAGGCCGTCATCCTGTTGAAGCCGTCGGCCAGGAACTGAAGCTCGCTCGTGCTCAAACGGTCAATGGGGTATTGGATGTGCCGCGGGCGAACGTTCTCCACGCCCTCGACCCGTCGGCCGATCGGCCGACGGACCCATCGCCACAACGCCCAGTTCGTGATGACCATCAGCAGCACAACAAGAGTCGACATGCTGGTAACCCGGCTGACGGCTTGCCGCCGGATGACCCGCTTGACTGGGGCCAGCGATTGCGTGACGAGAATCGTGCTGTCGCCCTCTGAGGGTATGCCCACAACCATGAACTCTTGACCCATGAAGGAAAACCTGCGTGTGCCACCACCTTGGACGACGGCCATCTCGGATTCGAGTTGGTCATCCGCGTGGGTGTGTGCCCGGACAAGCACCTCGCCTCGAGGGTCGAGGACTGCGATGTGGTGGCCAGGCGACACGTGCCTCTCCATCTGCTGACAGTAGGCGTCGACGTAAAGTTGAAACTCCTCTGGCGTGGCCAGCTGTAGCTGGGCGACGTGAAGCACGCGTGCCTCTTCGCGAAGACGGTCGGCCTGCTCTTCGAGGTGCACCCGGCGCTCCCGCTCGTAATTGTGGACCCCGAAGGCGATCAGCACCGCCAGCGCGGTGAGATTGATCACGACGGCGAGGCGGAACGACAGAGAGGAGCGGTTCAATCGCATGCTCAATACCCGGATCCCTTCGACGATGCGGTGACTCAATTCAGCGGCGCGTGCTTCGGAGACTCGCCCGTTCCCGCGCGGTGTCCTGGGCCGGGCTCTCGGCGGCCAGCCGCGGGCGGCGCAACACCCTCAAGCCTTTTATTGACAAGGCATTACGAGCGAACGGATCGCCCGCGTCAGATGCAGCAGGGGCAAGGCGCCTTTTGGGGTTAGATGGTTGACGCCCGGCTTTTCTTCAGCGGACGGAAGCGAACACGGCTCGCACCGGCTGTCGCGCGCAGAAATACGCCGCACTCCCGTGAAGATTCCCCGGCGAGCCGTCATCTAATCCGTTGAACACAAACGGAGCAGTTGCAGATGAACGTCCTGGTGATCACGCTCGCAATCCTTCCCACCTCAGGAGCGGTGCTCGTTCGACCGGAACCGGCCGACCGATTCCCGCAGATGGCCACAGAGGACGAGGTGCGACATGGGATCACTGCAACGTTGCTGGGGCGCACGGACGCGCTTGGCCCTGATGCTTGCTCGGCCAGTCGCAACGCTGATCGCGACCGCTCCGCTGGCAGGCCGCCGGACGTTGTTGCACAAGGCCATTCACCTATCGGGGATGGGTTGAGGGGGGGATCCCAAGGCCTTGAGACCACGAAGTTGTCTTCGGGTAACGAATGGCTACCGATCCTCGGTCGCCTGCACCCTGCCATCGTGTTCCTGGCCATTGCGGGGGTTCCGCTGGCGTGGTACGGCTTTGCGATCTGGACGACAACCGGCCAGGAGGCGTACGCCAAAGCGGATGTCGTGCCGCTGTTCGCCGCCACCGTGACAACCGCATTGGCTGTCGCCACGGGCAGTCTCGCGCATGGCTCCACGCGTTTCAGCTCTTCGGTGCAATACGTTGTCGAGATTCAGCAGGCGGCGGTCGCCATGCTCATGGTGGTATTACTTTTCCTCATCGTGGTGCGACTACGCGGCTGGCATGACCTGACCGGCCTCTGGAAATGGGCATACGCGGGCGGATTGACAATGGCCCTGGCCCTCGTGGGCGTGACGGGCTACCTGGAGGGGAGCTTGTTACTGGGACCGGATCATCTCGGATGGTGATCCACGAAACCAGCGTACACAGGGAGGCGAATGCGCTGAGAGTCATGGTCGACGCTCACCACGGAAAGGTGCGGCCGGTTCGTTTCGTCTGCTATGCCCCTATGGCAAAGGCGGTGTTTCTGGCCGGGACGTTCAATGCCTGGGATCCGGATGCGATCCCACTGACCCAGGATGCAATCGGCGAATGGAGCGTGACTATTGAGATGCGGCCTGGCCGGTACGAATTCAAGTTTGTTGTGGATGGAAGGTGGTGTTGCGAGAGTTACTGTCCAGGCACGGGGCATTGTTGTCCCTACGAATGCGTCGGCAACGGCCTGGGCTCCACGAACCGCGTGGTCGAGGTGGAATGAGAATGACTGCAATCAACAAAGATCAAAGAGAACGTGAAGCAGCATCGCTGCGCCCCCGCTCAGATGCATTCAGCAGCTTCGATGACCTTGCTCGCCACCTCTCACGACAGTTCGCCCTTCAAGAGCGCGTGTTGACGGAAGTGCGCTGGGAACTTGCGGACTGGAAAAAGCAAACGGAAGCGAAACGGAAGGCCTTGATCAGCGCGGGGCTACTGCGTGGCTGAGCGATTTCGATGGGAGAGACTCCGGCCAACGGCGAGGTCGCTGTCGAGTTGCGGGACGGCGCGCCGATCGGCATAATCACGGGCTTCTGGCCTACTTACGTAGCCGATTCGCATGTCGAGCCCTCAGAATCAGAGAAGGAATCCGCATGAGCAACGAACATTCGACGCGGCACATCAAAAAGGCAGTCGCCGTACTGGTATGTGTTCTGATCCTGCCTGCTGGCTTCGGTTGCACACTCAATCAGGCGGGTGTTGAGGAAGTAACCGCCGTATGGGAGCGGCATCAGGCAAACAGCCCGCGACGGGCTATTTCGTATTCACGTGTTCCGGCGACTCGCCCGGCTGCTGGATCACCGGAGCCGACATCCACAAGACCGGCCAAAGCCGCCGAGCCTGCCGAGCGGCTGCGCGAGTACATCATGCTCGCCCTGGAGAGCAACCCCGATATTCGAAGAGCCGAGGAAGTCGCCCGGTCCCGCGCCCAGAAGATTCCGCAGGTGACCGCGCTCCCGGATCCGCTACTCAGCACCAAAACGCTTCCCGAACCGGTTCGGACGGCCGAGGGCGACAACTTCTTCATCTTGGGGATCAGCCAGAAGCTGCCCGTTCCCGGAAAACTCGACCGCGCGGGCCGCATCGCCCTGGAAGAGACCCGCATCGCCATCGCCGACTGGGAGAAGACACGGTTGCGCGTCATCGCCGATGTGAAACGGGCCTACTTCCAGATCTACGTACTGGATCGAACCATCGAAATCACCCGCGACAATCAGGATCTGCTGACCGGGTTAATTGACGTGGTACGGGGCCAGGTTGCCGCGGGCACGCGACAACAAGAGGATGCGCTGCGAGCGCAAGTGGAACTCTCGAGTCTCGAGAGTGAACTGATCGAGCTTCGCCAGAAACGCAAGGCGGCCGAGGCGATGTTGAACGCGCTCCTGAACCGCGACCCCGTAACTCCGGTCCCCAGTCCGACGGCGTTCGAGGTCCGAAACACGGAGCTGGTCCTGCAAAGCCTGTTCGAGAAGGCGGCCAGTGCCAACCCGGAGCTTGCTCGATTACAGCGGCAAATCGAACGGGACAAGCAGGCGGTGGAGCTGGCGAAGCTCGCTTACTGGCCGGACTTCAACGTCGGCTTTGAATGGATGTACATGGAGCCTCGTGACGCCTTTCGACCTCCCCCGAACCCTCAAACCGGACAGCGCCCTACCGTTTCGCGCATGAGTGAAGACGGTTCGGACAACTGGGCGATCATGTTCGGTTTCAACCTGCCCATCTGGTACGACAAGATCGAGGCGGGGATTCGGGAGGCACGTTCTCAGGTGTCGGCCTCGATGCATGCTTACGTCTCCGAGAAAAACATGGTGAACTTCAGAATCGAGGACGCCCTGACCAATGTAGAAGCCCAGCAGGAGTTGGCAGAGCTGTTTGACAGCACGATCATCCCCCAGGCGCGTCAGGCGTACGAGGTGTCGCAGGCCGGCTACCTGGCGGGGCGTGCAGACTTCCAGTACGTGATCGACAACTGGCGCAAGTGGCTCGTGTTCACGATTCAGTATCATCGCGCGATCGGCCAGTTGGAGCGTAGTGTCGCCGATCTCGAACAGGCGATCGGTTTGAGTCTTGAAGAAGCAGAGGTATCGCAATGATCCGACACGTCAGATCAGGCAAAGTCGCAGTCTGGCTGTTGATTGTCCTGGTGGTCCTGGGCATCGCGGCCGGCCTGGCCGTCGGTATGTTGATCGCCGGGCAAGGCGGCGGGGCCGATGCGGCGGCGGGTGACGGGAAGGCGCAGCGCTACACGTGCGGCATGCATCCTCAGGTCAACCAGGTCGGACCGGGCGACTGCCCGATCTGTGGAATGAAGCTCACACCGGTCAAGGAACGGGGCGAAGATGACGCGTCCAGCAAGGGCGGCCCGACGGAGCGCAAGGTCCTCTACTGGCGGGCTCCCATGGATCCGAATTACATCTCCGACAAGCCGGGCAAGAGCCCCATGGGCATGGACCTGGTTCCGGTCTATGCGGATGAGGATGCTGCTCCCGGTTCACACACCATTCGGATCGATCCGGTCACCATTCAGAACATGGGGATTCGCACGAAGGTGCTGGAGCGCGGGCCCCTGGTCAAAACTATCCGAACCGTGGGCCGCGTGGATTACGATGAACAGCTTGTTACGTTCATCAATACGAAGTTCGAGGGGTGGATCGAGAAGCTCCACGTCGATGAGACCGGGCAGCATGTGAACAAGGGACAACCGCTCTTCGATGTCTATTCCCGCGAATTGTATTCAGCCCAGGAGGAGTACCTCGCGGCGGTCCGCGGCCTGGAACGCGTGGCAGACGCTTCGGAGATGGTGAGGCAGCAGTCCCGGGATCTTCTGGAAGCGGCGTTGATCAAGCTGCGCTACCTGGACGTCTCGGAAGAGCAGATTCAACGCCTGGCCGACACGAAGGAGATCAAGAAGACACTGACGATCCATTCTCCGGCCGAGGGCATCGTCACGGAAAAAATGGCGCTGGAGGGCATGTACGTCAAGCCGGGAATGGAGCTCTATACGATCGCAGATCTTTCGCAGGTGTGGGTCTATGTTGACGTATACGAGTACCAGTTGCCATGGATCAGCGTCGGTCAGAACGCCACAATGACGCTTCCCTACGTCCCTGGAAAAGGCTTCGAGGGTAAGGTTGTGTACATCTACCCCTATCTGAACGAGCGGACGCGCGTGATCACGGTGCGACTGGAATTTGAGAATCCTGAGATCGAACTGAAGCCCGGCATGTATGCCAACGTCATGCTCAAGTCAGAACTTAAGCGGGATGCGCTGCTGATTCCACGGGAAGCCTACATCGACAGTGGCAAGCGGCAGCTCGCCTTTGAATACCGTGGCAGCGGTAAGTTTCAGCCGCGCGAGATCCAGGTGGGAGTCGAGGGTGAAGACGGCATGGTGGAGGTGCTGCACGGGCTCGACGCAGGTGATGTCGTGGTCACCAGCGGGCAGTTCCTGCTCGACGCGGAGAGCAAGCTGAAGGAGGCGGTCGCCAAGATGAGGGAGCCCAGAAAGGAGGGCGGCCAGGAGATGGAAACCAGCTCGATGGATCATGGAATGGAGTCAACCGCTTCACATGCAGCACCCGCAACGGGCGCTGCCGGCGGAAATGAAACACTGGTCCGGCCTGGTCGTGAGCATCAACATTGAGAGCCTGGAACTGCACATTGACTCGGGAGTGCTGATGATGAATAGACGTAACCGACGTTTCGGATGGATACTGGTAAGCCTGTTGCTCGCCGTCTCGACGACCCTGCGGGCTCAAGCGCCCGCAGCGCAACCGGCCCGTGAGAACAGTGGCATACCGGAGGATGCCCAGTACGCCTGCCCCATGGAAACGCATCCGGATCAGGAGAATCCTGATGAGCGTGGCACGTACTTCGCGGCCGCGCCGGGACAGTGCCCGCGGTGCGGGATGAAGCTCAAGCCGCTCGACGAACTCGAGTGGGTCGAGGCCCGAAAAGCCGCCGGCGGTGCCGAGGTGGCGTATACCTGCCCGGATCATCAGCACGTGTTCTCCACCACGAAAGGGCAATGCCCGAAGTGCGATAAGGATCTCAAGCCGTTCAAGGTGATGTACACCTGCCCCAATCCCAGCCACGCACACATGGTCGCGACTTCGAAAGGGAGATGCCAGGTGTGCGGTAGACGGCTTGCGCCGTTCCGTGGCATCTGGCTGGATGAGGACATGGCGTCGGCTAACGTGCCCCCAACCACCCAGCCGGCAGCAGACGCGCCGTATCGCTGCCCGCTTCACCCGCTCGTCCACAGCCAGCAGGCAGGACGCTGCACGATCTGTGCGATGGAACTGACGCCCGGTGGAAAGGCGCCTGGCAAGGATCATACCGCGCATCCGCAGGCACTTCGTATCCCGGAAGGGGCGAAATATGTGTGCCCGATGAAGGAGTGTGAAACGTTCTCCAAGAGCGAAGGGGAATGTCCCGTGTGCGGAATGGATCTCAAGCCGATCGATGAGGTGAACTGGGCGCGGGAACTGTCCCAGGCGACTCAGCCGGCCGCTGATGAAGGCGAGGAAGGCGCCACCCTGCGGATTCCCCCGGGCTCGAAGTACGTGTGTCCGATGCAGGAGTGCGAAACGTTTTCTCCCGAGGCCGGTAAGTGCCCGGTCTGCGGTATGAATTTGAAGCCGATCGAGAGCGTCGAGTGGGCCCATGCGCTGGCGGCCCAGACAACCCGACCGGCCGGAGAAACCGCTGCGTACGTGTGCCCCATGCACCCTCAGGTGAAGGCGGATTCGCCGGGTACGTGCTCAATCTGCGCGATGCAACTGGTGCGGGCTGATCAGCACGCAGAGCCTCGTGAGGCACCTGAACAGATTCAACAGCAGATCAACCATATCACGGAGCATTACCTTGCCCTGCAGCGATTGCTCGCATCCGACAACACCAGCGAGATCCCCAAGCATGCCCTCGGTGTTGCTTCGGCCGGCGAGGAGTTGCTCAAGAGCCTGAACAAGACGGAGATGCGCTACAAGGATGAAGCCCGCAGGTCGATTGAAGAACTGCGATCAGCGGCGTTGAAGATGGACGGTGACGAGATCACCGCCGACCGGGTGCACTTCGTCGATCTCAGCTCAGCCTTGGTATCACTGTTGGAGCATCTGCGCCCGGACCGGGACCGCTGGCCAGATTTGTACGTGTTTCATTGTCCCATGAGCAAAGGCGACTGGATTCAGACCAGCAAGGAAACACGAAACCCCTATTACGGGTTTCAAATGCTCAACTGTGGCGAGCTGAAGGCTGCGAAGTAGTGTCGAATACAAACACCACATTCGCGAAAGTACTTTGATGATTGCACGAGTCATAGAATTCTGTGGCCGAAACCGGTTTTTGGTTCTTCTGCTTGCTGCGGTGGTTTTGCTGATCGGCAGTTGGGCCATCTACAACATTCGCGTGGATGCCATCCCGGATCTGTCGGATGTGCAGGTCATCATCTTCACCGACTATCCCGGCCAGGCGCCGCAGGTGGTCGAAGACCAGGTGACCTACCCATTGACCACGTCGATGCTGGCTGTGCCTTACGCGAAAGTCGTTCGCGGTTATTCCTTTTTCGGATTTTCATTCGTCTACATCATCTTCGAAGACGGCACGGACCTGTACTGGGCTCGCTCCCGGGTGTTGGAGTATCTCAACTACGTTGCGGGACGGTTACCCAAAGGTGTGACGCCGCAAATCGGCCCCGATGCCACGGGTGTGGGCTGGGTATACGAGTACTCGCTGCGCAACGGTTACTACTGCCCCGAGCACCCGAATGGCATGTACCATCATCCGGACCACCCGGAGCAGTGGTATGCTAGTCCGCTCGATGCCCCGGAAGAGCTCCGGAGCGAACTCGATGTGCAGCGGGTCTTCGATCACGGCGGGCCGTGTCCCTGGGATCCTGATACCGAACTGGTTCTCGCCGAGTTCGACCTGTCCGAGCTGCGTAGTTTGCAGGACTGGTACCTGAGATATGAGCTGACCGCGGTGGAAGGCGTGGCCGAGGTGGCGGGCGTTGGCGGTTTTGTACGACAGTATCAGGTCGTCGTTGATCCGGATCGCCTGCTTGCCTACGAGGTTCCGCTTGAACACGTGAAGATGGCCATCCAGCGCTCCAACAACGACGTGGGTGGCCGGGTCCTGGAAATGTCCGAGACGGAATACATGGTCCGTGGGCTCGGCTATCTGGCCAACCTGACGCCGGAGGAGATCGAACAGGCCCGCGAGGCCGGTATCCCACTCATGCGGGCCCGGGCAGACAAGGGTCTGGAGGACCTCGAAAAAGTCGTCATCCGAGCCACCGAAACGGGAACGCCCGTCTACCTGGGTGACGTGGCCGACGTGCATCTCGGCCCCGAGCTTCGTCGCGGCCTGGCCGAGGCCAACGGAGAAGGAGAGGTTGCCGGCGGGATCGTCGTGATGCGGTTCGGCGACAATGCACTCCAGGTCATTCGCAACGTTAAGGACAAGCTGAACGAGCTCAAGCAAGGCCTGCCACCCGGCGTGGACATCGTGAGCGAGTATGATCGGTCGGCCCTGATCGAACGGGCCATCGCCACGCTGACCGACACCCTGATCGAGGAAATGATCGTGGTGGCGGTGGTGTGCATCATCTTTCTTTTGCACGCCCGAAGCTCACTGGTGGCGGCTTTCGTGCTACCCACGGGAGTGCTTGTCAGTCTCATCATCATGCATCTGATGGGGATCAACGCCAACATCATGAGCCTGGGCGGCATCGCCATTTCGATCGGCGTGATGGTGGACAGTTCGGTCGTGATGGTGGAGAACGCGCACAAACACCTGGCCGCCGAAGCTGAGCGTGTGAAGGAGGAACTCGCTTCCGGCGGGAAGCCGGTCGCCCGCCCCCAGTGGGAGATCATAACCGAGTCGGCCAAAGAGGTGGGGCCGACACTGTTCTTCTCGCTGCTGATCATCACGGTCAGCTTTCTGCCGGTCTTTGCGCTGGGCGAGCAAAGCGGGCGCATGTTCAAGCCCTTGGCCTTTACCAAAACCTTCTCCATTGCTGCCGCTTCATTCCTGGCCATCACCATTATTCCGGTCCTGATGATCCTCTTCATCAAGGACCGGCAACTGCCGAAGGAATGGGGCTGGAAGAAAAACGGCGCGATCACGCTCCTGACCATCATTGTGCCGGCTGTCCTGATCTTCTTCGTCCCGTTGGAGGGACTGGATGATTACCGGGTCTGGCTGGCGGTCGGCTGGATGGTCCTCGCCGGCCTGGTGCTGATTCCACAGCGGATCATCAGTGAAGAAAACAATCCCCTCAGCAGGATCCTTCAGTGGATTTACACCCCTTTGTTCAACGTGGCAATGAGGATCCGCTGGGGCATGATCCTTCTGGCCATCACACTGGCGATGAGCAGCCTCCTGCCTCTGATGGGGGCTGCCAACCTGCCCCGGATCGGCCCGAAGCTGGTCAAGCTGTGGCCCGCTCTGGACAACGTCTTCCCGGGCATGGGGCGGGAGTTTATGCCGCCACTGGAAGAAGGTGATCTGCTGTATATGCCCACCACGGATCCGGGAATCAGCATCACCAAGGCCCGAGAGCTGCTCCAGCAGACCGACGCTCTGATCATGACATTTCCGGAGGTTCATCACGTATTCGGAAAGATCGGCCGGGCCGAGACCGCAACGGACCCTGCTCCCTTAAGCATGGTTGAGACCACGATCATGCTCGAACAGGACAAGACCAAATGGCGACAACGTGACGTCGAGCGCTGGCACGATTTCATGCCGGACTGGCTGACGCGCTACACGGGCGTCCAGACACTCTTCCCGAATCAGCGCCCGATTACCACCGATGAGCTGACCTATGGGTGGGAGGAAGACGGCGAGCATGTTCCCGGGTTGAATGACGTCGTCAGCTTCCCGGGCCTGACGAACGCGTGGACGATGCCGATCAAGACGCGCATCGACATGCTGGCCACGGGTATCAAAACCCCCGTCGGCATCAAGATTATGGGGGATGATCTTGGTGTGCTGGCTGATATCGCGGAACAGATCGCTACACAGGTGAGAACACTGCCCGGGACGCTGAGTGCCTATCCCGAGAAAGCGGTCGGCGGCAATTATGTCGACTTTGAGATCAATCGTGATGAGGTCGCGCGTTACGGCCTCAAGGTCGGCGACGTGCAGGACGTGATCCTTTCGGCCCTCGGCGGCATGAACATCACATCCACTGTGGAGGGGCTGGAACGCTATCCAGTCAATCTGCGATACAAGCGCGAACTGCGTGATAACATCCCGGCGCTGAAGCGAACGCTGGTCTGGACGCCCTCGGGCGCCCAGGTTCCGCTGGCCCAGTTGGCCGACATCAGGATTCACAAGGGCCCGCCATCGATCAAGAGCGAGAACGCCCGCAAAACGGCTTGGATTTATGTCGACCTGACCACCTCGGATGTCGGTGGCTGGGTGGACAACGCTCGCCATCACGTGGCGCAGAATGTGACGTTGCCGGCTGGTTATAACCTGACATGGTCGGGCCAGTATGAATACATGCAGGAAGCGGCGAAGCGGATGCAGATCGTCGTACCTATCACCGCGGTGGTGATTATCCTGATTCTGTACATCAGCACTCGATCATGGTTCCGGACGATTCTGACCGTGGTCACGTTCACCTACACGTTGAGCGGATCGATCTGGTTCCTGTACCTGTTGGACTATAACCTGTCGATGGCGGTGTATATCGGCATGATCGCGCTGGCCGGCCTCGATGCCGAGACCAACCTGGTCATGCTGCTCTACCTCGACAACACGGTCGACAAGTACAAGTCCAAGGGACGGATGAAGAACCTTACCGACCTCAAGGACGCCATCTACGAGGGCGCGGTTCTCCGAATTCGACCCAAGACCATGACCGTGGCGACGACTTTCCTGGCCCTGGTCCCGCTCATGTGGGCGGAGGGCACTGGGGCGGACACGATGCGCCGGTTGGCGGCCCCGATGATCGGCGGATTGTTCACGAGCTTCGTTGGCGAGCTGCTCATCTTCCCGGGCATCTTCTTTGTGTACAAACGATTCGAAATGTGGCGGGAGCATCGACAAGCGAAGGCGGTCCATGCGTAGTTCAGTACCGGCTCTCAAGTAATAGGTGAGGATGCAGAATGCCTGTAGACAGGGTAAACGCAAAGGCTGATAAGAACAGCACGAAGAGACTGCTGCCCGTGCTGATCGGGTTCAATGTCGTGCTCGGCGTGGGCTTGATTGTCGCCCTCATCGCTGCTTTCTCAGGCCCCGAATCGACTTCAGGCACGCGAACCGTATCCACGACCGCACGCAGCGAGAGAGATCCTCTGGTCGTTCGAGCCGATGCACTCATTGCCGACCTGCACTGCCCTTGTCCGACCTGCGGCCACAGTAAGCTGGTCGCCTGCGACTCGCGCTGCGGCGAACGCGTCGCCGTTCGTGACTTTGTCCTCAGACACCTGCGTTCCGGCACGAATGCGGCAACCGTGCTCGCGCATGTGAAAGACCGTTTCGGTGATCTGACGACTGTTGCGGGGGCAAAGGCGGCCTGGGACTCGATGCATCCGCAGTCGGGCAGCTCGACCTCCCTGCCGGCCGAGGGAACCGAGGAGTTGCCTCCGGATTTGCTGCGGCTTCTTGAACAGCAGCAGGATGGTTCCTGAGGTCAGGCGGCACGCGTGACTGCGCTCGAGGCCGTGTCCGTCCGGCATTGATCTGGACACGAGGAGCGGGAGGCGATGTGCATGAAAGGCCTGCACCTCAGAGGCACCTTCTTGGGATCGGTTTGTCCGGTCCGCCCGTACTGCAGGCGGGAGAACAAGACAACTGTATTCTTGAGCCATCTGTAATGGAGACCCACCATGAAACATGCCATTCGACTCATCGCGTTCGGCGTATCGTCCCCGGTTGTGCTCCAGCTTGGCTGCTTCAATGCAAGTGACTTCCGTGCGATCGCCGAAGGGCAATTCATCAGCTTCGTCAATGCCCTGATCAATTCGGTGACGAGCGACGCTATCCGTTCGTTCCTTTGACAATGGCCAGGCGGAGTACACCGCATCATGAATAGGTCGGAGTCCGTCAGAGAATACTGCCAAGCTCGCTGGAAGGAGCTGACACTGCCCACTGGGTCATCGCCTCGGCCATTATCCTTGCACGACGGGCGTTTCCTCAGACGAGCGGCGCGTCACTCCAGAAGCTCACGCAGTTTCTCTCTGGCTCGATTCAGTCCGGAGGCGATGGTTTCCGTCGGCTTTCCCAGGACGTGCGCGATCTCCCGGTAAGTCATTCCCTCATCCCTCATGCCATCGGCGTCGCAGTCATCCTGATCTGGATTGTCGTGCTGAGGGCAATTGTCGCATTCGTCGCCAAGACCGTCTTCGTCTCCACCCGGAACTCAAGCCCAAGGACGTTCAGATCCTCGCCGGTCACGAGGAAATCCATACCACGCTGGGGATCTACACGATGATCGAGGAGGGAGATGCGGTGGAGAAGGCGCGGAAGCTGATGCGACAGCAGGCCGATCGAAGCGTAATCGCCTTCTCTGTCGCATTGTGTGCCTCTCCAGCCGAGCCTGACAGGATGATCGGCTGGCACAACCCGCCTTATCACATTGGATGCCTGACTGAGTGGTTTCCTTCATGAGAATGAGCGAGAACGGTGCGCGGCCAGTCCCGGCCGAGCCCGAGAAACTTGGCTCGTCCGTGAAGATTCTTCGGCGGCCGAGCATCTAATCTGTTAAACATGAAGGGTGTGATTGGTGATGAGCCTGGCGTTTGGGCCGCACCGTCTCACGCGGTGAATTGAGAGGCCGGAGCAAACTGGGAGGCCAACGCGCTGACAACCATGGTCGCTGCTCAAGACGGAAAGGAACGGCTTGTTCGTTTTGTCTGTTATGCCCCTGCGGCGAAGGCAGTGTTCCTGGCCGGGACGTTCAATGCCTGGAATCCCAACGCAGTTCCGTTGACCAAGAGCCCGATTGGCGACTGGAGCGTGGCCGTCGAGTTGCCTCCCGGTCGCTATGAATTCAAGTTTGTCGTAGACGGCCGATGGTGTTGCGAGGGTTATTGTCCGGGTACGGGGCATTGCTGCCCCTATGAATGCGTCGATAACGGCTTGGGCTCCATGAATCGCGTGATTGAGGTAGAATGAGAATGATTGCCTTCAGTGAAACAGACAGGAAACACAACGGAGCCGCGCTGCAGGGCCGCTCGAACTATTTCAGGACCTTCGACGAACTTGCTCAACACCTCTCTCGGCGGTTCTCTGCTCAAGAACGTTGGGTAGCCGAGATCCGGGATGAGTTGGCTGCATGGGAAGCCGCCATCACAGCGGGGCGCACGATGATGGTCAAGAAAGGGGTGCTGAGACAGACCTAGCAGGAAGCAAGAGGGAGAGCGGAGAAGAGCCCAGCGGTGTCGCCGGGCGCAAGTTAAATGGAATACTTCGGATAAGGAAGGCAAACAAATGCGACGCTCACTACAAATCGTCAGCCTCACGGGACTATTCCTGATGATCGTCCCGCCCACGGTTGCCATCGCCCAGAATGCGCATCAACCCACGGAGAAGGAAACAAAACAGGGCACAGAGTCCCTGATTGATCAGCTATCAGAGCTGCGGGCAAAGGTCGCCCGGTTGGAGGCCGTGCTGGAACGAAATCACCAGGGCCCATCGGCGCATCAGGACACCCCCTCAAAGCAGTCGCGCATGGGCATGAGCAAAATGAAGAAGGATGGCATGGGGATGGGCATGGGCATGGAT
>BTUC01000090.1:0-19877 GCA_045863575.1 Phycisphaerae bacterium
GTCGCAGTGGCCGTCGCCGCAGGTCAGGTGCTTTGACGTGCCTTTGAACAGCGTGCCGTCGGTATCGGTCAGGTGCACGTGGCCGATGTGCTGCACACCCAGCGCGGCCAGCATGGCTTCCGGCTTGCCGGTGCTGCCGGACATGAGATCGAAGTGGCTGGGGTCGTAGTTGGTCTTGAGGGCCGGATGATCCGCGGCTGCCAGGATGCGCCGCAGGTGATCCAGCGTGTTGAAGATGAAGGGCGGCTCGATCTCGAATGAGAGCCACATGCCCTCGTCGTCGCACATGCGGGCCGCTTCGCGGTACGTGGCGGCGCAGCGGTCGATAGCCTCATCAATGGATTGGTTGCCCAGCGCGCCGCCCGGCCACGTTCCCAGGAAGTCGCAACCGAGAGCCTTGGCCAGACGCACCTGATCGCGGAACGTCCGCAGCCACTCCTTTCGCTCGTCGGCCGATTCCGCGAACGGCCGGCCCGCCGGAGCGGACTGGAGGGTGTAGATCTTCAGGCCGTACCGATCGTAAAGGTCCTTGAGTGCGGCGATCCGCTCCTTCTCATCGGCGGCCGGGTAGGCTCCCGCCGGCCAGCCCTGCACGAGTTCAATACCCTCGAAGCCTTCGCGCCGGCAGAAGTCGAGCACCTCCCAGATAGTGTAGCGCTGCTTGTGGACCTGCTCTGAAGACATGAAGCCGTTGAGCCCAGCCGCGATGCGCCACCCGCGCGGACCTCCGGCCGAACGGAGCCGCTCGGTGATGGAACCTGAGCGCGTGGTTGCGGAAGCGGGTTCAACTCCCGCCCCAACGGCGGCGCGCCCGCCGTTCCTTATACCGAGGACAGCAGCGGCCCCGAGGGCTGCCGCTCGGCCGATGAAGTCTCTGCGCTGGAGTGTCATGGCCGAGAGGATACGCCTGCCAGCCAGGCCGCGATAGGGCGGGCACGCTCAAAGACCGGATCGGCCCGACGGCCGACCAGAGCGGCGGCAAGCGATTGAGAGGTTCCCGCCGATTGTACCTGCACCGTTCGAGGGGCTTGGCAGACGGAGCCGCTGCAAATGGTGAGACGGTACTCGCTGCGGCGATGGGCACAGCAGTCGAGCTCGAACGTGTTACTTTCACTGGTAATTTTCACGTAGCGGAGCGGCGATTGACGCGGCACCGGCGATGATTTCATCACGACGTCGGACGGCGTGATCTGGATTTCAGCCTCGCGGCCCCGCGCGAGGAACCGGAAACGGCCACTTAAGCGACCGGCTCCGACCTCGTGCGGCGGCATTGATTCGGCGGTGGACGGTGTCCAGCCCAGTTGCCCGGCCAGGAAAGCCGCCAGCCAGATACCCTGAGCCTGATCCTCAGCGTGAGGACCCGTCCTTATTTCGACCTGCGTGATGGCCTCGATCACCTCGGGGGTGCAGCCGTCAAACATCTGTGCGACCAGCTCTCTCAGGCCGGCCGTCCGGTACCAGGCCAGTTCTCGCACGGCACAGGTGGCGGATGACTCCAGGTGTTCAAAGCCCAGGTGGTCCACAATCCATCGAGCGGCGATTGACTGGATCGCGGCAGAAAGCTGCGGCCACGCCAGCGGCGACGCTCTCCACCAGCACATCACCGGCAGGTCGGCTTCCAGGAGCGGCAGCACCGTCTTGTCGAGGAACTCCACCTGCGACTGCCCGGCACGCAGAACGATCTGCTCGCAGCACACCTGGGCTTCGCCGGGCTGGGGCACATGGCAAATGGCGGAGACACTGACGCGGATCGGCTCGGGAGCGGCGTCTCCCGCGGCGGCCTCAATGAGCAGGGCGATTGTTCGTGTGGGGTACAGAGGCGACAGTTCGCCCAGCGTGGCCAGCACGTCGTTCCACTGGTCTGCTGAGGTCACCACGAGAAGATTCGCGATGCTCACGCGTGTGGCCGTGGCCGTCTCGTCTCCGGTGGCTTCCCGGGCGGCCGGCCGCCACAAAGCGGTCAATGCCCGCTCGACTTCCTCAGGCTCACGCAGTGGAACGCCTTCCGGGGAGAACAGACCGTGGGGTGCGAGATCGGTCATTACAGCCGCCTCCACCCTCCGGCCGTGCCGCTGAACAGATCATTCGCCTCCGCCGGGCCCCAGGTGCCGGCCTCATAGTTGGGGAACGTCGGCCCCGGGCTCTGCGCCCACTCCTCCAGCAGCGGCGTGATCAGCCGCCAGGCGTACTCCACCTCGTCGGAGCGAATAAACAGCGTCGGATCGCCCAGCATGGCATCCAGCAGCAGCCGCTCGTAAGCCTCCGGCGCGGGCCGCCCGAAGGCGCTGCCGTAGCGGAAATCCATCTTCACCTGCTCGAGCCGCATGCGCATGCCGGGGACTTTGGCATCGAATGCCAGCGAAATACCCTCGTCCGGCTGAACGCGCAAGACGAGCTGGTTGGCTGCTTCCGGGATCAGCTCCACCTCCTTGAAGAGCTCCATGGGCGGCTGGCGGAACTGAACAGCAATCTCGGTGACCCGCTTGGGCAGGCGTTTGCCGGTTCGCAGAAAGAACGGCACGCCCGACCATCGCCAGGTTTCGATGTACAGTCTCAGGGCCAGGTAGGTCTCGGTGTTCGAGTTCGCATCCACCTGCTCCTCCTGGCGATAGCCAGGCAGCGGCTGGCCCGCAAACGTTCCGGAGCCGTATTGGCCGCGAACATAAGAAAGTGCTGAGTGCTGGGTGCTGAGTGCTGAGTGTCGCGTGTCGGCCTGGCTCGACGAGCGGGTGGTAATTGGTTGGATGGCGCGGAGAACCTTCACCTTCTCGTCGCGGATGGCGCGGGCGTCCATGGCTACCGGGGGTTCCATAGCCACCAGCGAGAGCAGTTGCATCATGTGATTCTGGACCATGTCGCGGCTGGCTCCGGCCGTCTCGTAGTACTGCCCGCGCCGGCCTTCCATGCCCACGCGCTCCGCCACGGTGATCTGAACGTGGTTCACGTACCGGCGGTTCCAGAGCGGCTCAAAGATGGCGTTGGCAAAGCGGAATGCCAGCAGGTTCTGCACGGTCTCCTTGCCCAGGTAATGGTCGATGCGGAAGATCTGCGACTCGTCGAAAGCCGACTGGAGCCGGTTGTTGAGCTCCGAGGCGCTGCTCAGGTCACGGCCGAACGGCTTCTCCACCACCAGCCGTGTCCAGGTCTGATCCTGGTGAGGCTGAACCAGTCCGGCGGCCTTCAGGGACTCGGCGATGGGGGCGAAGAAAGCCGGATCCGCAGCCAGGTAGTACAGGCGGTTGCCGCCGGTTCGACGCTGAACGTCGAGTTGCTCGATCCGCTCGCCGAGTCCTTTGAATCCCTCACGATCGTTGAAGCCCAGCGCATGGTAGAAGATGCCCTCGGCAAAGTCGCGCCAGACCTCGGGTGACACCGGCTGATGCCTGGAGTGCTCCTGGACCGCTTTGAGCATGTCTTCGCGGAATTGCTCGTCGGTGAAAGGCCGGCGGGCCACACCCAGGATCGTGAAGCCGGGCGGGAGGAAGCCCTCCCGAGCGAGGTTATACAGCGCGGGCAGGAGCTTGCGCTGGGTGAGATCGCCGGTGGCGCCGAAGAGCACCATACAACATGGAGAAGGAATCAATGACGGCGGCAGGTCGCGCCGCAAGGGATTGGTCGGTAATGTTTTAAGTCCACGCACGTCCAGCTCGGGTTCGAGACACCCTGCGTGTGGCCCTCCTCAGGGAGAGTTTCCACCAGGGCTCACCCTACGCTGAAGCTGGAGAGCGTGCAACCGCATCTGACCGACTCTCCAGGAAGCTCATGGACACCCACTCACTTCAGGCCGCGCAGACGGTTGACCAGAGCTGATCCAGGTAAGACTGAATCGTTGCGCGGTCGCAAGGGCAGACGTGCACCTGGCATCCGCTCTTCTCCGCAAGATACTCCACGACGTGGGCCTCTATGTCAGGCGGGCCGGCCACCACCAAGTGTCCGCCCCAGAGGCGCAGCGGTGCGATGCTTAACCGGCGGGCATCGGCGAGGCTGAGACAATCAAGGGCCGGCGTGTCCAGTCCCAGTTCGCCCAGATCCGCAGCGCCGCGGGCGACCAGTTGACGCGCCCACGCTTCCCAGACCTGCTCGGCCGTGGCTAAGCCCCAACGGATGGCGATCTGGCCAAATTTCTGGCGGGTTCGGCGCTGATGGTTCAGGACTTCCTTGACGTCTGCCTCGTTCAAAACCCGCATATCACACAGCACCTGCCCGATGAGTCGATCCTGCATGCAGCGTATCTCCGGGTGGACGGATCAGGTTTTTAGGGGACGGGCGCACGCACCGCCGACACAGAAATCTACGATTCCCGAACTCCGTCAGGCAAAAACTTGTCGGCCGATGCTCCATGTGAGTGGCACCGCGGACGGATTTTCGCCTCTTGCGGTGTCAGTCTCGTGGCGCTTAAAATGGTCTTCAAGAAGGGTGTCCAGGCATACCGGCCCTTCACCTGAGTTCTGGTTTATTTTGTGAATCTTTACTGAATGCTGGCCAAACGGATCATCCCCTGCCTTGACGTGCACGCCGGACGAGTGGTCAAAGGCGTTAACTTCGTGAACCTCCGCGATGCGGGGGATCCGGTGGAGATCGCCCGACGTTACGAGGGCGAGGGCGCGGATGAACTGGTTTTCCTGGATATCACGGCCAGCCACGAAGAGCGCGATATCCTCCTGGACGTAGTCTCCCGGACGGCCGAGCAGGTGTTCATGCCCCTGACCGTGGGTGGGGGTATTCGCACACTGGAGGATATCCGCCGCTTGTTGAACGCGGGCGCGGACAAGGTGTCGATCAACTCCGCGGCCGTGAAGAGTCCGGATTTCGTCCGCCAAGCGGCCGAGCGTTTCGGCCGTCAGTGCATCGTGGTCAACATCGACCCGAAGCGGATCCGGAAAAACGGGCACGAGGTGTGGGACGTCCACATCAACGGCGGACGCATTCCAACAGGGCTGGAGGCGGTCCCCTGGGCGCTGCAGGTCGAGCGACTGGGAGCGGGTGAAGTCGTGCTCACCTGTATGGATGCCGATGGGACGCAGAGCGGTTATGATCTGGAGATCACCCGGGCGGTGGCCGAGGCGGTGACTATCCCCGTGGTTGCCTCCGGTGGGGCGGGGTCTCCCCACCACCTCGCCGATGCGGTCACGCTGGGTAAGGCGGATGCTGCACTGGCGGCCAGTATTTTCCACTTTGGGACGTACTCGATTCGAGAAACCAAGCGGTTCATGGCCGACCGGGGCATCCCGGTTCGCCTTTGAAAACGGGCTGGAGCGGTAGCATGGCAGATGTTGAATATAACGTTCCGATCGATATCGGCGGATCCGAGGGCGACGGGCAGGTCACCGAGACCGCTTCCGGCAACGGCCAGGCCGGCGAGCCCGCCGCGCTCCGCAAGGAGCCGCGGATTCACAAGTATCTCAAGTACATGGTAGAATCAAAAGCCTCTGACCTGCATTTCAAAAGTGGTGCTCGGGTACACGTCCGGCTGAAAGGCGATCTGCGGCCGATCAAGGGTCCGCCGCTGACGGCCCAGGAGGTGCAGGACATCTGGTTCGAGGTCATGTCCGACCAGCAGAAGAAGCAGCTCGCCGAAAAAGGCGCCTCGGACTTCGCGTACCAGCTCGGCGGCTCGGACCGCTTCCGCGTGAACATTTTCCGGCAGCGCGGCACGTTGAGCGTGGCGGCCCGGCGGGTGAACAAGGACATTCTGAATTTCGACGAGTTGCACCTGCCCAAGAGTATTTTCAGGATCACAGAGTATCACCAGGGATTGGTTCTTCTGGCGGGTATCACCGGCTCGGGCAAGTCCACCACCATTGCCGCCGCGCTCGACTACATCAACAAGAATCGCGCCTGCCACATCGTGACCATTGAAGATCCGATCGAATACCTCTTCGAAGACAAGAAAGCGCTGATCAATCAGCGCGAGGTGCACATCGACGTCAAGGATTTCAACGAGGCTCTCAAGTACCTCATGCGTGAGGACCCGGATGTCGTGCTGGTCGGCGAGATGCGCGACGCCGAGACCTTCATGGCCGCCCTCAACGCGGCCGAGACCGGCCACCTGGTGTTTGGGACGGTGCACGCCTCGGGCAGCGCCCAGACCATCACCCGCGTGCTGGACCTGTTACCGGAAGGTTCCCGGGATCTGATCCGCCAGACGCTTGTTTTCAACCTCCAGGCCATCGTCTGCCAGAAACTGCTGCCGTGCCTGAAGCCGGGCATTGCGCGCGTGCCGGCCGTGGAGATCATGTTCGCGAACCCCACCGTACGCAAGCTGGTGGACGAGAAGCGCGAGGACGAGATCACCAAGGTGATCCGGGCTTCGCAGGCGGAAGGCATGCTGGATATGAACGAGTGCCTCAAGCGGCTGGTGGAGGAGGAGTACATAGAGGTATCCACAGCCTATGCCGCCTCGCCGAACGCCCAGGAGCTGAAGATGCGGCTGAAGGGGATCAGTGCGGGTGGTGCATCCATCCTGGGCTGATCTCGGTCGCGATGACGATTCCGTGACCTACAGAGCGAAAACCACCATGGATCAATCGAAACTCACTATCGGCCGGCTCGCCGGGTGTCTGCTGGGGCTTGGCCTGCTGGACGCCCCCTACGCCATGGCCGATTCGCTGGGCCAGGTACCCGCGCCGGGCAGCTACGTCAGTTACCTCCGGATCATCCTGATCCTCCTGGCCGTGTTGCCCTGGCTGGCGTTCTGCCAGTTCGTGGACAAGGACACCGTCTATGTCCGGCGGATGAATCGCGAAGCCTGGAATGGCATCGTGCTGGGCGGTGGGATCGTCGGCCTGGCCGTCTGGCTCTTGCTCCCGTGGAACACGCCGGGGCTGTTCGCCGCCGGATTCGGGCTGTGGTTCCTGATCACGGTCAGCACCTGCGCGGTGTACGTGGTGATCCGTAACAGCCATGTGGACGTCGGGTCCCGGGTGTTCACACCCCGGCACCTCAAGGCCAAGCTGGCTGGTCTGGGCAAGAAAAAAGAGGACAAGATGGACGCGGTCGAGCGCGTCCGCCTCACCGACCACGCGGGCAAGAAGATCACCGTTCCTACGGATCCTACCCAGACGGATCCGTACGAGGCCGCCCAGACACTGCTTTTCGACGCCCTCTGGCGGCGGGCGACCGACGTGGCCATGGCGGTGACGCCCTCGGCCGTGCGGCTGGTCTACATGGTCGATGGGGTGGCCACTCCGCGGCATGACCTGTTGCCTCGGGACGCCGCCGAGCAAGCGCTCAACTTCATCAAGCAGGTCTCCGGCCTGGACGTCAACGAACGCCGCAAGCCGCAGCGCGGCGAGATGAGCGGCGCCATCACCGGCACCAACGCGAGCTTGACCGAGTTCGAGGTGCGCACCAGCGGCTCCACGCAGGGTGAACAGCTCGCACTCAAGATCGTCGGTGAGGAGAACCGGCTGCGGATCAGCGATCTGGGCATGCTCGAGCCGCAGCAGAAGCAGTTCGAGGAGCTGGCCGCGAAGGCAGGAGGGCTGGTGCTCATCGCGGGCCCCCGGGTGAGCGGCGTGACCACCACCCTGTATGCGGCCCTGCGCAGCCACGATGCCTTCATGCAGAACCTGCTCACCCTCGAGCGCGTGCCGCTGATGGAACTCGAGAACATCACCCAGAACATCTACGACGCGACCAAGACCGACGTGCCCTACGCCCGCCAGTTGCAGACCATCCTGCGCCGCGAGCCGGACGTGGTCATGGTCAGCGACTGCCTGGACCGCGAGACGGCTCACCTGGCGGTCAAAGGGGCCCAGGAAGGCAAAAAGATCTACCTGGGCGTGCAGGCCAAGGACAGCTTCGACGCGCTCAAGAAGCTGGTCAGCCTGGCCGGGGATACCGACGGCGTGGCCAACGTGCTGCTGGCGGTGACCTGCCAACGGCTGGTTCGCAAGCTGTGCATCGCCTGCCGGCAGGCTTATCGTCCCGACCCCCAACTGCTCAAGAAGGCCAACCTGCCCATTGACAAGATCGAGCACTTCTACCGACCGCCGCCGGAGGGGCTGGTGGACCAGAAGGGCAACCCGATCATCTGCACCAACTGTCAGGGCAGCGGCTACTTCGGTCGCACCGGCGTGTTTGAGATCCTGTCGATCGACGACCCGATGCGCGAGCTGATCCGCAACGGCCAGCCGATCAACATGCTCAAGGCCCAGGCCCGTACCAATCGGATGCTCTACCTGCAGGAAGTGGGCCTTCAGAAGGTGATCGCCGGCATCACCAGCATGAACGAGGTTCTGCGCGTGTTGCGGGACGAAGAGGCGGGCTCGGGACCGTCCGCGTCTGGAGCGAGGCTTCCGCGTTCTCCATCCCCGGCACCGGCACCCAATCCGTCGCCCCAACCGGCATAGAAAGGCGGTTGATCCATGTGGTTTTCACTCTTTGCGACCGTCCTGATCCTGGCGATCACGTTTTATGAAGGCCTTCAGGGGCTGTTCACGGCACTGATCAACTGCGTGCTGGCCATACTGGCGGCGGCGCTGGCTTTCGGGCTTTATGAGAACCTGTACTACGGCATGCTCATGGAATACCAGCCGGAGCACGGGCGGGCCATCGCCCTGATGGCCATCTTCATCGTCAGCCTGCTGGTGCTGCGGGCCCTGGTGGATGCGTTCATCACCGGGAACATGCAGTTCCCCCTGTACGTGGATCGCGCCGGCGGCGGCGTGTTCGGCTTCATCTCGGCCATGATCATTGTGGGCATGCTGTCGATCGGCTTCGAGATGCTGCCGTTCGGGGATAGTGTCCTGGGATTCCAGCGCTTCACGGTGGTCAAGAACGACACCAATCAGCCGCCGACTGCCGAGGAGCTTCAGGCAGGCGTGGACTACAGTGACACGCGGGTCGTGCGCAACAGCGTGTGGCTCAAGCCGGGGGCGTTCACGGCCGGCCTGGTCTCGCATCTGTCCAGCAACGCCCTGGCCGGGCAGACACGCTTCTCGAGCGTCTATCCCGACTTCATGGCCGCCGTGCAGCGGGCCCGTGCCGGCATCGGCGACGCAACCACCATCGCCAAGCCCACGGGCGAGATTCGCGTCGACGGCTACTGGGATCTCCGCCCCAACGAGTTCTTCATGCGCAAACACACACAGCGCGAGAGCAAGACCTGGATCGAGCTGACGCCCCACAAGGAGGCGGGGCCCCGCGGCAAATGGGTTGGGGTGCGCGTCACCTTCCGGGACGTTGAAGACCCGCTCATCTTCACCACCGACCAGGTGCGGCTGGTCGTGGTCAACGCCACTACCGGCGCCGCCCAGGAGTACCTGCCAGTCGGGATGAGTGATGCCCAGTACCCGAACCGGCTGGTCGCCATCTACCCGGGCGAGCCGTTCCAGCGCGAGCCGGCGGCCACCGGCGGTCAGTTGGACTTCGTTTTCGATCTGCCCGAGAGCGTGCGCTTCGGCGAGGGCAGTTTTATCGAGTACAAGCAGAACGCCCGGGCGGCAATTAAGCCCCGCGACGACGCCAACGACCCCAAGAAGCGCCTGCCCCCGCTCAAGTCCGGCAAGCAGCAGACGGGCTCCCCCTCGAACGGGCAGCCATCGCCGTTGCCTACCCCGGGCTCGCCCCGCGGGAGTGGTGATGGCTCTGGTGATTCCGGCCAGGACCCCGGAAGCACAGATTCTGGCAATCGACCTCTTCGGGGAAGGGTTGCCGGTATTGGAGAAGCCAGGCACGGATACGTTACCGACCGCCTGCCGTTTACCTTGACACGCTATGCCGGCAACCCGGACATTTCCGGTGGCGCCATTCGCGGCGGCAGGCTGATGGCACGCCTGAATAACGACTGGGAGCCATTACCAGGCGACCAGCAGCCCATTGAGAGAATTCATGTACCGCCTGACATGCGGCTGATCCAGATCGACGTGGAGAAACTGCAACCGGGCAGCTTTCTGGGAAGAGCCAGGGGTTTCGTCAGCGATATGGTCGCAGATTTCTACATGATTGACAGCCGCGGAGAGAAGCACATGCCCATCGGCATGTACGCCATCGCGGTTGCGGGCACTCAGCCGACCTTTGAGATGGTTCTGCTGGACGAAGGCGGTCGCTCAGGTGAGGACGTATTCGGCAAACTCGCGAAATTTGAGACCATCAAGAGGGACATGCTCCGCGACGAATACGCCTATTACCTCATCTTTCAGGTGAAGCCAGGCACCCGCGCTGTCAAGATTCACACCGGCCATCGGGATGAGGCCGATCTGCAACATCTGAATTTGGTCGCTCAGTAACGGGCGATTGCCGTGCTGCCGTCAGGGCTGGGTTTACCACGTCCCCGGCCGCTGCCGGCGGGCGTTGTCTCACTTGGGATTTGTCCTCCGGGGGCCGCTCTCTCCCGAGCCAGTTGAAGAAAATCGATGAACTCGGTGAATTCCCGTGCGCCGACGAACCCGGCGAGCACCTGTCCGTCGGCGGCCAGGGCCAAGAAGGTCGGGAAGGCCTCGATGCCGTACTGTGCGCTGAGCGCCTGCTCGACGTTCCCATCCACTCGCACGGGTACCCAGTCGGCCAGAGCTTCGGCCACCTCCGGCCGGGAGAAAACCTCCCGGTCCATGTAGACACATGCGGGGCAGCCCTCGGTCTGGAACTCCAGGAGGATCATCCGTCCCGTGGCCCGTGCTTCGTCTCGTGCCGTTCCCAGGTCACTGCGCCAGGTGAACGACGCCGGAACGGGGCGATTGGCGTACAGGTACAATAAGGCGACCCCCGCCAGGCCCATCCATAGGACCCAACGCGGCTTGCGAGCGATATCCGGACGTTCTCGCGGGTCGGGGCTGGACCCATCATCTTCCGGTTCGATCCGCTGCTGCACGGGGGGCTCCTCGATCATGAAGGCGGCCTCGGCCGCCCAAAACAGTCGCGGCCGTAGCGAGGGCATCCGGTGGCATGTTGACCGAAACGCGCCGTAGGGTCAAAGCAGCATGCGGCGAGTCCCTTTGTTGCCCGAACGCATCACGGCGATACAGACGGACAGCGTCGGGTCCGCGCCTGCTGACTTTAGAAAAGCCATAAGTCCTTTCCCGTAAATAAATTGCGCCAGAGCGATTTGGGCCGTGAGCTGAGCTGGCGAAGGGAATCCCTCGTGCCATACCCGGTCAGGCGAAGCACTCGCTTGGGTGGGTGTTCCCAGGCGACGCCGCTGGGGAGGGCACGCTGGGCAACCGTGCAGGTTATCAGAGGGGAGAGCGCATGGACGAGGCAACATTTCAGAAGAAACTCGGTGAGATCATGGCCCAGATCGGGTCGCTGCCTGAACCCGATCGCCAGAAGCTCACGCTGCTGGCTGAAGAGACCAAGCAGCGGCATCAGGAGCTGAAGAAGACGGTCAGCGGATTGCAGGAGAGCATCGATTTCCTGCGTTTGTCGATCAAGTACCTGCTGTTTGATCTGGAAGCGACGCGGAGGGAGAACGGCTATCTGCGCAAGATGCTGGAAGAGCAGACCGGCTCCTGAAGCGTTCGTCTGGCCCGGAAATCGCGGCACCGGTTGTGTCGCGAGGGTGCGAGGGGCTGCTTCGCGAGGAGAGCGGCGAACTCGCTTGTGCGGATGAAAGACGGCCGTAAACCGGTCGTCGTGCCGCCTGGAGTGAGGATGGGTAAGGATGCGACGAGCATGGGAATGCCCCATGTTCGTCGCTGCATTTTCTGGCCGGTGCATCCGTGGCCGGCGTGGATGGGGGGCTGTTGTTGGGGCCCCCTTCGCTGATTATGATCTGAGCCGATGAACCAGGGTGTGAGCTGGCTACGGGGTGCTGGAGCGGGCCGCAAGCGGGTCCGAATCCTCTTCACATGTGCCGGCCGTCGCATCGAGCTGATCCAGGCGTTCGGGCGGGCGGCCGAATCGCTGGCTCTCGATCTTCTCGTCCACACCGCCGATTCTGACCCCCAGGTCGCCGCCGCGTGCCTGGCCCGGAACGCCCACTGCCTGCCCCGAACGTCCTCCGACGGTTACCTGGATGCCCTCCTGGAAGTTGTCCGCAGAGAGCAGATCGACCTGCTGATTCCACTCGTCGACCTGGACCTCGTGAAGTTGAGCGAGGCCCGCGAGCGGTTCGCCGCGCTGAGCTGCGGCGTGATTATCTCGTCGGCTGAAGTGGTACGAACCTGCCGGGACAAGCTGGCCACGTTCAACTTCCTGACCCGCAGCCTCATCGACACGCCGAAAACGTGGACACCCGACGAGCTCCTGGCGCGGGATCAGCACCAGTTTCCCTACTTTCTCAAGCCGCGGTTCGGCAGCGCCAGCATGGGCAACGCCGTGATCCACAGCGATGAGGATCTCCAGGCGTTTGTGCCCCGCGTTCCGGACGCGATTATCCAGGAGTTTGTCCCGGGCATCGAGCACACACTGGATGTCTATACCGGCTACGACGGTGTGCCGCGGTGTGTGGTGCCTCGTGAGCGGCTGGAGGTCCGGGGGGGCGAGGTGGTCAAGGCGCGCACGGTGAACCATCCCGGCATCATGCAGGTGGGGGTGCGGGTCGTTGAAGCACTCGGTGAGTGCGCCGGGCTGATTACGATTCAATGCATTCTCTCTCCGGACGGGCGCATCCGCGTCATCGAGATCAACCCGCGCTTCGGCGGCGGGGTCCCCCTGGCGATTCACGCCGGCGCGGATTTCCCGGCCTGGCTGCTGGCGGAGTGGTTGGGGCGTCCGGTGGACATCCGCCTGGATCAGTTCCGAGACGGCGTGCTCATGCTGCGCTACCACCAGTCCTTTTTCCAGGAGGGGCACGCCCGTGGAGCAGTCAGTGAAAACGTCCCTCCGGAGTGAGCGAGGAGTGCCGTTCAGGGGGGGGATCGCGAAGATCAGAAAAGGGCCGGCCGCTGTGCTGCGGCCGGCCCTTTGTACACTGGAAGAAGCCTGTGAACGAACCGATCAGTCGTCGCAGGCAGGATCCACGGGCAGCTCAGGGCCCGAGATGCAGAGCTGGAACCTGCCGAATTCCTGCTGATCAATCGCGTTGTCGGGACCGCTCACGCCCGCAATATCCATGCACTGGCACTCGGCCGACAGGCTGGCAAAGACATTGCCGGGATCGCCAGCGCCGGTGTAGCAGGCCTGGAAGAAACCGAAATCCGTCTGATCGACGTCATTGTCGTCATCCACGTCGAAGACCGGATCGTGGAAGCAACCCGTGCAGATGCCGCTCCCGGCGCAGTCAGAGTCATCGCAGTCCACCAGGCCATCCAGATCGTCATCCACCTCGTTGTCGCACACTTCCGGCTGGGGCACGGCCAGGTAAACGATGCGCAGGTTGTCGATCCACACGTCGACCGGCTCGGTGATAGAGATGGGGTAGGAGCCGGTGCCGGAAATCATGGTGATGCCGACGCCCATGTAGGTCTTTTCCGGCAGCTTGTTGAAGCTGGCCACCCGGTAGGTATGCCACTCGCTGTCGTTGGGGATCATGCGCGTCTCATCGGGTTCATAGGTGCCGACCACGTCAGAGGGAACAGGCTGATGCGTGACCGCGATGAGGTCAGTACGCATGCGGATGCCTGGATTCTGCGGGTCGGTGCCACCGGTGCCATCGCCCACGCGACGCACATCCACTGCCATGTACGCGCCGGTTCCAGGCGCCGGTTCGGGCAGACCGTACGCGATACGCAGCGCCTCAATGTCAATCTGGCCGAAGATGCTTACTTTGACTTGAGGGTCCGCCGGGCTGATGTAGCCGAGAATGGCGGCTTCCTGCCCGCCGAACTGACCGACCGGCAGGGTGAACTTCTGTGACGCCTGGTTGGGCGGAAACGGGCCTGGATCATTGTGGATGCCGAAATCACCCGCGTAATCCACGGGATAGCCCCCGTTCGACCAGTCGTCATCGACGCTTTGTGGACCGAAGTAGTCCATGTTGGGGAAAGGATACGGTACGCCCGCGGCGGATGCGCACTCCGATGAGGGATTATTGGTGTTGCCGTCGTGGATGTTGCAGCCGCTGCCGTTCAGGTCTTCGCACGTCGTGCAGGCGGGTGGATTGTCCGGCATGCAGCCGCAACCATCGAACGTCTCCAGCGGGAGCTGAACCTCCACCTCGTCGGCAAATACCATACCCGCCAGGCCAAGGATGGCCCCGGCGACGGAACACAACCAGAAAGTGCGCTTCATGGAAGCTCCTCCGAACTGAATGTTAGAATCGAACAAAATGAATCGTCATTCTGTACTCCGCGGACAATCTCCACTTTAGCTGACTGGTTCAGGACAGTCAACTTCCATTTCCGCGCCGGACCTTCAGTCGAGGTATCAGCCGGGCTGCACGCGACCTGATTCAGTGTGATTCGAACACTTCGCGGTTCCACGCCGCGTGAGTGTGGGGGGAAAGATGCCTTCGCTCGTCGGCCCAGCGGTCTTTTATTGGACCCCGGGAGGGCTCCTCGTTCATAGCACGGGCGAGCGTTTGCCTGCCTTGCCATTTGAATCGTACGGTTGGGCTGTTGACGAACCGGTCGGGGTATTGGCGGCCGGCGTTCGGACCTGTGGGGGCCGGCGCCGCCGCCGGATGTACCGGGGATCCAACACCGTTGAAATGGGGGGCAACATTCATGGGGTTCATTTCTCTGCGGCGCGGCCGTCTCGTGCTGGCATGCGCACCGGTCCTGTTGGCCGGCTGCCTGCCGTTTGACTTCAGTCCGCCATTGGATGAATCCAACCCCGGATCGGAGCAGGTCCTGGGCGCATCAGCCGAGCGCCCGCCCGCGGCCGACCGGTTCGGCGACCTCGAACCGAACGATGACTTCGCGACCGCCCAACCCGTGGCCTTCGTCGAGACGGTCAGGCTTGAGGGGGCCATCGCCGCGCAAAGCTCGCTGGACGTCGACGTGTTCGATCTCGGCCCGGCTCATGTGGGCGACCGGGTGATGGGCGCTTTGAGCATTCTCAACGGCAGCGATCTCGTGCTTGGCGTCTACGACGATCGGCAACGCCTGTTGGGCTACGTCGATCAGTCCAGCTCCGCGACCGGTCCGCGCGAGATGGATATCGTGGTGCGCGAAGCGACCGTCCAACTCTTCGCCGTGGTCACCACCCGCTCGACCGCGAGCCAGGACCGGGCCTATTCCGCCAGCATTTCGATTCTTCGAAACGGGGGCATCCCGTCCCTCCGGCCGCAGGTGGTGGTACTGAGTTTTAACGGGGCCTCGCAGGTGCGGATCGGCAGTCGTCCGCCGGTGGATGTGCCCGCCTTCGACGCGGCCAACATCAGTTCGCGCTTCGCCGGCCAGACCGAGTCAATCATCGCGCTCATTTTCGAGAACGTGGCGGCTGACTTCGCCGGGCTGAATGTGTCGTTCTACCGCGCCGGCGATCCGGCCATCCCGGCCGGGAACCGCAGCGTGGTCCATTATGGCACGTACGATTCGCGGTTGCTGGGCCTGGCCGACAACATCGATCCGTACAACTCGGACACGGCACAGTCGGCCATCCTGTTCACCGATACCTTCTCGGTGTTTAACGCGCTGTCGCCGGGAGTGGCGGATATCGCCCAGGTGCTGGCGAATACCACCAGCCACGAAGTCGGGCACCTGCTGGGCCTGCGGCACACCGCCGACCCAACCGATCTGATGGACACGACGGCCACCGCCCGCCAGATGCTGCTGGACCAGGACTTCAGCTTCGCGTCGCTCAACCCGTCCGTGTTGGCGTTGGGCTATCAGGACGCGCCTTCGATGCTCTCCTGGGGCGCCGGTGGAACGCTGTTGCCGCCTCCGGCCGGCAAGCTGGTCCAGCGCCAGCTCGCCCTGCGGTACACCGGCGGGCCGGACGACTTCTACGTCCCACGCTCCTGGCTGATGACCTGCGGCTGCGCCGAGTGCGACCACGAAGCCGACCAGACGCAGTAATATGCGCCACCGGGGGCAGGCTCATCCGTGCCTATCCGTGGTATCCGTGGCTGAAAGCATCCGAATGCCTCAACCACGGATACACTGATAGCACGGATAAACCCTGTGGCCACTTTGCCCACGACATGCGATTTTTGCCGGCTCTCACCCGGCCGCCTGCCAGGATAGGCCATGCAGTGGCATGGATCACTTGAGCATCGTGATGGTATACTGTAGTGCGTCCGACGCGAGACTGGACGGCCTGCGTGAACCGGTTCCCAGACCCCGCAGGGAACCCAGCCCATCCGCCGGCCATCCGCCGCGGCACGCCGTTTGGCAAAGAATCCTGGTAGCGCCGAACATCCGCCGGTTGGAGGTCTACCCTGTGGCCCATCGGGCGGCCGAGGAAGAGCAAAGACGAGGCCAGATCGCGACAGGTCGGCTCCCGACCACTTTTTCTGCTCCGTTCATGTGCATCCATCGCAGCTCGCATAGTTCGGTTGCCCGCGCGGCGTGAAATCACGCGGTAAGCCACGGCTGTCGAGCTCGATCGCGCAGCAGCGCTCGACTTGTTCGCGAAGACGCCGGCGTGCCCGCTGCACTCGTGATTTCACGGTCGACGGTGACACGCCCAGAGTCCTGGCAAGGTCCGTTTGCGACCTGCCGTTGAGCTCCACATCCTCCAAAACGATTCGATCTTCCTCGGAGAGCATCCCGAGCAGCGGCTGCACACACGCCGCAAGCTCGGGCACGGCATCGTCCGGGACTTCCGCGGCCGCATGCAAGGCGGCCTCTTCAGCGGCAACGGCTTCCCGGCCGGACCGTCGTCGGCGATCGATCACGGCATTGCGGGCCGTCCTGAAGAGCCACGCCGCCAGTCGATCGGATTCGATACGATCCTGGTGTTGCAGCAACCGCACCAGGACGGCCTGCACGACGTCGTCCGCTTCGTCAGGCGCGCCGACGCGGCGGAGGGCAAACGCGTGAAGCCGATTCTTGAATCGGCTCCACGCTTCGTTGACGTCAACGCCGACCGCCTGTCGATCAGGGCTTGCAGCCACAGGTCGCCCCCTCCGTTGGCGTATCGGTTTCACAGCAAGACGCCTTGTGCTCGGCGACACAGCACGTCTGTGTATCACAGCATGACGCCTGGGCTGAACCGGATTCTCCATCTGCGACCGGGCGGCAGGAAGCGCCGACAGTAGCCTGAGATTGAGAACAACAGCGTTCGCCGAAGCTTTCATCAACGCCGGTGATGGTGTTTGCATGCATATTCGTCATCTCCACAATGGGCTTGGGCCACCGCGGCCCGTCGCCCATAGAGACGCTCGACGGTTGAAAAGGACGCACGTCATTCGAGCGCCTGCGGAGAATTTTAGACGAAATCGCGGATTTCGTCCCGCACGCGCCGATAATGTGGCAGCGCTTCTTCTTCGCTCGCGGCGCCCGCCGCCAGCTGTGGAGGATCGTCGAACAGATGAAGCCCTTGTCCGGTAGCGCCGCGCCCCGGCCACGGTTTCCCGACCCCCAGCCCGTGAGGCTCAAGTAAAGACCCCCGGGCTGCGGCGGGTTTGCTCTTGAGACGCCGGAGCACGCGATGTGTGCGTTCCGCCGACACCAGAGCTTCGGCCGGCCGGCGTGTCAGCCGGTTGCGCCTGCCTTCGCTCTTCCGTTCAGGTGCCGCAGCCCGGGTCTGCCGGCGTGCCGGCGCCGCTGATGCAGCGTTGGAAGAGGCCGAAGTCCGACTGATCGACGTCGCCGTCGTCGTCGAAATCGCTCTCTTCGCAACCTGGCCCATACGGACCCAGCTCCGGCCCGGTAATGCATACTTGAAACCGGCCGAAGTCGTCCAGATCCACATCCGTGTCGCGGTCGAGATCGGCGTTGACGTCGGGCCCGAAGACCGGCAAGGTGACCGAAGCCATCAGTTCCGGCGGGCACTTGCCGTTGTTGTTCCAGAGATCGTAGAGCGTCTGGCCGGCCGAGTTCGTGCGGTTCTCGTCGCGGAGGAACTCAATGTACTCGCGGCTCGTGCTCTGGTAGTACAGCCTGACCGCGGCCGACGCCGCGCCGGGCACAACGGTGTATAACGTGTCATCCCAGTACTGGCCGTCGGCGTAGGCGGTCCCCACGGGCGTTCCTCCGAACGGAGCGAACGCGGCGTTGTTAAAGCCGCGCGGCGGGATGCGGTTGTCTTTGAAAATCTTGTTGTTGAGCACGAAGTGGAATGACGGGCCTTCGATCGCGTTCGGCACCAACCCGGCGGTGACCGCATCGAGGCCCGGCTTGGCTTCGTAGATCTTGGCGGCCGCATCCTGGGACAGCGTGCCGGTGACGGCATCGTAGGCGCCGGATTCCCAGATCAGCGTTGCCCCCGCGTCGTAGAGGCGCACGTTGAGCCAGATCCGCCGGCCCTCGGGATAACCGGTGGGCAGCTTGTGACCGCTGTTGTTGGTCACAGTCACCTTCACCCGTGTTCCCTCCTGAACGGCCGTCAATTCGGCGGCGTTCTGGAGCATGTAACGCGCTCGCAGTACGCCGGCCGCCAGCGCGGCGTCGTTCACCTGGCCCGGGAATAGAGTGGAGAGCAGGCCGGGCAGCCACGTGCTGCCGCCGGTCATGTCGTGCAGCGGCAGGTCGTCTCGCGTCGGTGCGCCCGCCAGGTTGCAGCCCTTGCCGGTGACGTCGCGCATGTGGCAGTCCTGGCATGTCGCGACGTATGCCTTGTTGCCGCCGAACTGAGGCGCATAAACGCCGGTCGGCGTGTTGTAGTCGCTGTGCAGCCACTCGCTGTAGGTGCGTTCGATGGGCATGAGCGTGTGCGCATCGACGAAGACAGGCGTCGTGTCGAATGCGTTGGGCACATAGTTCCCGTTCGTATCCTTCTCGAAGGCCGGGTTGCTGACATCATGGCAGCTCCCGCAGAAGGCCGCTTCTCTGTGGAACGGCGAGACCAGAATCGGATGCCCGCTGGTGGCGTCGACGAATGGTCCGCGCCGCATGCCGGTGGGGTCCACCACGAACATGCCATTGCCGAAATCGGCCGGGGGCCTGGAGAGTGCGGCCAGGATGGCCTGATCCTCCGCCGGGCTCACACCCGCTTCGTAGATGGGGTCCACCATCCGGTGGCACAAGTCGCAGGAGACGCCTCCCTTATCGTCCGAGAGCATCTGGCTGCCGCTGGTGGGAACGGATCGTCCGGCCAGCCAGCCCCTGGGGAGGTGGCAGCGCAGGCACAGATCTCCGGAGTCGGGGGCATCCTGGTTCGCGATGGTCATACAGGCCTCGAACAGCGGATCGAGCGAAGCCTGGGCCATCATACTCCCCTGCCAAATGTAATAGGGTTCATGGCTCGTGTTGTAGTTGCCGTGGCAGGCCGCGCAATCGCTGGGCAGGTTAAGCGCGCTGGTTTCCAGCGGCTGCGTTCCCGGCAGATCGAAATCCCGCAGCGTGGTCGGGGCGAGCCCGCCCGGCGGCGGCGTGATCGCGAACAACGCGTCGCTGTCGTCGAACGCGGTGTTGGAGCTGTTGTCGGTCGCCCGTACCCGGAAGATGCCTGTGGCCGTCGGGCGGTTCGGAGGGAACCAGGTATAGCTGCCCGTGTTGGCCAGGCCGAGCGCCACCGGGGGAAACGAGATGCCGTTGTCTTCCGAAAAGTACAGGCTAATGCTGGCGACGCCCCCGGCATCGGTGGCCTGCCATTGGACGGTGACCGGCGAGTTGGCGACATAGGACCCGCCCCCGTTCGGGGTCAATACAAGAACGTCGGGCGGGGTGGTATCCGTCCCGGCCGTGGGTACCAGGTGACCCTGAATGTCGGCAACCGCCACGTTCTGGACGTTGCCCACGTTTGCCGGCGTCAGGCCAGGAAACGTCGATGTGTTCGAGTAGTTGATCAGGTCCGTGGCTTCGGTGGTGGAGGTGAACCCGTCGCCGTCGGGATCTTCCCCGCCGATCGACAGAACCGCTTGTCTGCGGCCGTTGTCCGAATTCGGATAGCTGCCGATGACCTGCCCCAGGCGAACGCCGTAGGGGTTGCGGCTGCCACCGCCGCCG
>BTUC01000091.1:0-19777 GCA_045863575.1 Phycisphaerae bacterium
GCGAGACGTAGCTTTCGACCACGCTCACCTGGCTGCCCGGTACGGCCACGATGAGCGTCCGCGGATGCGTCATCAGCGGCTGCTCCTGCAAGGTGGAGATGTAGACCACATGCAGCGGGGTGAGCAGCACCCGGCCCCGGGGAACGTAGATAAACGCGCCGTCCTCGAGGAAGGCGGTATTGAGGGCCACGAAAGCGTTGTACGCAGGCGCCGCGTAGCGGGCCAGGTGCGGACGCAGCGCGTCCGGGTCCGACCGGAGCGCATCCGCCAGGCTGGCCATGCGGAGCTCATCCGGCGCGTTGCCGCGGAAGGACAACTCGGGAGAGTGCCGGCCGTTGATGAAGACCAGCCGCGGCCAGTCCTCCTCGGCAAACAGGAACGGCTTGATCGTGTTGACCGTCAACTCGGGGGCGATGGTATCGCCCAGCCGAAACGGAATCCCGGCAATCGGATTCACGTTCGTGTAGCGCCATTCCTCCTCGCGCGTCGTCGGCAGACCGCGCTCGGCAAAATGCGCCACGGCGGCACTGCGGACCGGGGCGAACCAGGACTCCTCAGCCGAAGCCCGCTCCAGCTCGAAACGTTCGTACTCGGCCACAAAGTGGCCCGCGTTGTCGGTTGCGACAGCCATGCGTTCTCTCTCTTCAGCAATCAGCGGTCAGCGGTCAGCTCTTCATCCCTGCACAGTGAGTCAAGCCAAGCGAGCTCAGCGGGCGCCGACCGGCTCGCCGGCCGTCTCCTTTTCGATCCAGCCGTAACCCTTCTCCTCGAGCTCCAGGGCGAGATCCTTGCCGCCGGTCTGCACGATGCGGCCTTTGACCAGTACGTGCACCTTGTCGGGCACGATGTAGTTGAGCAGCCGCTGATAGTGCGTGACGATGATGAAGGAACGCTCCGGCGAACGAAGCTTGTTGACGCCGGAGGCGACGATGCGCAAAGCATCGATGTCCAGGCCCGAATCGGTCTCGTCGAGGATGCCCAGTGTCGGCTCCAGGACAGCCATCTGGAGAATCTCGTTCCGCTTCTTCTCGCCGCCCGAGAAGCCCTCGTTCACTGCCCGGGACAGCAGCTTCTCGTCCATCTCCACCAGCTTGAGGCGCTCGCGCACCAGCTTGAGGAAATCGACCGCATCCAGCTCTTCCTGGCCGCGGTATTTGCGCACGGCGTTCACCGCCGCCTTCAGGAAGTAGTTACCGCTGACGCCGGGAATCTCGACGGGGTACTGGAACGCCAGGAACACACCCTCGGCCGCCCTCTCTTCCGGGGCCATCTCCAGCAGGTCCTTGCCGTGGTAGAGGATCTGTCCTTCGGTGACCTCGTAGGCCTCGTGACCCGCGAGGACCTGGGCCAGCGTGCTCTTTCCGGACCCGTTGGGGCCCATGATCGAGTGCACCTCACCGGGCGGGATGGTCAGGTCGATCCCATGCAGGATCTCGTGGCCCTCAACATTCGCGTGCAGATTCTTGATCTCGAGCATTTTTTCGTCCGTTGTCCTTGGTCCCTGATCCGTTGTCCTCTGAACTTTTGTCCTCAGCCGACGCTGCCTTCCAGGCTGACCGCCAGCAGCTTCTGGGCTTCCACGGCAAACTCCATGGGCAGCTCCTTGAACACCTTTTTGCAGAAGCCGTTGACAATCATGTTCACCGCGTCCTCCGTGGAGATGCCGCGCTGGTTGCAGTAGAAGATCTGGTCCTCGCCGATCTTGGAGGTGCTGGCCTCGTGCTCCATCTGCGCGGTGCTGTTCTTCACCTCGATGTACGGGAAGGTGTGGGCTCCGCACTTGTCGCCCAGCAGCAGCGAGTCGCACTGGGTGAAGTTCCGGGCGTTGTCCGCCCCCTTGAGGATCTTCACCTGCCCGCGGTAGGTGTTCTGCCCGTGGCCGGCCGAGATGCCCTTGGACACGATGGTGCTTCTCGTGTTCTTGCCGATGTGGATCATCTTCGTGCCGGTGTCCGCCTGCTGGCGCAGGTTAGTCAAGGCCACCGAGTAGAACTCGCCCACCGAGTTGTCGCCCAGCAGGATGCAGCTCGGATACTTCCAGGTGATGGCCGAGCCGGTCTCGACCTGCGTCCAGGAGATGTGCGCGTTGCGCCCCTGGCACTTGCCGCGCTTGGTGACGAAGTTATAGATTCCGCCGCGGCCTTCCTCATCGCCGGGGTACCAGTTCTGGATGGTCGAGTACTTGATGCTGGCGTCGTCCAGGGCCACCAGTTCGACCACCGCGGCGTGGAGCTGATTCTCGTCACGCATGGGGGCAGTACAGCCCTCCAGGTAGCTGACCGAGGCGCCCTCGTCGGCGACGATCAGCGTCCGCTCAAACTGCCCCGTGCTCTTGGCGTTGATCCGGAAGTAGGTGGATAGCTCCATGGGGCAACGCACGCCCCTGGGAACGTAGACAAACGATCCGTCGGAGAACACCGCCGAGTTCAGCGTCGCGAAGAAGTTGTCCGAATAGGGCACCACCGAGCCCAGGTACTTGCGGACCAGCTCGGGATGCTCGCGGACCGCCTCGGAGAACGAGCAGAAGATGATGCCCAGCTCGGCCAGCTTGTCCTTGAAAGTGGTCGCCACCGAGACGCTGTCGAAGACGGCGTCGACGGCCACGCCCGCCAGCAAAGCCTGCTCCTGTAGCGGAATTCCCAGCTTGTTGTACGTCTCCAGCAGCTTGGGATCGACCTCATCCAGGCTCTGCGGCTTCTTCTCCTGCTTGGGGGCGGAGTAGTAGACGATGGCCTGGTAATCGATGGGCGGGTAGTGGACGTTTTGCCAGCTCGGCTCCGTCATGGTCAGCCAGTGCCGGTACGCCTTGAGACGCCACTCCAAGAGCCACTTGGGCTCACCCTTCTTCTTGGAGATCAGCCGGATGACGTCTTCATTGAGCCCCGGGGGTACGGCCTCGGACTCGATGTCCGTGACGAATCCATACTGATACTGGCGATTCGCGAACTGCTCGATCGTCTGAGTCGCGGTGGACATTCAACAACGCTCCTGGATACGCGCACTTCAAAGGCAACTCGGGCTCCCGGGCTTGGCCCTGACGGCCTATCTCGCAGACCGAACCTCCATAGTTATCGAGGACGGCGACCCGAAGCCTGAGGTAATATAGTACCAATACGGTCCTATTTCAACAGATGAGGCTGCATTACCCGTCCCGTCTGTAAATCCCGCTGTTTTCATGGTTTGCGATGGTGCAGCCTTTGCAGCGCATCGGCTCCTGGCGCCCATCGGCCTCCGATTTGGCTCCGTCGGCTGCCTTTAAACCAACGCAGGAGCAGGATGCTGGCGGAACCCGTCCTGAGCCAGAGCAGCCATTGCAGTCTCCTTGATTCGGAAGGTCTCTTGAGGTCGTCAGGCGATTCCCTGGTCTTGATCCTGTCTGGTCTGCTCCAGCAACTCGTGCACTTCCTGGTCGGTCATCTGCGGGAAATCCGCATACCAGCGTCCCACCCCCCAGAAAGGCTCGGGCGTGGCGGCGCAGACGATTTCGTCGACCTCGTTCTCGAAGTCGGCGGAGGTTTCCTGGGCCGCGGTGGGAACGGCCACGCCCACGAACGAAGGCTGTTGCCGGCGGACTGCGGCCACGGCCGCCCGCATGGTGGCGCCAGTGGCCAGCCCGTCATCTGCCAGGATTACGCGACGCCCCTGTATCTCCGGCGGCGGGCGATCGCCTCGGTAGGCGGCTTCGCGCCGCTCCAGCTCTCTTTGCTCTGCTGCGGTCACCTGTTCGATGACCTCCGGGGGAATCTGCAAGCCCTCGACAACCTCCGAGTTGAGCACACGGATGTTGCCCGTCGCGATGGCCCCCATGGCCAGCTCTTCCTGCCCGGGCACACCGAGCTTGCGAACCACAAAAACATCCATCGGGGCGTCCAGCACATGAGCGATTTCGCGGGCCACCGGGACGCCTCCGCGCGGCAAGGCCAGGATCAACAGCCCCGGGCGCCCGGCATGGTGCAGGAGCGAACCGGCGAGCTGCCGTCCTGCGTCGATGCGGTCATGAAAAAGGAAATCCATACTCTGCGCCTGGAAAAGCAATGCCCCTATGGGAGACTATATAAACGCAAACCAGAAGAGGCAATCGCCAGTCGAGTAAATGAAACCTCGACGGTTAATGCGTCCGGCCGGGGATGGACATTCGTGAATCTTCGAACGAAGATGGTAGCGTCATGACCACGAACGGTAATCACTGGCGCGGCTGGCTGGTCCGCGCAGGCGGCTGGCTGAAAAACCTGGACCTGATCCTGCTACTGACGCTGCTGTTTGCCGTCGGAGGTATATGGGTCTTTATCGAGTTGGCGGATGAGGTTTCGGAGGGTGAGACGCAGCGCATCGATGAGGCCATTCTGCTGGCTCTGCGCAATCCGGACGATCGTGCCGATCCGCTCGGACCGGAATGGCTCGAGGAAGTGGGGCGCGATATGACCGCTCTGGGCGGCTGGGCGGTATTGACGCTGGTCACGCTGGCGGTCAGCGGTTATCTCGTCATGCGCAGGAAATTTCACGCCCTGGGGCTGGTGCTGTCCGCCACTGTCGGGGGCACCGTGCTGGCGCACCTCCTGAAGGAGCTATTCAGTCGCCCGCGGCCGGATCTGGTCACCCATCTGTCCTACGTGATGACGGCCAGCTTTCCCAGCGGCCATTCGATGATGTCGGCGGCGGTCTATCTCACCCTGGGCGCTTTGCTCAGCCGCCTCATCGAGGAGATCCGTCTCAAGGTTTATTTCCTGTCGCTGGCTCTGCTGCTGACGTTTCTGGTTGGATTCAGCCGGGTGTATCTCGGCGTCCACTATCCGACTGATGTCCTGGCTGGCTGGGCGGCGGGACTCTCCTGGGCCCTGCTCTGCTGGCTGGTTGCGGGCTGGTTACAGCGGCGCGGCATGGTCGAGAAACCGCAGGAAACATCCTGAACGTCCACGTGTGCCACGTCTGGGTCATTGATGAATGAAGTCTTAACGCCCATCCGCGGCCCGGCCGTTGCCCACGGCTGACCTTGTATTGTCCCCCGCTCAATTCATAGCATTTATCAGGAGGCTTCTTGCTCAGGGCCGGCAGCTTTCGTGAGAACTCAATGCCCCATGCTGAAAGGAGGCCGCCATGATTCTGGTTGATTTCTTATTCGCCTTCCTGGTTGCGCTGATCCTGAGCAGCCTGATCATGGGCCTGACCGGTTGGGGCGGGCTCGGCAGGACCGAGGCAGCGGGCCTCTCCTGGGTCGCAGCCTTGTTTATCTTCTTCATCCTGCTGGCCGCCTCCTGGGCAGGAGGCATCTGGCTGACTCCGTTTGGACCCATCCTGTGGGGGGTCTACTGGCTGCCTTTCCTGCTGGTGGGATTGATCGTAGCCCTTTTGATCGGTTCGATGGCGGCACCCGCCAGACGTCCGCGCTTTGCCGGTGGCGCGGTGGTGCCCGAGGCGGTGGACGTTGAACACCGTGAAGAGAACCGGACGGAACGTGTGATCAGCGGTGTGTTCTGGGTGCTGCTGGTGATACTCGCCGCGGCCATCCTCGCCCGCTATCTGTGGGTGTAAGTGTACGAACATAGAAACGAGTCAAAAACAGGGAGAACCTGCCATGTTACATCGGACCCATGATCTTCGCGGACATAAACTCGGCGCCATCGACGGCGAGATCGGGAGAGTCGAAGACTTCTACTTCGACGATCATTCCTGGCGCATACGGTATCTCGTGGCTGACACCGGCACCTGGTTGTCGGGGCGTCTGGTGCTGATCTCACCGGCCGCTCTGGGCCATACCGATTGGGGCAGCGGCGTGCTGCCGGTCCATCTGTCGCGTGAGCAGATTGAGAACAGCCCGCCCATCGAGTCGGAGCCCACCGTCTCGCGCCAACGTGAGAAGGAACTCGCCAACTACTATGGCTGGCCTATTTACTGGGCGCCCCCTCCAGGGGCCTACGCCGGTGGAACTCCGACGGCCGTGCCTGAGGCGGTCGAGCCCTATCCCTATGGGACGGCCGGCCCGAATGTGGTGGTCCGCGAGAAGGCCGATCGCCCCGGGGTCGCTCCACGGACCGGCGATCCGCATCTGCGCGGTGCACGGGAAGTGAGCGGCTATTACATCGAAGCCCGCGACGGCGACATCGGCCACGTCGATGACTTCATCGTCGACGATGATGAATGGTTGATCCGCTACATGGTCGTGGACACGCGCAACTGGTGGCCAGGCAAGAAGGTGCTGGTCTCGCCGCACACTATCCAGGCCGTCAACTGGGATGATTCGCGCGTTCACGTGGAGTTAACCAAGGACCAGATCCGCAACGGACCGTCCTACGACGAGACTCTGCCGCTGGACCGCGAGTACGAGACGCGCCTGAGCGACTACTACGAGTGGCCGCGCTACTGGATCTAGTTGCCTCGGCCCGCGGGGGGCGGGACCACGTCAACTGTAGCCGCCGGCTTCCGTGCCGGCCGTTCGACCACAACGGCCGGCACTCCCGGCCGGCTGCTACAGTCCGACCGTTTCAGGGCGACAAATCAAGGCAATAGACGCTACTAAGGTCCCACACGTTGCCCGTCACGTAGCACTTTTAACTCGCCTGTGGCGATCCGCTCGCCCGGCTCCAAGCCGCGCAGAACCTCGACCTCGGCTCCCAGGCGGCGGCCGAGATTGACGGGCACGCTGCGCAGTCGGCCATCTTCCACGATGAAGACCCGGCCGGTCGCTCCATCACCGTCGGGCAGGCAGGCCATGGCGGGGATCCATACGCGTGCCGGTTCCCCGCTCGGCTGCGAGGCAGGTGAGCGGGCGTGAAACGCCACTTGCGCCGAGCCCTCCACGCGCAGAAAGGCATCGGGCTCGAGGATCCGCACCTTCACCTGTACGGTGGCCTTGGAGTAGTTCGCCCCCGGATCGATCCACAGGACGAACCCGTCGTAACGGCGATCCTTGTAAGCTTCCGGTGCGATCGTGCACGGCATGTCCTTGCGCAGGCGGGCGACGTCTAACTCGCTGATGTCCACCTCGACCCGGAGCGTTTCCATGTCGGCGATGGTTCCGAACTGGGCGTTGGCATTGGCCCCGCGGCCACCCTCGGCGGCCACAAAGTCCCCGACCTCCACGTGGCGCTCGAGGATCACGCCCTCGATCGGCGCCACCACTTCGCAATCCTTGAGCGTTTTCTCTGCCCACGCCAGCGCCGCTTCGAAAGCGGCCACCTGGGCCCGAGCCTCCTCCAGATCTCTCCTCGCCGCTGCGAACTCGATCTCCGGTGCGCTGCCATCCTTGTAGAGCTTGGCGGCCCGGCCGTGGTTCATCTCGTCGAAGGCCAGCCGGGCCCGAGCCTTCTCCAGTTCCGCCGCCGCCTGGTCCCGGCGCGCCCGATAGATCACATCCTCAATCAGCGCCAGCCGCTGGCCCTGCTTGACGCGGTCGCCCTGCTCGAAGAAAAGCGCTACCACTTGGCCCGAGACCTTCGTGGAGACCTGCACCTGGTGGTCGGACACGATCTTGCCGGTGGCCATCAATACCGGCGGCACCTGCGCTTCGGTACGGGCGGTCACTGTGATGGTCGGAACCTGCACGGGCGACGAGGCCTCCTCCAGCACTCGCGAGGCCGCCGCGCCGAGTCGCTCGCGCTGCACATATGCACCCGCTCCCGCGGCAAACAGCAGCGCCAGCACAACCAGCCGCCGCGTCCATCCGCGACGACGAGCCGATTGATACCGGGACTCCGGCCGTTGGTCCTTCGGGATGCGGAGGGTTTGAAGCTGAGAGCGGATATCGGTCGGTGCATCCATGATGGATCATTGTAGCCGTTCGGCTACGCCTTGCGCAGGGCCTCGATGATGCGGGTCTTCGACGCGCGCACGGCCGGAGCAACCGCCCCAATTACGCCTACCAGCGTGGCCAGGCTGAAAGCGGAAACTACGGTCAAGGGCGTGATTTTCAACTCGTAGGCGAGCACGGTCCATGTCGTGTCCGACAGGTAATCCTGCCTGGATCCGTGCACGAACAGGCTGCACGCGAGGCCGGCCAGGCAGGCCGTGGTGCAGATCAGCAGTGACTCGACGATGAAAGCCAGCATGATGGAGCCGCGTGAGAAGCCGATGGTCCGCAACATGGCAATCTCCCGCCGCCGACCGTCTACGGCCGCATACATCGTGTTGGCCACCGCGAAGACCGCCCCAATCCCCATGATGCCCACGAGCACGCTGGTGAGCACGACGATCTCCCGTGTCTTCGAGGCGAGCTCCCGGTAGTAGTCCGTCTCGCGCTTGGCTTCCAGGTTGACGGCCGGACCGTTGACGTAAGCAATCGCCGCCGGAGCCAGCACCGGCTCTTGCAGGCGCAGAATCACACTGGAGACGACCCGGCGGTCAAAGACGTCTCCGATGGCCGTTCGCGGGGCCCAAAGCTCGCTCTCCAGCGCGCTCCCGCCGGCCTCGAAGACACCCACAATGCGAAAGAGGCGATTGCCCAGGCGCCCGAGCGGAATCTCGCTGCCCATCTGTAGATCCCGGAAGCGCTGCTGGGCTGCCTTGCCGACCATGACTTCCATCGCTCCCGGCAGGAAGAACCGGCCTTCGACCAGGCGCACTTCCTCGTGCAGATCGAAGGCGATGAGATCCACACCCCGGATGGCCACGTTTGCGGGAGAGCCCTCGGCGTCGCGCCGAGGAATGTTGGTCTGCACGCAGATCTCCCGGCTGATCAGCAGGTCCCCGGCGGCATTCCTCGCTGTGCCCGGCACTTGAACAAGCCGGTTAGCCTCGTCGGGCGGGATAATGCTGGTGCTCTCGGACGTCGCGCCCGGCTTGAGCACGATGATGTTTCCGGGCGAACCGCTGGCCGACAGCGACGCCCGGATCCCCGCGGCAAAGGACAGCAGCACCGCCAGCACGAACACAACGACGGCCACCAGGACGAAGGTCAGAGCGGTGCTGACTTTCCGCACGAAGAGGTTACGCCAGTTGTAGGTCAGAGGCAGGGCCATAGCGGCGTCTCATTGCATTCCGTATGTTTTGGACGGAGCGAAGGAGAGATGGAGAGACGGAGCGAAGGAGAGAAAGAATCCCGGTTGAGATGCTGCCCCAGCAGAACGTGTGCCACTGCTGCTGTGAGCAGTGCCGGACGCGAGGGAGCATCGGTAATCTCCAAGCACTGCTGACACAGCAGTGGCACACTCACTGACGACCCGTCTCTGGGCCTCCTGGAAATGCCTTCGCTCTCTCATTCTCTCCGTCTCTCCATCTCTCCGTCTCGTCCGCGTCGTAGGCGACGCGAATCTACTCCAGGCTGCGCAACGCCGAAACCACCCTCAACCGCAGCGCCATCCACGCCGGCCACACCGCCGCCAGTACGCCGATGGCCACCGAGATAGCCAGCGCTTTCAGGCACGTCTGTGGGTCGATCTCCAGATGCTGGATCAACGGCACGGTAAAGTTGCGCAGGGGACTATAGGTGAACGCGATATATGGTCCGGCCGCGCCCAGCATCCCGCCGATGCCGCACAGCAGCAGGCTCTCCATCTGCACCTGGCCGAAAACGAACCAGCCGCTGAAGCCCAGCGACTTGAGCGTGGCCACTTCGCTGCTGCGGTCGCGGAAATTCATGCTCATGGTGTTGGCGGCGGCCATAATGGCCACGAACACCGTAATCGCCGCCAGAATGGTCAGGTTGCGCGGCAGGTTGAACTGCTGCGTCACGAATTCGTTCATGAACGCCTTCTCGTCCTGCGTGCGCGTCTCGTCGATGGAGTTGGCGAACAGCCGGTCGATTTCCACCCGGTAGTAATCCAGGTCGGCCTTTGATCCGCACTTGACGAAGAAGAGATTGACCAGCCCCTCCTTCATCTGGTTCGCCTTGAGAACCTCCTCCAGGTAGTCGCGGCGGAACAGCAGCGTGATGGGGTCCTCGGCGTTCTCGGCCGTCGAGACGATGTTGAATTCCATGGGCGTGTACGGCGGCACGGACGGATTGATGGTGATCCGATCGCCGGCCTTCCAGCCGAACTGCCGGGCCGTCGCCGAGCCCACGACGATGGCGCGGCGGTCCCGGTTCCAGGCGTCGATTTCCGCCTGCGTGAGCCGGTACTCCGGGTAGGTGGCCACCAGCGAATCCTCATCGACGGCCAGCGTGGACAACGGACGCTGGTCGCCCTCGATCTTGCCGCCGATCCAGCGCATGCCGCACACCGACACGAGTCGCGTGTGCGTGGGGTCCAGCGACTGGATCTTGGCCCGGTAGCCGGCGGGCAGCAGGTTGACGATCGAAGCCTTCTGGGTGATGGCCAGGCGGAGCTGCTGCGCGGAGTTGTCCAGGAACTTCTCGAAGCCGTCCACGACCGCCATGGACAGCACATAGATCGTGATCGGCACCGCCACCGCGGCGCAGGTCAATAACGTGCGCAGCCGATTGCGTGTGAGGTTGCGGTAGAGATAGATCAGTCGCAGTGCCATGGTCCTTTACATCGTCGGCGCGGCCCTGGCGGTCAGCTCATCGCGCTCGCGGTCGCCCTTCTCCAGAGGCAACATGCGTCGCGCGTGGTTCGCCGCTTTCGGATCATGCGTGACCATGAGAATGGTCTTGCCAAACTCGTCGTTGAGCAGGTTCAGCAGGTTGAGGATCTCCTCCGACGTCCGGGCGTCCAGGTCGCCGGTCGGTTCGTCGGCGAGGATCACGTCCGGATCGGTCACGATCGCCCGGGCGATGGCCACGCGCTGCTCCTGCCCGCCGGAGAGTTGGTTCGGCCGGTGATCCATCCGGTCCTGAAGCCCCACGACCTGCAGGGCGGCCGCAACCCGTTGCTTGCGCTCCCGGGAGGACATTTTGAACAAAAGCAGCGGCAGCTCCACATTTTGAGCGGCCGTCAGTACCGGGACCAGGTGATACATCTGAAAGATGAAGCCCACATGCCGGCTGCGCCAGTTGGTCAATGACTGTTCGGACATGTGCTCGAGATGAGCATCCCCGACCCGCACGCTGCCGGCCGTGGGCACATCCAGTCCGCCGATGAGGTGCAACAGCGTCGATTTCCCTGAGCCGCTGGGGCCCATCATGGCGACGAACTCGCCCTCGTCGATGTGGAGACTGAGGCCGTGAATGACCGGGATCTCCAAACGCCCCTTGTAGTAGGCCTTCTGGATCTGCTGCAGCTCAATGTCCGCGGTGCTCATCGAAGCAGCGCTCTCCCCGGTGCCGATCGAGACGATTCCCGGAACGGCCGGCTGACGATCATCCCTAATGCAGTATCGTAGTCGTGTGCCACTGCTGTGTCAGCAGTACTTGTCCCGCGGGCCACTGCTGTGTCAGCAGTGCTTGACACTACGGACGCTTCCGTGGTTCCAGCACTACTCACAGAGTCTAACAGAGCAGTGGCCCACGCCCGATAGGCTCCCACCCGCATCTGCGCCGGCCCGTCCCGGCGTCCAATCGCCCCTGGTCCGGTATCAGAAGGTAGCGGCCCCATTGACCCGGCGTGCCCGCGCACCGATCATGGGGTCTGCCGTGAAACGCCGCGGAATCTGTGGAACCCGCGGCCCGCTCTCGCGTCTAACCTGGCGAAGGTCCTGATGGCCCCCATGGCCGGCTCAGTAGTGTCCATTGACGACGCCGCTCTCGTGGAGAGCGCTCGCGCCGGCGATATGAACGCCTTCAGCCGGCTGGTCACCAAGTACCAGGACCGGGTCCTGAACACCTGCTGGCGGATGACCGGCCGTTTTGAGGACGCCCAGGACCTGACTCAGGAGACGTTTCTGCACGCACTGGAGGCCATCGGCACCTTTCGGCGGCAGTCCGGATTCTACACCTGGTTGTTCCGGATTGCTGTAAACCTGTCGATTTCGCACTGCCGCCGCAGGAGCCGGACGGCCCGGCTGGCACTGCACATGGGGGATGGCGAGTGTAATGCCGACGCGGGAGCTGCCATGGGGCACAGCGGCGCACAAGACGAACCCTCAGCGCGCATGAGCGCACGGGAGACTCAGCAGCTCGTGCTGAGGGGGCTAGAGCAGCTCGAGGAAGACCAGCGGGCTCTGATCGTGCTGCGGGACATCGAGTCGTTTGACTATCGGCAGATTGCGGACATTCTCGAGCTGCCGGTGGGCACGGTGAAATCGAGGCTGCACCGGGCCCGCATGGAACTTCGGGACCGTCTGAAGCCCCTGATTTCGGGAATCTGATCACGTACCCGCGGGTGTTCCGCGGGAGGATGAAAGGCTATGGCCGCCGATCACCGGGACGAATTCGAAGCTCAACTCTCCGCTTACCTGGACGGTGAGCTGTCGGAGCGGCAGCGCGCCGAAGTGGAAGGGCGGCTGGCTTCCGATCTCCAGGCCCGACGGCTGCTGGATGAACTGAAAGCGACCATCAAGGCCGTTCAGGGTCTGCCCCGGGCGACGGCCTCCGATGAGTTGCTGGAATCCCTCCGCACGCGCATGGAGCGCCGGGCGCTGCTCGGCGAAGGTGGGGCGGCGGAACGCCCCCCTGCGAGGCGTTCGGGTCCCGCCCTCCGCTGGTTGGCGACGGCCGCGGTCATCGGGCTGGCCTTCGTCGCCACCTACCTCATGTGGCCGTTCGACCCGGACGCGCAGGATCGCTCCTCTGAGCGGCAATATGCTTACGTGGACAAGAAACCCGAGGTCCGCGCGCCGGCTCCGGCGGCTCGCCTTCTGGAGGTTCAGCCGCAAGAGGGCATGATGGAGAGTTCAGAGCACGTCGACGGCGACGGCAGGGGCGCGCTGGCCGAGGGCGGGCGACGACGCGACGAATTGGCCCCCGGTTCGCCTGTCACATTGGATGCGGACGGGGCGGAACCTGATCGTGCTCTGTCGCCGCCGGATCGTTTCCGCGGGCTGGCGGCGGATGGCTACGGCGCACTCCGCGTGGAAAACGAGGCAAAAAGATCTGAATCGATCCCCTTACGTGGCTTCGAAGGTGACCATTCGGCCCGGGCGGCGTCGCCCGCGCTCGGCGGGCGAGCCCCAGACGAGCAGCCTGTGGAGGAATCGGCCCCGGCGGGTGCGGTTGCGTCGAGGCATGGCGGGAGTGGGCCGATGAAAGATGACCGGCCCGATCCGGTGTACGGCGTGGGGCTTGACGCTGATCTTGCCGGCATCGTGGGGCGGCGGCCGCTCTCCAACGACGAGCACCCCGGCGACGTGCGCATTGAGCTGGCTTTCGCGGACACCGCCTCACGAAGCCGCGCGGCACGCTGGATCCAGGCGGAGCTTGGTTTTGAACCGGTCGTCCCTGAAGGTGAGGATTCCACGCCGGCAGAGCCGGTTCAGCTTCTCATGGCCGTGCCCGATGTCCAGACCGCCAACGGCGTACTTCTGGAACTGGCCCGCGCCCCTGCGGATTCCGATGGATTTCGCGTGATGGAATCCGATACGAATCGCTTTTTTGGTGGGATGCTCAAAAACAAGGCCGAGGAAGGGATGCCCGCCGGTAAACCTGGCGATCGCGTCCGCCTTCGTTCCGCCCAGGATGCCTTGGGCTTTTCGTCGGCGCCCGGGGATGAGCCCGCGACGCCTCTTGATGATACCGAGTTGGGCCGCTATGCGCGCACGCCGGTGGTGGGGGAAGGCCGGGCTGTGGAAATGGGCGTGAAGCTGGAGGAGGGCGTTGCCGCGCGTGATCTGGTTGGCTCCGCATCGGCAGGCACCGTTCGCGCCGAATCGCCGGCGTCTGCGGCAGCGCCTCCACGGGCCGGCGGATTCACCCGAGGCGGTGTAGTTCTCGAGCACTCAACCGAGAAGGGGAGGGGGACTCTTCCCAGCAGGCCCGCGGCCGCGCCCGCAGAGCCGCGGACCTCTGGTGCTGTCCGGCCGAATCAACCGGTGGGCGAGTTGGCCGGACCGATGACTGAACCGGCGCCTGCCCGGCACCGCGGGCGATCCTTGGAGTCCGTTCCCGAACCGGCCACGGATCATCGGGGCGCGCGCGGGACGCTGCCTTCTTCTCAGACCACCGCGCCGGCGGCGGCCGCCCTCGATGTATTCAGCGCCACCCGCCCTCCGAGCTCCCAACCGGTGGCAGCCGTTGGCATCTCCAGCCGCCCCGCAACCTCGCAGCCGGTGGTCGTCCGGATCTCGCTGGTGGTCATGCCACCTCCTCCGGCGACAACCGTTTCCCCGCCGGTCACAACTCAACCGGTGCCCGACTAACCTACCAAGGGCCCTTTCGAATCAAGAACCTGCGACAGCAGGGCGTGCGCCACTGCTCAGTGGATGGATACCCTCTAAGTAGCGTCGTGTGCCACTGCTCTGTGACTGTGAGCAGTGCCGGAGCCAAGGGGAGCATCCGTGGTATTCAACCACTGCTGACCCGCCTTCGCGAAAAGCCTTCGGCGTGGCAAGCACAGCAGTGGCACACATTGTGGCGGATCGGCGCCTGCTATGGGGCATCGGGTTCCTTGGTGCTCTCGTCGAGGTTTCTGGGCGGCCAGTCGAGACCGTAGACCTTGCTGATGGCCGCGCCGAGATTGGACGGCTCGATCGCGCCGTTCGCCTCTTGCTTGCCCCCGCCCCGTCCACTCCCGGCGGTCTTGACCCGCCCCAATCGGTTTGCCAAACTCTTGAGCACAACGGCCAGCCGGGCCAGATCAGATACCGGCAAAACCGGCTGATGACTCTCCCCGCTCAGCGACTGGCTGACGCGGCTCAACAGCAAGACCTCGTTACCCGCCAGCAGTCGCCGCCGGTACGAAACCGGCAGACAGCCGAGAATACCGGTAACGACCTCTCCAGTGGCCATGGGCCGGAGCGCCCGCTCCAGCCGCCGCGCGTACGTTTTCAGCGCGGCCATGGTGATCCCGAACTTCTCCTGCAACTCGAACCGATGGGCAATGGCCTCCAGCGTACCCAGGCCTTGGGGCCGGGTGAGAATGGCGTTGTCCACTTTCGCTCGCGTTGTGCCAGGCAGTAGGCGGAAGACGGCCGTGCGGGCCAGCGGGTGTTCTGTCTGCGGATCAGGCGGAGGTGGCTCGGCCGTCGGGACAGGCGGTGTCTGTCGCTTCGGCGCTTTCGGCGGCTGCGCCTTTTTCAGTTGCTCCGGCGCTGTCTGCCGTTTCCGTCCCTTTCTCGGCTTGGCTGCCTTGCTCATGCTTTTCCCCTCCCCGGCCTGATCTGATTCACCGCGGTCCCCGGGCTCGCGGCGTCCAGGGTAGAGAACATGCCACCTGTACCGTTTCCGGTCACCCGTGCAGAACTTGCTCCCGACTACCCCCGAAGGACCACGATGGTCTAAGATATGGGCATGAGTACACCCGAGTATTCCGACGTCACTACTGAGGGCGTCCGCGTCGGCGCGACGGCTTACTACCTGCCCGATCACTCCGATCCGGACATGGGACAGTACACCTTCGGCTACACGATTGTCATCGTGAACACGGGCGATTCACCCGTAAAGCTGCTGTCCCGGCATTGGGTGATCGTGGACGCCCACGGCCGTCGCGAAGAAGTCGAAGGCCCGGGTGTCGTCGGCCAGACCCCGCACCTCAAGCCGGGCGAAGCCTTCAAGTACAACAGCTACTGTCCGCTGCGCACCGCCTGGGGGACTATGGAAGGCACCTACCACATGCGCCGCGACGATGGCACGCCTTTCGACGTTAGCATCGGGCGCTTCTATCTGGTCTCACCCCGCCCCGAGGAGGAGCCCCGCAAGCAGCCCGCCGGCCGTGAAAGCCGGCCGTCCTCGAAATGAGTCAACTTCATTGCATTTCGTGCTCTCCGGCAAATCCTCGTGTTTCCGACAAAACCTTCACTTGACATCTTTCTAGTTCCGGTTATATTGGAACTAGAAGCGGCCGGTAGGGGAGGGATGGGCGACGGGTAACTCGCGGGGCCGTCGACCGCGCAGGCGATTCTCTTCACTCGTCTTTCGTGCAGCACACCTTGTCTTGGACGACGTCTGATCTGCCGGCCTTTCCTTCCGGTGGACACGACGCGGGAGGCACGACATGTCACCAGGAAGCGGCACAGGCGCCACCGCGTGGACAAGTTTTTCTACGACCCTGGCGACGGAAAGGTCAAGCACATGCCCGCATTCGACCTGGGTGGTCTTGGCCGCGAGCCGGGCAAATTGATCTATCCCTACGGTATCACGGTGGATTCAATCCAAAACCGCATCTTCGTGACCGACCAGATGAACGGGCGCGTGCAGGTCTTCCATCGTCAGACCGGCGCCCTGCAGGAGGGCTCGGTCTGGGGCCGGTGGCACGATGATCAGTTGCCATCTTCGTGCATTGGAGAGACGGGCGTTGCCGATCCGTGCGAAGGGGAGGCCGCGCCCTACGGCTACGGCCTCAACCTGCCCGCTGAGAAGAAGCTGTCGCTCCAGGCGGTGACCGGTATAGCCACTCGATGCCAGCGGCCGGTGGTGATCGAATCACACATCATGTATTTTGAGTTTTCATGGAAGGGCGACTTTGACGGCGACGCCGACGTGGACCTGTCTGATTTCGCTCACTTGCAGACCTGTTATTCCGGGCCCGGTATTCCACCGGGCAGTGGCTGCGATGACGCGGACCTGGATCGCGATAACGACGTCGATCAGGATGACTTCTCTGTGTTCCAGACCCGTCTGACCGGCGCGCTGAGCTGCGAAACGCCCATCGGCGCCCAAGGTCCGGAGAGCGGCGGGCCTCCGGAGCCTGAGACGCGCTCGCCGGAAGAGGGCCTGGCGTGGAGCGCAGCCGGTCTGCTTCAGAGCAGCGGCATCGATGTATGGGCCGATAATCAGATCACCTCCGGCGAGCTCCTGCCGCTGCTGGAGGTTTACGCTCAAGACCGTGGCATTGCCTTGTCCGCACCCTGATAATAGAAATGAAAAGGAGATCGGCCATGAGTTCCACACTTGGTGTGCAGCGTCCCCTGCCCTCTTGGCCCACGGCGGTTTTCTGCACGGGTTGCGTGCTGGCTCACTGCGTCGCTGTTCCCGGCGTGGCGCATGCCCAGGCTTACTGGATGCCGCTGGGTGGTCTTCCGGGAGGCGGAGGCGGCAGTAGCGGACTGGGGATCTCGGCCGACGGCAGCACGGTGGTCGGCCAGAGCGGCTCAGGCCTCGGTCCTGAGGCCTTCCGCTGGACGCTGGCGACGGGCATGCAGGGGCTTGGAGATTTTCCGACGGGTTTGTTCGACAGCAAGGCAGTGGCCGTTTCGGCTGACGGATCCATCGTGGTTGGCACGGGGACACACTCCGGCGCAAATGAAGCGTTTCGATGGACACAGGAAGGAGGGATGAAAGGCATCGGCTTTCTTTCGGGAGACGTCTTTCACAGTGAGGCCACCGGCATCTCGGCGGACGGCCGGTTTGTCGTAGGAAAGAGCACACTCGAAGGAGTGCCCAGTGTGGAAGCGTTTCGCTGGTCCGAGGAAACGGGAATGGTGGGGTTGGGAGGCATCGTAGCAAATGGCTTCAGTGCGGCGACGGCGGTTTCGGGCGACGGCTCAGTCGTCGTCGGTCAGGCTGGCTCTGTCGCAGGCGGGCAAGCCTTCAGATGGACGCCTGGTGAGGGAATGTCAGATCTGGGCGATTTGCCAGGGGGGAGTTTTCTCAGCACAGCCTTGGGCGTGTCTGCTGACGGGTCTGCCATAGTAGGTTGGGGCGTTTCGGACGACGGTGATGAGGCTTTCCGCTGGACGGCTGCCGATGGGATGATTGGACTGGGTGATCTACTTGGCGGGTTTTTCATCAGCAATGCCCTAGCCGTCTCTGGGGATGGCTCGGTCGTTGTGGGGCGGGGCACTTCGCCTTCCGGTGGCGAGGCCTTCATCTGGGACGAGGTCAACGGGATGCGCAGCCTGCGCGAGGTGCTGACAAGCGAATTCGGGCTGGATCTGACCGGCTGGTCGCTCCTGGATGCGGCCGGGATCACGCCGGACGGGCGTTCCATCGTCGGGACGGCCATCAACTCGCAGGGTCTGCGTTCAGCCTATCTGGCTCACATTCCCGAGCCGACGGCCGGAATGCTGACCCTGCTGGCTGCGCTGCTGGTGACCCTGCGGCGGCGCAGCGCCTAATTCCCTCCTCCGGTACTCCGGGGGAGGGTCAGGGTGGGGGCTTGGCAGGCAAACAGCCCCTCGTCCTCGCGCGGTGAGCTTGTGTGGGGTCCAGATGCAGGGAGTATCCACCATGGCAAACAGAATGAATCGCCCACCCCATGCGTCGTGGCACGTCGGCCTGCTGCTGTATCGAGCATGTGCCCTGTGCACGATTCTCGTTTTGCCCGCCGCGGGGTATGGGCAAGCTTATTGGATGCCGCTGGGTGGTCTGCCGGGGGGCGGAGGCGGCAGTAGCGGACTGGGGATCTCGGCCGACGGCAGCACGGTGGTGGGCCAGAGCGGCAGCGGCTTGGGTCCTGAGGCTTTCCGCTGGACGCTGGCGACCGGCATGCAGGCGCTTGGAGACTTCCCGACGGGTTTGTTCGACAGCAAGGCAGTGGCCGTTTCCGCGGATGGATCCGTCGTGGTTGGCACGGGCACGCATTCCGGTGCAAATGAAGCATTTCGATGGACTCAGGGAGGAGGCATGGAAGGCATCGGCTTCCTTTCTGGAGACGTCTTTCACAGCGAGGCCACCGGCATCTCGGCGGATGGCCGGTTCATCGTCGGGAGTAGCTCGATCGCCGAAAGTCCGGAACTGGAAGCTTTCCGTTGGTCTGACGAAACGGATATGGTGAGCCTGGGGGGCATCGCAGGGTATGCCTTCAGTGCGGCCGCGGCAGTGTCGGGCAGCACTGCTGGTGACCATGCGGCGACGCGGCGCCTGATTGCCTCCTCCGGTGCTCAGGGCGGGGTTCAGGTGGCGGCTTGGCAGGCAAGCCACCTCACGCTGTTCCTGCGCCTGCCAGTTCGAGCGCCACGGCAGGCATTCTGCCTGCAAGCTTCACCACGCCAGCGGCGAACGCCAGGCTTGTTCGAGCCTCGAGAGCTTGAGATCCAGACCGCCCTCTGCCCAGCTTAAGCGGTCATGGTCAGCCGTCGAGGCGACGTGGATCAAAGCAGTGCCGGGCAAATGTCCCACAGCGGTTTCGACAGCCGCGATGTGCTCACCGGACACCTGCACGATATAGCCGCACGGCACCGGTGCAAACGGATCGCACCACGGTCCTTTGGCGGGGGGGCTGACGTCCACGCCGCACTTTCCGGAGAAGGCCATCTCTGCCAGCGCCGCCAGCCAGCCTTCTTCGCCGCAGTCGTGGCAGGCCAGCAGGCGCCGTTCGCGGATCAGCGTTGCCACCGCCGCGTGTAGGCCGGCCGCATCGGCGATTTTCGCTTCCGGCCAGGTGCCCGCCGTCAGCCCCAGGAAGAAGAAGGACGTGGGTGGGCCTCCCGCAGGTGGTGACTTGGCATCCATGGTTACGCACCGGTCCACGTCCTCGATTAAGCTCATGGCGCTGATTAGCAGCGTGCTTGGAATGCGGATGCGGTTGTTGTGCAGCGGGACGCGCCCGGCGAGACGCTGAGAGTCCGCCGGGTCGAGGGCGAACTCGTTGTTGAGTGAATCTTTGCCCGAGATGAACGGCGTGCCATAGGCGATCGCCGCGTCGTGGCAGCCCTGGCAGGCCCGCACCAATGCCCCCAGCGTGGCCGGGTCCTCGCAGTTGCCCCAGCAGAAGTTGTCCAGGATGGCCGTCCGGGCCGGATCACCGCCGACGCACACTGCATTGCGGATGGCCTCGTCGATGGCCGCTACCGCCGCCCAGTAGGGGTCCACGTCCGCCAGACCCGGGCAGATGCCGTTGGACAGGGCGATGGCCCGCTTCGGCGTGTCCAGCCGCGGGCGCACGACGGCCGCATCGGAAGGACCTTCTCCAGG
>BTUC01000092.1:0-9107 GCA_045863575.1 Phycisphaerae bacterium
GGCCGGATGCGAGGTGGTATCCGCAACGCTCAGGCACTATGGCAAGGCCGGCCCGGACACCAGCGGGGGCGACACCACACTGACTCTATCGACCGGTATGACATGGGACCAGGAGGATGTGACCGCCAGCGTCAACGCGGCCAGTTTTCCCTTCGCCATCGAAGATGCCGAAATCACGCTCATGATTCTGGCCATCCAACCGGTGGACAGCGATGGTGATGGCCTGTTTGACCATCTCGATAACTGCCCGTCGATGTCCAACCCCCAACAGGAAGACTTGGACAGAGACGGCGTGGGCGACCCCTGCGATGCTTGTTTCGGCCACGATGACCAGGCCGATCCCGATGGGGATGGTATGGCCAACGGTTGCGACAACTGCTCCGAAGTCGCCAACCCGGACCAGGCGGACGGCGATCTGGACGGTATGGGTGACGCGTGCGACGCCTGCCCCAGGACAATCCCCGGCATCATCGTGGATGGCTTCGGCTGTCCACCGAGCGTGGCGGCCGATTTCGATCGCGATGGCGACGTGGATCTGGAGGATTTCGGCCATTTCCAGGCCTGCCTGAGCGGCTTCGGCAACCCGGTGCCCCATCCAGATTGCCAGAACGCACGTCTGGACTGGGACAGCGACGTCGACCAGAACGACCTGGCCCTCTTCCGTCAATGTCTGAGCGGTGCGAATGTGCCCGTGCTGCCGGGCTGTGCCGACTGATACCGCCGTACCACGGTGGCCGGCTCACTAACCAGAAACTGCTTGAGATCGCTGGAAACCAGCAGATCGGCGGCCGCCCATCTGCACCCAGTGGGGACGAAGGAGTCGGACGACTCGATTCACGTAACGATCCTCTTAAGGCCATCCCCAGCACAGGAGACCTGCCCGTCCCCACCACCTGGCCCATGGACAGGATCGCCGGCCGGTGTTTGGCCCAGCGCGTACAGCCGTCACCCGGCTTGACAGCCCTGCCGGGCACCGATATACGTGGGATCCGCGGTGGGTGGAAGCCGCGCGCAGGCCATGGAGGGTTCGTTTCATCTCACACTCTGGCCGACGAATCGGCACTTCTGGAGTTCATAGCATTACGATGGGCAGAGAATCACTGGTGCGGGAATTCCTGGCTTTCGTTCGTCACCAGAAGAAGTGGTGGATGGCTCCGCTGTTGCTGATCCTTCTTTTGGCGGCTTCGCTGATCCTTTTTGCCGGCTCATCTCCCCTGGCGCCGTTCCTCTACCCGATGTTCTGAGTGCCAGTGAGATACGCCAGGTACCTGCATCCCGGCCAACCCATTCAGCTGGAGGAGGCCGTTCGATGAATCTGCGACAGAAGATCTTTCTGGGCGTCGTTTTCATTGCCAACGCGGCACTGTGGCTGACCACCAGCGATGTGGCCCACCTGGTGGTGCGTGACCGACCGGTCGTTCTGGGCCGGTACTCACAACCGCATTTCACGGCCATTCTGTTGACCCTGCTGTTCTCCTGCGTGGGGTTGTATATCGATCAGGCCCGCAGCCGGGAGACCTACAAGCGCCGCTGGTTTCAGGTGCTGGCCGTGGTGATCTTCATGATTCCCGGTCTGTTCGTGCTCGACCTGGCCTTGCGCACCGTCGTGCGGCCCTCGTACATCCATACAACGGCCGCATATCACCGGCCGCCCGAGGTGAGGCTGAGCTACACCTTTCGTGACGTACCCGCGACCGGATTCATCCACGCCCATGCGCCCGACGGGCACGCTCCCGTCCCCTGTACTTACCAGGCAGATGCCTGGGGCTATCGTAACCGGCAGGTCACACAACCGGTGGACGTGGTCACCCTCGGCGACTCTTTCACCGAAGGCTGCAACGTGTCGGACGACCAGGCCTGGCCCGTGCTGTTCGCCTCAGACACCGGGCTGAGCGTATACAACCTGGGAATGACCGGCTACAGCCCGCTGAACAACCGCGCCGCCCTGGCAGAGCACCTGCCCCGGCTCAGACCGCGCCAGGTGCTGTGCATGATTTATGAAGGCAACGACTTCGAGATCAAGGAGCGGGAGCTGAAGCGTCCCGATCCCACCTGGCGGGACCGCATCCGCATCTACTACAAGAACTCACCGCTGCGCCGGACGTACGACGCGCTGCTGTCTGGTCCGCTGAATACCGGAGGTGTGCCCCCGGATCCGCGAATTGCGGACCTGCTCTCCTGGCTGCCGCTGTGGATTCCCCAGGAGAATGGACATCCCTATGTCTTCGGGCCCAAGGCGTTGCTGGACCACGCTGTGCCGTATACCGCTTTCGTGATGAGCGGCCGCTGGGAACGCACGGCCGATATGCTCGCGGACATGCAGCGGATCTGCACCGATCAAGGCGCGGAGCTCATCATCGTGCTGGCGCCCACGAAAGCACATGTGGTACTCCCGCTGGTGCGTGACCGCCTGCCCGCAGACAAGCTGCGCGCGTTCGCTGAGCTGGTCTTCCCGTTCACCATTGACGAGGCATCATTCGCCCAGCAGATCTTCGATAACCTGGACGCGCGCGAACAGGCGCTGGCGCGCTTTTGCAGGGTTCGAGGCATACCCTTCATCAGTCTGACTGTCCCCTTGCGCAGGGCCATCGCGAACGGCGAACACGCCTACTACACGTACGATCATCACTGGACCCCCCGCGGCAACGCGATCGTGGCCGCAACGCTGGCGCGCGCTCGGAGCAAGTAGGCGCGCAGAGGGAGACCATGCCCCTTTTCTTCCTTGGCGCTCACGCTCGCCGCGGGACTCGACGCGCTATGGTGGCCTTGTGGCGCTACGCTCCCTCGCCCCCGGATGATTCGGCCTCCTCGGAGTACAGCCAGTCGAGCCACCAGTGCCCGCTGGCCGCGTCAAACACCGACAATCCAAACCACAGCCCCACGAACACGGCCGCAGCCGTCCGCCAGAGCGGGAATCCCGCCAGGTAGGCCGTGCAGCCCAGATACGCCAATGGGATGACTACTAACAGAGGGTTCCACTGCAACCGCCGAAGGATCGGGTGTCGGGCTCGCAACGATATTCTCCTTGCCTCGGATCGTCCCTCGCCGAGCGTCTGAGCGAAGGCATTCGAATGTAAAGCCGCTGGACGGCGGGTCAAGCGGGTGTCACCCGAAGACGCAGCAGCCCCGCTGAGGTCGGGCTAAAACCGCACCCGCCGTAGAAGCTCTCCAGGTGCGGTGCGTGGTCCACATGCAACCACTCCAGGCCGGCCGGGAGACGAGAGCAGACGGCGACCCGCCGCGAGAGCGTCGCTGGCGGACCCAAGGAATCCGCCCTGGCTGGGCCAGAAGGGGGCTTTTGTGCCTGCCGGAGGTGCAGATCGAACCCAAAACAACGCAGGTCCTGGCCGGGTGCAGAACCTTAATCGCGACGGTACACTCTCTTTCCGGGCGAGCGGCGAATCGCTGAGAGGCCATTGCCCCACCGGTTTGCCCATTCTGTATCGGCCGGCGTCTCTGCCCCGCATCGGCGAAGCCGTGCCGGCCGTTCGGTCCACGGGCCAACGGCCGGCAGGAACGCCGGCCGCTACGGAGGTGATGCATGAGAACGCTACACGGGGGTTGGATTCTCGCGACCGTCCTGTTGGCGCCGAGAGTGACGACCGGGGCCACCGAAGACTTAGGCGACGGCTTTCTGCACCATGGCGTGGCCACCCCGGTGAGTAACCACCGCGGCATCGTGGCCACCGTGGACGGTGAAGGCCGCAACGTCGCCCTGGTCTGGCTGTTCGACCACCGCGGGGGATACGCCCTGCTGCTGATCGACGCCGAGACGGGCAAGAGCGAAGAGTTCCCCATGCCCTTCCCGCCCGGCGGCGACTGCCCCTATGCCTCCGTGCTCTCTTCGGGCAACAAGTACTACACCCATTTCAACAGTCACTTCGTCGAGTTCGACCCCGTCCGCCGCGCGTTCACGTTTCACGCCGAGACCGCGCCGCGCATGGCCATGGGCATGACCGAGGATGACAACGGTGTCATCTGGTCGGTCAGCTATCCGCAGAGCGGGGTGGTTTCGTTCGACCCGAAGACGCGCGCATTCAAAGACTACGGCCATGTGCACACCGAGAACTGGGAGCAGTATCAGCGGACGGTGGCCGCCGACGACACGGGCTGGATCTACTTCGGCATCGGCAACACGAAAAGCCATGTCATGGGCTTGGACCCCAAGAACGGTAAGGCCAAACCCATGGTGCCGGACAGCGAGCGCGTTCAGGGCACCGGCGAGGTTCGTCGCGATCTCAACGGCAAGGTCTACGGTACGGCCGGCGGCGACTGGTACGAGTTCTACAAGGGCCAGGCCCGCAAGATCGGCGCCCGCCCCGACATCAAGCCCAAACCGATCATCACCTCCAGCCAGGGACTCTTCCACCAGGATTTCCCCGACGGCAAGCGGCTCACGCGCTGCGACACCGTCGAGCGCACCATGGAGGTGGAAGACCCCAAAACGGGCAACAAGCACATGCTCAAGTTCGACTACCACAGCGAAGGCGCCCACATCATGGGTCTGGCCGTCGCTCCGGACGGAACCATCTGCGGCGGGACGGCCTTTCCCATGCGGTTCTTCAGTTACAACCCGAAAACGGACAAGTGGATCAACCGCGAATCCTACGGCCAGTGGAACACCGTCACGCGGCAAGGCGACCGCTTCTTCGTGGGGACGTATACACAAGGCGGCCTGCTCGAGTGGGATCCGTCCCGGCCGTGGGTCCCGACCGAAGTGGAGAAAGCCGAATCGAACCCGCGGCTGCTCGCCCAGGGACATCACGACATCTACCGGCCACACGGCCTGCTGGCGCTGGACGACGGCAGCAGGGTCATCATGGCCGGCACGCCGGGATATGGCTATACCGGCGGCGGCCTGCTGATCTGGGACCGCAAGCCCGGCAAGCACACGCTGCTGACGCACAAGGACCTCCTGCCGGAGCATGCGACCGTGGGCCTGGCTGCCCTGCCCGGCGGCAAGCTCCTGTGCGGTTCGACGACCAGCCCGGGCACCGGCGGCGAGCAGAAGGCCACGCTGGCCGAGCTGTACATCCTCGACCTGGCCAGCAAGCGTCTTGAGTGGCACGAGCCCGTTTTACCAGGCGTGCAGAGCTACAGGGCCCTGTGCCCGGGGCCGCGCGGGCTGATCTACGGCGTGGCCGACAACGTCCGATTCTTCGTCTTCGATCCGGAGCAGCGCAAGGTAATCCACGAGCAGAACACGGCAGCCGAGTTCGGCAACACGGCCTCGGGCCAGGGACCGCGGCTCTTCGTGCGCGACCCTGAAGGCGGCACCTACCTCCTGTTCCGCGGCGGCATCGGCGAAATCGATGCGAATACCTTCAAGGTCACCCAGATGGCCAAATCCCCCGTGCCCATCGCCTGCGGCGGAGATTTCCTCGACGGCCGCATCTACTTTGCCAGCGGCTCGCACGTGTACAGCTACCGAATCTCCGCGGGGGTGGACAGCCGGCCGCGGTGACGGCCGCTGGAAAGCACTGTGAAACGGTCGCCGGTGAGCAGTCTTGGACCCCTTCCGGTTCGCCAGTTCCGTAGCGGCCGGCCTCCGTGCCCGCTGTTCACTCACTGGAACGGCCGGCACGGAGGCCGACCGCTACAGACGCGGAAGTCGCCAACTGGAAAGGGCGCCACGGCTGGGTGTGAAACTAGAGTGTGGGACCGGCATCCGGCCGGTCAGAACAAGCGCTTGTGGCGTGGCCCTCACCGCTGGGCCATGCCTCAGACCTGTATGCGAGGAGAGTTGTGTTGAAGCAGCTTATTGGATGCACCTGGATTGCACTGGTTCTGGGATGTTCTCTCTGTCAAGCAGCCGACGACTCGGCTGCCTTTATTACCTCACCCGACGGGAACGTGAAGTTCGCCATCTCCGAAGCGGAGGACGGCCCCGTGTTCAGCATCAGCATGGACGGCCAGGAGCTGTTCGGCGACTCGCGGCTCGGCCTGCTGCCGCAGGGAGCGGCGGCGTTGGGGCCCAAGCTCCGCGTGGTCGGCAGCAAGGCGAGCAGCCGCGATGAAATCTACAAGCCCGTGTGGGGCACGCATTCACCGGTGCGGGACTGGTACCACCTGCTGGAGGTCGAACTGGCGGAACCGGGCACGGATGGCCGTTCACTCGGACTGCTGGTGCGGGCGTACAACGACGGAATCGCCTTCCGGTATCTCGTTCCCGGCAATGGGGACACCCTGCACCTGGCCGAAGAACTGACCACTTTCGAACCGACCCAGGACGCAAAAGCATTCGCCCTGCCGTTGAAGGGGTTCCGAACCAGTTACGAGGCGCTCTACACCACCGGGCCAGTATCCAAGCTGCAAGCTCAAACGCTCATCGGTCTGCCGCTCACGCTGGAGTTTCCCAACAGCAGGTGGGCGGCCATCACGGAGGCACACCTGGAGAATTACGCCGGGCTTTATCTCTCCACCGGGCAGCCCCCCGCCGCCACCGCACCGGCGGCCGGCCTGAATGAGTACCGGCCGCGCGCCGGCAGGCTCTACACCCGCCTTTCCGGACGCGGCCATGCGCCGGCAGTGGAGAGGAAGACCCCTTTCGTCACACCCTGGCGCGTGATCCTGCTCGGACGAAGGCCGGGTGAACTGATCGAGAGCCAGATCGTCTTTAACTGCAATCCGCCCTGTGCCATCGAGGACCCGTCGTGGATCCGGCCGGGCAAGGTGGTGTGGGACTGGTGGCCCAAGCAGATGGTCAGCGGCGTGGACTTCGCCGGCGGAATGAACACCGCCACCATGAAGCATTATGCGAAGTTCGCGGGCGAGGCCGGCATCGAATACCTGCTCATCGACGAGGGCTGGTCCTGGTGGGCCAACGTGACCGGTGAGGACGGCAAGACCCGCCGCGTGACCGACATCACCCGGACAGTCCCCGAAATCGACCTCCCGGAGATCCTCGCCTGCTGCCGCGAGAACAACGTTCGCGTCTGGCTGTGGCTCACCTGGGGGCACTGTGCGGCCCAGATGAAGGAAGCTTTTCCGCTCTATGAGAAGTGGGGTATCGCCGGGGTCAAGATCGACTTCATGAACCGCGACGATGAGTGGATGGTCAACTGGTACCACGAGGTGGTCGCGCTGGCCGCGAAGCACCATCTCATGGTGGACCTGCATGGGGCGTACAAGCCCGAAGGCATGGAGCGAACCTGGCCCAACCTGCTGGCCCGCGAGGGCGTGCTCGGGCTGGAGAACTGCAAGTGGTCCAGCGACGTCACGCCGGAGCACAACGTGACGCTTCCGTTTACGCGGATGCTGGCCGGGCCCATGGACTACACGCCCGGCGGCTTCAACGTCACGACGCCGGAGCGCTTCAAACCGCGGGACTCAGCCCCGTTCGTTATGGGCACGCTGTGCCATCAGCTCGCCCAGTACGTGGTCTACTTCAGCCCGCTGCAGATGTGTGCGGACTACCCGGAGAGCTACCGCGGCCAGGCGGGCTTCGAGTTCCTCCGCTGGGTGCCCACGGTCTGGGACGCGACCATCGTGCTGGACGGTTACCCCGGCGAATTCATCACCATCGCTCGTCGCCATGGGGACGTCTGGTACCTGGGCTGCATGACTAACCGCCAGGCCCGAACGTTGCGCATTCCGTTGCGGCGGTTCCTGGATGATGGCCGTTGGCAGGTGGACATCTTTGCCGACGGCGAGAGAGCGGCCGAGGTGCCGGAGCAGATCCGCCGCGTCCGCCGGACAGCGACCGCCGACGATGAATTGGAGATCATCATGGCGCCCGGCGGAGGGTATGCGGCCCGGTTCTTGCCCAAGAGGCAGTGAGGAGGGGCCCGGCGGAGTCAGTTCAAAGGGTGACCGCGAGAAAGTGGGAAAGTGAAAAGGCAGATGAGCGCGGCGCCTTTGCTCTCTGTGTTCGTGGCTCCCGGCCACCCTCTCCCTTGTCGGCCGATCACCGGCGTGCCGGTCGCACCTCGGCCGCCGCATGGGCCGCGTTGACGCGCTCGCGGAACAGCTTCAGCTCGCGCTTCTGCGTTTCGCTGACGAAGCCGTCGCACATGTAGTCTTCCCACAGAACGCCTGGACAGTGGCCCTCCTCGTATATGGCCTTCCAGACGGGGAAAGCGGCCTGCAACACGTGCATCATGAGCGCGGGGCGTGGTTCGGGCAGGTTGTAGTTCATCTGGTAGTCCCGGCCGTAGTAGTCGTTGAGCAGCATGTCGCGGGACGTGCAGAATTGGGGCAGGTAGTTGCCGCGGATCCCTTCCTCACGAAGGGCGGAGAGCAGTTGCCTCCATTCCGCTGGCGTGTACGGGATCGTCGTATAGTCACTGTGGTAGCGGATCACCTGGCGGCGACGAAGGACTTCCGGCACCAGGGCCTGACGCCGCTGCGAGTAGTACACGTGTCGCAAGTGCGGATTGTCACTGTCGGCGGCCACGGTCACGGGGATGATCGCGCCTTCTGTCCGCAGATTGAGTTGAGCTTTGGGGATCACCTGCCGGACGTGCCGCAGGATTTCCTCGTACACGTCGCAGCGCAGCTCGGTCCGGAACATGTCCCAATCATCGATGGCCGGCGTCCACTCGTGGAACGGGTTCTCTCGCCGGTTATAGACCGGCGCCAGGCGGGTCAGATCCAGGCCGTACGCGTGGCCCTCATTGCCCTGATCTTGCTGGGGATCGATCTCCTCGAAGCTCGTGAACCGGGTGCCCCAGGCGGTGTTCACCCGGTCGATGTCGCGGTACTTATCACGCAGCCAGGTGCGAAACCGGGGCAGCGCATGCGGCCCCAGCGTGTAGCGGACGTTGATATCGTCCCGGTGCCAGCCCCAGGTGTCCTCCACGTCGATGAGGACGTCGCCGTCGGCAGTCCGGTAGAACAGATGCCCCCAGCGCCGGTGATTGAAGAGAATGGCTCCGGCATACGCCCGCGGATAATCGGGATGCGCGACGTCGAGCTCACGGCCGTGCGAATAGCTGAAGGATTCAGGCAAGAGGGATGGTTGCAGCTTCTCATTCCAGTAGTGGGAGCCCAGGCCGGACACATTGTGCGTCTTGGCCGGAAAGAGTCCCCATCCGAACACCGGAAGCTGCATTTCCCGCACGATCACGTCGTAGAAGTGCTTGAAGGTCTCGGCGTGGATATCGCCG
>BTUC01000092.1:9117-19732 GCA_045863575.1 Phycisphaerae bacterium
CGAACGCCTGCGGATTGTAAACCTGCGCGATGTGCCAGTTGCCACCGGTCGAACAGATCACGTTCACGCCGCAGTCGAGCATCTCCCGGGTGCGCTGGCGCAAGTGCTGCTCGGGATGCGGCCCAAGCTGGATGTTGACGCGCATGGCGTTCATGCTCTGCGTCAGGAAGACCGGCTCACCGTGGCCGCGTTTCTTCAGCACGAACGGATTGTCCGGATTGGACTGTACGGCCAGGCCGGCAGACGAGACCTCCACGGGAACCGCCGCCGTGCGGATCCGGCCGGGCGTGTTGCCGATCAGCTTGATCACCACCTGTTTTGTCCAGGGAGCGACCTGGACGTGAAGCGTGCCCTTCCGGGCCTTCTTGAGCTCGTCGCGCTCGAACACGCGGAAAGAGGTCATGAACTCCTCGAGCGAGCGGACGTACCGAGTCATGCGGTCCAAGTCCGGCTCGAGTACCACCTCACGGGGCTCGACCGGCGCCTCCTGTGCAGCGGAGGACGGGTCCTCCACGACCTCGATGGGGACTTCCAGGCCGAACCACGGCTTTCCACCCCAGATGTTCACCCCCCAGTTGTACTCGCGGTTCCAGCGGTAGAGCGCCTGGTAGCTGATGACGTGCCGACCGGGAAGCAGCGTGCGCACGTGGGTGGGCGTGGCGCCCTTGGTCGTGTGAAAGTTGACCCACTGCTCGAAGCTCTCGCCGGGGTAGAGATATTCCAGGTGCCGTTCGTACAGATTGATCGTCTGGCCGCGCATCTCGCGGCTGCCGTCTTCAGAGATGAGATGCGCCTGGGGCATGGCCATCCAGCCGCCGAATCCCTCCGGATCCAGGATGGTGTTGCCGACGTTGGTGATGCGGAACTTGAAGAACAGGTAGTGCCCGCGATGCACCCGGCCTGAGCGGACCAACGGCTCCAGCTCATAGGGCGGAAACACCGTGTGGCGGCTCGTTCTGGTCAGCCGCGAGACGCGCTGCGGGCGGAAGACGCCGGTCTGGCTGCCGAGGTACTCGATCTTGATTCTCATGTCGCCGGGCAGTGCCAGATCATACAGGTCACGGCCCTGGCGGCGGGATTCGTCCTCGAAGGCCACCGCTTCGACGGCCACGCGGGCATCAGGGCTGCAATCTCCCTCCAGCGTGTACTCGAGCGGCAGGAGGTCGTAAGCCTGGACGCGCCGGGGCACCGAAATGTCGAGCTTCAGATCGTCGAGCTCGATCTGTACCGCTTCACGCCTCTCTAAACTGGCAGAGATCGTGTTTGCAGGCCGCCCCCCATCGCTGGAAAGTGGCTCATAGGTGATCTTGCCGGGGACGGCGGCTTCGAGAGACACGCCGGCCATCAACAGGCCGGCCCGCGCGAGGATCATCAACTTCATTCGGGGCTCCGATTCCGCGGGCCAAGCCGGTAAGTAGCAGGCTACGCAATGGGGACGATTGAAGGGTCAACCACACGTCGTCGGGTCATCACCGAAGCAGGTGCCGACCCCGCGGGCGGCCGTGATCAGAAGATGATCGAGCGGCACCTTCCGCTGCTGGCCGGCCACACTGCCGAGCGGCACGCTGGTGATGCGCCCCTCCTGCATGACCACCAGCTCGTTGAAACGCCGTTCCAGCAGGAGTTGCAAGGCCCGGCTGCCGAACATGGTGGCCAGAACCCGGTCCTCGGCCACCGGCGTACCGCCCCGCTGCACGTGCCCGAGAATGGTCGCCCGGCTCTCCAGGCCCGTCCGCGCGATAATCTCTTCGGAAACGACATGAGCGATGCCCCCCAGACGAATGGGATCCGGGCTGTCGCGGACGATCTTGCTGACCACCTGCTGACCGCCACGCGGTCGGGCCCCTTCGGCCACCGCCACAATGGTGAACGACTTGCCGCGACGGCTGCGGTTCAGGCAGAACTCGCAGACGCGCTCGATGTCATAGGGGATTTCAGGGATCAACACGACGTCCGCGCCGCTGGCCACCGCGCTGTGCAGCGTCAACCAGCCGGCGTTGCGGCCCATGATCTCCACCACCATCACCCGGTGATGGCTGGCGGCGGTGGTGTGAATGCGGTCGAGGGCCTCGGTGGCGATGGCCACGGCCGTCTGGAAGCCGAAAGTGATGTCGGTATGCAGCAGGTCATTATCGATGGTCTTGGGCACGCCGACGAAGCGCAGGCCTTGCTCGGCCAGGGCCGCGGCTCCGGTCATCGTGCCGTCGCCGCCTATGCAGACCACGGCGTCGAGATTGCGCTGCCGTACGTGGCGGACGACCTGGTCGGTGACGTCCTGAAACACGGGGGCGCCCTGGGCATCGATTCCCACGGCAAAGCGGGCCGGATTGGCCCGGTTGCTGGTGCCCAGGATCGTGCCGCCGCGCGTGAGGATGTTGGAGACATCCGTGCTGGCCAGCGGCGCCATGCGGTTCTCAATGAGGCCGAGGAAGCCATCCTCGATGCCCCAGACCTCGAGTTGGTGCTGGTATAGCGCAGTCTTGGTCACCGCGCGAATGACCGCATTGAGCCCGGGACAGTCGCCCCCGCCGGTGAGCACGCCAATCCTGCGCAGTTTCGTGGTGTCACTCATGGTGCCCACAGTATCAAGCGACGCGGCGGCGAGGTCAAGCCATTCCCCGCTTGACCATCTCGCCACGGTCGTACCGCTCATACGACAAACTGAAATGAAAAATAGAAGCCTCGCGGAGGACACGCCACCGCCGATTTTGTGGCCGACAGCGAGCTGTCAGAGCCGTCGCGCACGCCTGCTGGAATCAGCTCTCAGCGGACGCGTTCCGGATTGAACAGTTGTTCCGCATGCGTCGACCAATACGGCAGCAGGCCGTCTATGCTCAGGACGCGGGCGTTGTAGATCTCCAGGGACCACCCGGCCACTTCACCGCTCACCGGTGCCTTGAGCTCGAGCTGATAACGGCCGGGATCCTCGAAATCGATGAAGTGCCGCACCGTGCCGGCCGGGTTGCCATCGGAATCGTAGAGCACGGCCGAGTGGAACCCTTCGCCGATGGCTTCGAGTTTGATCGTGATTTCCTTCGCTCCTTCGCGGACGAAGCCGTACGCCCGGGGATAGGTGCTGGGCAGGAACTTGCCGAAGCGATCATGCAGCACCAGGTCGCAGCGGCCATCGTGATGAATCTGCCACGTGACCGGTCCGTCAGCCAGCAGCCGCAGTCGTACCCGCGTTTCGCCCGGCAGAGAGAAGGCGGCTGCCCGCACCGGCTGTCCTGCGTCCCTGAGCGGGTGCGTGGCCAACAACTCGCCGGACATGTCCACCACCTCGACACGGCCGCGGATGAGTCCTTCGGTGACTGCCAGCACCGAAGCGGCCGGGCCCGCCGAAACCCGCGCGTAGAGCTCCACTTTGCGAACCGGGTTCGGCTCATTGGGCGTGCCTGAGGGCAGACCGTGTTCATCTTTCTCCAGCCGCAACGTGCGCCAGGTGGCCACGTCCGGTACGGGGTCGTGCTTCGAATCCAGCAAGGCGAAGGTCCCCTGCTTCACGGCGAAGCGCGGGAAATACCATGCATGTGTCTCGGCGGTGGTGGCCTCCCGCGGAATCAGAAACTCCATGGACGTTTCCCAGGTGCGCTGCACGGAGCTGATGAATCGCGGGTCCTGCGTTCGCTCAGCCGCCCAGCAGAACGCGTTCATGGTCCTGAGCGCATATTCTGGATACTGCCCCAGCGTGCGGACGCCCAAGCGCAGGATCGTCTCGGCGATTCGTTCGTCTCCGCAGTTGCGGAAGACCTCGAGCAGGCCGTTCATGGCGATGCCGTTGAAGAACGAGATGCGGTTATCCCAACGGATCTTGAACTTGCCGGAAGGCTCCTGGATCTCGTGCAGCTTGAGGGCAGCAGTTCGGGCAGCCTCGATGTACTTCTCGTCACGGGTCGCCTCGTATACCCCGGTGAGCGCGTAGAGGGACCAACCGATCTGCCGCTCATTGCCGATGCCCTCGAGCTTTTTCACCCGGGGGGCCAGCCAGTCGCCGATCTCGATCGCCGCCTCCAGCGAGCGCCGCTCGCCGGTGAGCCAGTAATGCAGCACCAGGCCGCGCAAGAAAACGTGGCCCAGGTCGGCCTCCGTCGTCGTGTGCAGGGGGCTGTGCTTCCACTGGCGTTTACTGAAGTGATCGATGTCGATGTCCGCCTGGTGGCGAAGCTGCATGTCGGCGTGGGTCGCGTACCATGGGTCTTCGGTGCGCAGGAACTGGAGCAGGAAGTTCCAGCCAACGTCGTATTCGAGATTGGTGAAAGCGTTCTTGCCCTTGTAGGGCCCGCCAAAGTAGGCGTCGCCGAAATCGCGCATGCCCGTGGGCATGGCCCGCACCCATTTACGCATGTCCCATTCGCGCAGCAGCTCCCAGTAAGGCAGTGCCTCGAGCGATTCCTGACACCGCGGCACGATGGGACCCAGCGCCTGCGTGCCACACGCCCACGCCGCCGGTTGAATCACACGCAGGGGCTCCAGATCCATGCTGGAAGGCTGGGCCTCCGCGAAGTCCAGGACGATCTCGTGCGTCTTGGCCAGCCCCCCTTCCCATTCGAATGGCCGTGCGCCGGCCCACAGGCGCACGCCCATGCGTTCCGGCGAGCAGAACAAGGCCTTGGGGTGATTCTGCCAGAAGTGGCGCAGGCCCACGCTCACCCAGCCGCTACGGCCCTGCACCGCCAGCCAACCCGGCGCGCGCGTACCTTTGGCTATGGAGTCGTCGCCGCGCCTGGCCGTGAAGTTCAGGTCGTCCGGTTGCAGCAGTTCGAAAGGCTCGCCAGGATCGACACTCTGCACGCCGCCGCGGTCGGTGCCGAACACAACGTGACCCTTCGGACCGGCAAAGCTCACGGCCACGTCGGAAACGATGGCCGGGGGCGCATCTCGTTTCACGTGGTGGGTCAGCGTCAGCAGCAGATGTATCCGGCTCGACCCGGCAGTTGCGTGGAGGCGCAGATCGTACCTCAAAGGATGCGGCGGGCCGCCTTCGGGCGCAAATCCGCCGCGCAGCCGGACCGCGCCGCGCACAGGACCCGCCTCCTCGATGTCCAGTCGCTCCGCAGGCAGCGGTTGCAGCAGAGTCGGCGTGTCGCCGCCGAGTCTCACCCGGATGGATATCGGCCCTGCAAGCTCGCTGCCGGCCCTGCGGAACCCCTCGAGGAGTGCCGCCTTCGTGAGGGCGAGCGTCAACGAGCCGGTTTCGACGATGGCACCATCCTCTGTTCGCGTCACCTGGAGGGGCTGCCGCGGAGCAGCCGCCTTCGAGCCTTTGAAGCTCAGGCTGTATTTACCGCCGGCGCGGGCGTTGAAATCGACCAATGCCCAGCGCAGCGAGTCATCGCCCCAGCGGCTCAGCGCAGTCACCTGCGTGGGCAGTGGCTGGCCATCGGCCCCCATGACGTGGATTCGGTTCACATCCTCGAGCAACCCCTCCGGCCAGGGGATGCCGATCCGGGCCGGTCCTTCGCGTCCCTGGCGGCCCTCAACGCGCAGAGGAAAGCGGCCGGCTTGGAGATACTGCTGGAATTGCGTTTCGTACGAAATCGTCAGCGGCTGGCGCAAGGAGGCCTGCAACGCATCCTCCGCGTCGCGCAGCAGCTTCGCGGGATCATACGGCGGCTGGGCGCCCGGAAGATCCTGCACGCAGCGGAAGCCCAGACCGTCATGCGCGCCGCAGGGAAGGATGCGTGCCCGATGCGTGGTGTGGCCGGGGTTGTTGATGCCGTAGAAGTAAATCGCTCCACCACCGCGGACGACCTTGTACTTGCGGCCGAAGTGCACCGACTGCATGGTTGCGCCGGGATAGGGGCGGTACCACTCGGCGGTCCATTCCCAGGCGTTGCCGGACATGTGCACACAACCGTATGGAGAAACCCCTGCGGGCATGGCGCTGACGGGAAGCAACTTGACGTCATCACCCACGTTGCGCCGGCGCTCATCGTCCGCGTGGCCCCAGGGGAACCGCCGCCCGTCGGTGCCGCGCGCCGCCTTCTCCCACTCCGCCTCGGTCGGCAGCCGTTTGCCGGCCCAGAGAGCATACTTCATGGCTTCGAACCAGGTCACGGTTGTCACCGGCCGGTCCGCCCAGCCATCCGGGGGAGTGGCACGACCCCAGGTGGGCGGCGGCGGCGCGCCGGTGTCGGCGATGAACCTGGCGTACTGAGCACAGCTCACCTCCGTGCGATCGATATAAAAGGAGGGGACGTTGCGCACATGCGGCGGCCCCTGGTCCTCGAGGCCGTCGCCGGTGCCCATGACAAACTCCCCACCGGGAACCAGCACCAGCGCAGAGCCGTCCCGAGCGGTGCCGCCGTCCGCCAGGGCACTTGGCTGCTGCCCGACGGACAACGGACAGGCCCACCCCAGAAGGCTCACCATCACGATGGATTGTCGAATCAGGGCCGTCATCGGGTGGGAATGCCTCCTGATCAGGTCTAAAACGTTTATTCGGACCGCTTCCACGCCTGTGAACGCTACCGGAGGCGCATCGAATGGTCAACCTGAAGGTCCCCGGCCCCGCGCCCCCGGAAGCTCACACCATGATCCGGTCGCCGACGCGCGATAATGCAAAACCGGCGGGAGCGCCCCAGGCTCCCGCCGGTGGAGAAGTCACCTCAGGCGATCACGTGCCTGCGCCTACTGCTCGCAAGCCGGATCTGCGGCCAGGAACGGTCCGCTTGCACACGCCTCGAACGCGGTGAGATCGACCTGATCGACATCGCCGTCCGGTTCGCCGGTAGCAACTGCGGGCCGATCCAGGCAGATGCAATACGCCGGTTCGACGGGTACGCCCTGGCCGGGCCCGGTGTAACAGGCCTGGAACACGCCGAAGTCGCTCTGGTCCACGTCGCCATCGCCGTCGGCGTCAGCGAACGGCGTATGGCACCGCGCGGGTGGGATAATCAGCTCAACGTCATCGATGACGGCCACACCGAAGGCGGGGTTACCCTGACCCTCCGCCGTGACCCGAATAGTGATGTTTGTCTGCACAACGCCCTTCCAGTCCACGCTGGCCTGCGTGTACGGAGTGAGCTGATTGACGATCCCCGCATTGTCGAGGGTCGCACTGGCCACAATGGAGCCGTCCACGATGATCTCGCCGATCGCTCTGCTGGGTGTCCCGCCCTGATCGTAGAACTGAGCCCAGAACGAGAGCGTCAGGTCATACTCGCCCGGACCTTTCGGAAGACCGATGGACTGCTCAACGTAACCGCGATTGGTCAGCCAATTGCTGGCCGCTCCCACGCACTTGACGCCCGTCCGGGGCCCGGCTCCCGCATACCAGCCGGGATTGATCCATTCAATACCCCCACGCTCCAGTTGCGTCCTGAGCCAGTAATCAGGCCAGTCGGCGGGATTCTCGGGAGGCACCTGAGCCTCATCATCTTCGAAGCTGCCGTTGAGCAGCATGTTTCCGCCGGGCACGACCCTGACGGCGTCAATCAAGGGCTCGGGATCCCCGCATAGGCCATCTGCGCGGGTAGCGATGAGGTCGTAGGGCCCGTAGGGCCAGTCGTACCCGTCCACGTTGTACCATTTGACGGTCATCCAGGAGCCGTCGGGCGCAACTTGGTTGATGTAGCCTGCGTGCGAGTAGACATCCAGAACGAGGGATACGGAGCCGATCAGATTGAGGTTCTGCCCATGAAGGGTCAGCACAGCTTCGGCCGCGGGAACGCTCAGCGAACCCGGCTCCACGCTGGTCAGCAGCACCGGATTCGCGCAGATGACTTCGAACTTGTCCACGAACGTGGGCGGCACTTCCGTCTGGGCGGGCGGCAGATCCCCCGCTTCGGTCGGCATCCACCCCAGGTCCACCAGGTTGGGGCTTGGACAACCCGGCTTCTCGAGGACCAGGTTGTACAGACCGGCGGGAGCACCCATCGTGCCGACGGGGAAGTCCACCAGCAACGAAGTCGGGCTCTGATTCACGATGGTGCCGGGGACGATGATTTCCGTCTCGTCTCCCAGTCTGCCATTATCTACGAAGACAAGCATCACGCCGGAGGCCGGGACGGTGTCCAGGTTCGAACCGCCGGTGATGGTCACGCGGGTGGTGCTGAAGTGGTCGCCACTGCTGGGATAGGCATACCGGGCATAGAGCTGCTCTGAGCAGCCGGGGCTGGCGGTGAGACTGAACGCGTCGGCGAAGACCGCGGCCACACCGTTTGAGCCGCTGATTTGAGTAGTGAACTCAACCGTCACAAACCCGGAGTTGGCGGTGCCCACGATGTCCACTTCCGTCCAGGTGCCGAGTTCGCCCGCATTGGCCTGGGTCACCGTCTCGGTACCGATCTGAGCATCCCCGGGCTGGCCCAGACCGTCATAGAGCGTCACGGTAGCGGTGCTTGTCGATGCGGAGCCCTCCTGGACGTTGCAGTCGAGATAGCCCACAAAGTGAACGCTGGAGCCGCTGGCCACGGGCACGGTCTGCCAGGTCCTGGTGCTCTCGTTCTCCCCGCTGCTGCCGCTGTTGGACCAATAGCTCCATATTCCATGGGCGCCGTCCACGGGAATCGGATTCAGGGCAGGATCCTTGGCATAGTCGCCAAACCAGATCTGCCCGTTCCCGACGTCATTCCAATGCTGGCTCTCGTGGATCAACACCTCGAAACTCGGATTCTCCAGCAGGTTCAGCGCGGCGCTGGGGTCGCGGATCTGAAGTCCGCCGGTGATGACGCGCGGATTGCATCCGGGCTGTTCCACGATGACATCGTAGAATCCGTTGCCGGCCGAGTCGGTGGTGAAGTCGACGCTCAGCGAGTTGGCGGCGGTGACCAGGTTGGAACCCGCCAGTTCGCTGGTACTCTCGCCCAAGCCGGACCGCCACAGGCGCACGCTGTTCACGTTGGCGAGATTGGCGCCCGTCAGCGTGATCGTGGCCGAAGGCTGCCCGAGGTCAATGACGTTGGGGCTGATGTCCAGGACCTCGTGCTGCGTCCCGCAGGCGCGCGACCAGAGCTCCACGTCATCGATGGCCACAAACGCATAACTGGCCAGTCCTTCGCCGGCCAGGCCATTCGCAGTCGCGGTCAAGCGAACGGTGATCTGGGCATTAACCGAACCTTTCCAGGCTGCCGTCACCTTCCGGTAGTCAGCGATCTCTTCGCCCGTGCTCGCCAATTGGCCGGCGGCCACCACTTCGCCGTCGACGATGATTTCGCCGCTGACGTGGCTGAGGGTCGGCGTCCGATCGTAGACGACGGCATAAAAGGAGAGTGCCAGATCATAGATCCCCGGCGATACGCTCACTGTCTGCTCGGCGGTACCCCCGTCATACCACCAGCGCTTGGAGCTGGTGAGAAATCGCTCGCCTGAATGTGCCGTGACCGAGGCATCCCCCCGGGCCCCGTCGATGTAGAAAAGCCCCTGACCGAACTTCCAGCCGGACGGATCGTGATTGTTCACGCGGGCAAGGGTCCAGCTCTCAGGAATCGAACCCATCCCCTCCGGGGGCAGTTGGGCTTCATCCGGCATGACGATGGGGGTAGGGCCGCTTTCGAAGCTCGGATTGTCCAGGAGCTGGGTCTGGGCTCCGGCGGCGACGGCAAACAACCCACAGACCACCACAGAGAACAGATGCTGCTTCGTCATGTTCCTCAACCTCCTCTCAGATGTGGCTGCGCTTCAGTCAGTCGACGTTGTACGTCTCAAGCCCTTTGGGCAGACGATTGCAGACGGATCGAAGAACGCATAACAACCCCAGCGGCGGGAACCTTCAACGCGTCGAACACGCCGCCGGCGGCGCACGCTGTTGCGCGTGCGACAACCAGAGCAAAACTGAAGGGATATCTCTGCTCCGCGAACTTATGCCGACTTTAAAATGACGTTGTCCATTATAATTGGATGAGCGTTGTGCCGTCAATCCGGTTCTTCCATCCGCCCGATCATGATGCCCCTCCCGATCCACCCACGCCAATCGTCCCGGCTCCTCACCCATTGGAGCAGGTTCAGCCGGCAACCGAGGCGCACCCGCCCTTCAGCCCCCCCGGCTCCCCTCGACACGTGGGCGACTAGTCCGGCCGTTCGATCTCATATTTCTTCAGACGGTATCGAAGGTTATCGCGCGAGATGCCCAGCGCCTTAGCGGCCTTGGTCTGGTTCCAGCCGGCTTCCTTGAGCGCCTTGATAATGAGGGCCTTCTCGTAGCCCCACAAACCCGCATCCGCCTTGCCCGGCGGCTGGGCCTCCGACGTATCGCCGGCTACTTCGCGCGGCATCTGTGCCGCGCCGATGGTCAGACCGTCGGAGAGCAGCACCGCCCGCTCGACGACATTCTGAAGCTCGCGGATATTGCCGGGCCAATTGTAGCTGGCCAGCATGGCCAGGGCTTCCTCGGTGACTTGCGGCACCGGCACGTTAAGCTGCACACTGGAAAGCCGAACGAAATGCTCAACCAGCAGCGGGATGTCCTCACGGCGCTCCCGCAGCGGGGGCGTGCGGATGGGGAACACATTCAGTCGATAAAACAGGTCCTCTCGGAACGTACCCTCTTTCATGGCCTTTTGCAGATCCCGGTTGGTGGCCGCGATGATGCGGACGTCGCACTCGACCGTCTTGGTGCCGCCGACGCGGACGAACTCGCGCTCCTGGAGGACGCGGAGCAGCTTGATCTGCGTCG
>BTUC01000093.1:0-19709 GCA_045863575.1 Phycisphaerae bacterium
GTGCCGGCTGTTCTGGCGAGTGAGCGGCCGGCACTTCAGCCCGGTCGCCATAGACGCGGAAGTCCTCAACCGGAAGGGACGCAAGGGCACGGCGGTTGGATACGGTCGGTGCCCTCCCATTGAGCGGAGCATAGTTCGGGCGTAGAATGGTTTCCGCCCAGCGAGGGCTGTCATCCGTTCAGCGGCTTTGACCGCCACCCTCCTGTTGAGCTTGCGTGAGTTCCCGGGGTCGAGCATGCACAAACCGCGGCGCTTCATCTGGGCAGTCGTTGGGGCCATGGTCCTGGCTCCAGGGGAGCTCTCGGCCGCACATTTGCGCGGGAGGATTGTGCAGCTCGGCTTCCAGGGCAGCGGCTCGGAGAGCGAGCGGGGAACCGACCACGTCCGGGTTGGCTGCTATACGCCGATCACCGTGGAGTTGGTCAACGACGAGGGGGATACTTTCGCCGGTTTCCTCGAGGCGCGTCAGAAGGATCGCGACGGAGACGAGGTCGTCGCCCGCCGCGATATCGCCGTGGCCGGCCAGCGGGAATACCGGCTGTACATCCCCGCCGGCGACGTGGACGAGCGGTCGCCGTTCACCATCCGGGTGCTGACCGGGCAGGGCTCGCTGGCCGAGGTCCACGACGATCAGAACAGGCCCGTCCGTGAACTGGCTCCGGAGCGGTCGATTCAGCCGGTCAAGACGGATGCTTGCGTGGTGCTCGATATCTCGGAACCGCCGGTGAACACGCTGGGGTCCCTGGTGGGAGACACCAGTCTTGACCGCCAGGTGGTGGTGATCCGCTGTGCGCCCGGGGATCTGCCCGATCTGCCGGTCGGCCTGGAGATGGCGGACATCATCGTCTGGAACAGCGCCGATCCTTCCGTGATTGACGTGGGCCAGCGCAGTGCCCTTCTGGAGTGGACGCGCCGCGGCGGCTCACTCCTGCTGGGCGTTGGCCGCAATTGGGAGATTGTCAGCAAGAGCAGCCTGGGCGAGACGCTGCCGGCGAAGCTCTCTACCCCCGAGACCATGGACCGGTTGATCGAACCCTGGGCCGACGGGCTGGGCGACCCGATTCAGACGGCTTTGAATCCGGTGCTGACCTATTCCCCCGTCCGGTCCGAGGGACTGCTGCCGAGGGCGCTGCCCGTGATCCCCGCGGAGCCCAAAGCCGAAGATCCGATCCTGCTGGCCCGCAGCGCTTTCGGCCGTGGAGACGTTCTCCTGGCCACCGTCGACGTCCGCGAACTGCTCCTCCAGTTGCCAGCGGACCGCCAGAAGGCCTTCTTGCTCCGGAGCCTGGGGCTGAGGGCCAAGGAAAGAACCAGCGGCCAGCAAGACAGTCCGTACCCAAGGGAGAACCTCTTCCGGTTCATCGAACAGCGCACGGGCTTCCAGGTGACCACGCAGGTCTATCTGATGTTCGCTTTCGTGTTCGTGGTGGGATACGTCGCGGTGGCCACGGGCGGGAGCTGGGCGTGGCTGCGACAGAGAAAGATGATCCATCACGCCTGGGCGGCCTTCGCGGTCGTGGCGGTGGTGGCCAGCGTGGTGAGCCTGGCGGCGGTGCAGATGATCCGGGGCATCGGCCACCGCGTGGAGGAGCTGACCATCGTTGATGGAGAGGCGGGCAGCCCGGCCGTCGTGGCCTCCACGTACCTCGGCCTGAAGACCGCCGCGCACACGATCGTGGACTTGCGGCTGGCCAGTCCGGAGCAAATCGACCAGGAGTCTTCCGCCCAGATCAGCACGCTGCGGCCTCTGGCCATGAACCCGTTCTCCTACGGCGGTACGACCTACACGGCCGGCCTGCGCTACGAAGCGGTTCCCCTGCTTGGCGAGCTGCGGGCCGTGCCCATCCGGGCGACGCTCAAGCAGTTCGAAGGCACCTGGTGCGGAGACTTGAGCGGGCAGATCACCGCGTCGATTCGCCAGGAGGGCGGTGGCACCTCGCTGCAGCCGGTAAGCTGGATCCGGAACGGCCTGAAGGCAGACCTCGACGACTGTTATCTCATCGCGCCTGTGGCTTCCATGCCCTGGCAAGTGCGTCGCAACATGTACGAGGTCAAGGTCTATACGTTTGGCAAGCTGGCCGCGGGGCAGCGCAAGTCGTGGCTCGACGTCCAGAACGAGTACGCGTCGGTTGCCGCTCGTCCTGGTGCTCAGCAGAAACTCGACAATCGGGCGATCGACTTGACGGAGCTGCAGAGCAGGCTGCTGTCGCGGTTAAACATCCGCACGCATGATCCCTACGGGAGCCCGTACCGCAACCAGCGGTTGGACTCGATCGAGGAGCTCACCAAGCAGTTACCCAGCGCATTGATCCTGGCGTCCACGTTTGAGGATATCCCGCGGGACCAGCGCAGCGAGGTCACGCTCTCACAAGGTTGGCGCCTGGACCGGTCGCGTGATCTGACCCGCCAGACGGCGCTGTTCATCGGTTTCAGCAGTGATCCGGGTCCGGCCGCGCTCTGCTGGCGCGATCCGGACAACCGTCAAGGCCGGTGGCGGCCGATCGAATCTGAGGATGGACGGGTAGTGGTGTACCGGGTGGCCATCCCGGTCGGTCCTTGAGTGGTGAATCTGTGATCATCGAAACAATCAACCTGACCAAGCGCTACGGCGAGCTGGTAGCGCTGAACAACCTGCACCTCAACATCGAGGAAGGGGAGTGCTTCGGCTACATCGGACCGAACGGCGCCGGCAAGACCACGACCATCAAGATCCTGGCGACGCTGCTGCAGCCGACCTGGGGCGAGGCCCGCGTGTGCGGGTTCACCATCGGGTTCCAGTCGCGCAAGATCCGGCCGCTCATCGGTTATGTGCCGGACTTCTTCGGCGCCTATCAGGACATGGTGGTGATCGAGTATCTGGAGTTCTTCGCCTCGGCGTACGGCATCACCGGCCAGCAGCGCACGCGCATCGTCAATGACATCCTCGACCTTACCGACCTGAGCTACAAGCGCGAGGCGCTGGTGGATTCCCTCTCCCGCGGCATGAAGCAGCGCCTCTCGATCGCCAGGGTGTTGCTGCACGATCCCAAGGTGCTGTTGCTGGATGAGCCGGCCAGTGGTCTGGATCCCCGGGCACGCATCGAGATCCGCGAGCTGCTCAAGGAACTCCATCGTATGGGCAAGACCATCGTGATCAGCTCGCACATCCTGCCGGAGCTGGCGGAGCTGTGCACGACCGTGGGCATCATCGAGCGGGGCGAGCTGCTCTTTCATGGGGCGGTCCGCGAGGCGACGCGCCGCGCCCGCATGGGCACGCGCGTGCAGGTGCGCGTGGCGGACAAGCTGGACCTCGCGGCCCAGGTCCTCGGGCGGCTCGAACCGGTCAAGGGCGTGCAGATGAACGACGGGCACCTGTCCGTGGAGCTCAAGGACGAGGTGCACGACTTTTCCTTCCTGGCCCGGGCCCTGATCGAGAACCGGTTTCAGTTGCAGGAGCTCAAGGAGGAAGAGGTCAACCTGGAGACTGCGTTCCTGAGGTTGACGAAGGGCATTGTGCAGTAGCTGCTCCCGGCGCCGACGGTCGGCGCCACGATCCGATCCGGGGGGATGAGGAGACGAGGAGACCGCGCATCGAAATGGACACGAGAACCCTGTGTGGCTTTCTGCTGGCGACGTTTCTGCCCGCAGTGGCCTGGAGTCAGCCCGCCGGCGCCCGGTTGGCGGAAAGCGAAGCTCCGCCCACCGAACTCGGCGTGCGCTTGACGCCGGAGATGGCTCGCGGACTGGGCACGGTCGTCGCCAACGAGCTATTCCGCAAACGCTACGAGCTTGAGGAAGCCCAAGTCGCTGCGGCCAGTGAAGCCTTCGCCCGACGGCTGATGGCCATGGCTCACGCCCATGAGGAACGAGGCCAGGAGATCAGCGAGTACCTGTTCGCCAAGGGCCTGGAGGTCAGTTCCCGGATGCGCGCGGGCACCGGCGATGCCCCCAACACGATTTTCGGCCAGGGCATGGCCGAGCAGCTCCTGCCGGTGATGCCCGCTATCAAGGAGATGGCCAACGGCGTCATGCAGGACGTCCGTCCGATGCTGAGCTTCAAGCAGCAGCTCAAGATGACCGCGGACATTGCCCTGATGAATGTCGCGTTGGCTTCGTTCGAGAGCACCCTGAAACGCTGGTCCAAAGGCGAGATCGAGCCTTTTGAAGATCCCTTCCGGTCGCGGGAAAGACCGATCAAGAAAGATGCCGACGGCGAGTCCGATGCGGTCAAATCGGCCAGGCGTGCGGCCGAGCGGGCCGCCAAGCGGGAACCCTGGACCGAGTGGGCCAAGTACGTGGAAGACGCCAAGCAGTTCTACGGCTTCGACGCCTCTCAGGCGGCGGCCGCGGATTCGCTGCTTCGCGAGTACACGGAACGTTGTCAACGGGCCCAGCAGGGTGCGGACGACGGCTCGCGACTCTACCGCAACCGGGTCTGGTGGGCCATGGCCGGCCATCTGCCCGGCGGGTGGAACGGTCCGTTCCGCGCGCTCATGGAGGCGGACTACGAAGCGATTCGCGAACCCGTGGAGGCCCTCGGCTTCGAGCTGAAGGAGAAGATCGACCGGCTCCCGACCCAGGCTCAGCGGTCAGCGGCGGAGGCGAAGATCCTGGAGGCCCTGGCGGAGAAGGGCTACCGTACGCCGGAAGCGGTTGCGGCTGCTTCCACGGAAGAGGGCCCATGACCATGAAGTACAGGAAGTACATTACTGCGCTCCTTCCCATCCCGCTCATCCTTTGCGAGGCCTTCGCCGAGGAGCCGGAGATCCAGCCGCCGCCGGTCCCCGAACCGGTGGTCGGTGCGGCGCCGCCCGAGGAGGTGATGCGGCCCACCACTTTGGGTGTGCGGCTCACGCCGGAGATCGCCCGGGGAATAGCCCGCAACTGGATTCAGGAGGAACTGGGCGAGGAACTGGCCCTCGATCAGCAACAGGAGGAGCAACTGGCCGGTGCTTTCTCTGATCGGATGCTGCGGTTGGCCCACGGCAACCAGGAGCGGCTGCAAAGCTTCGTCGAGAGCTTCCTGGAGACGGCCCTGAAAACTCACGGCCGGTTCTCCCCGGAGTCGAGCCAGGATTTCGCCAGGCAGTCCGGACCGGTGGCGCCGGTGATGCGCGAGTTCCTCGACGGGGTGGCCGAGGATGCGCGACCCGTGCTCCGGCCCGATCAGTTGCCGCGCTTCGAGGAGGAGCTGAGCCGTCAGCGCCGCGCGGTGGACCGCTTCGAGCAGCGCGTCAACGCCTGGTCCCGCGGGGAATACAAGGAAGGTGAAAACCTCTTGCAGGACCTGGAGGCGGAATACGAGGCCGACAAACGGCCCGGCGAGCAGGTTTCCCCCGAGCTGCGGCGCGCCCGGCAGATGGCTCGATGGAGCATCCGGCATCTGGGCACGCAGGAGTGGGCCCGGTTCCTCAACGCGGCCAGGTTTTTGTTCAAGTTTGACGCCGCTCAAACTGCCCGCGGAGACGCACTGCTGGCAGAGTATCGCGCCAAGGCCGACGCGATCATGACGCCCGAGTGGAAGGAACGCATCCAGCGCAACCGCACCCAGGCGAACATGCGCTTCGCGCTGCAGGGTTTTCCCACCGGCCCGTGGCTCTTCCGCCTGGATCGTGAATACGAAACCGAAATCCAGCCGATCCATGACCTGGGACGGGAATTCCGTTCGGCGGTGCTGGATCTGGCTACGCCACAGCAGCGGACGGCCGTGCTCGCAGATGTACGCGCCACCGCTGAGAAACACGGTCTGCCGGTGGACGATACCGACGCGGCCCTGCTGCGACTGACTCCGCAGACGGCGCCGGCCGGTGCTGCCCCGGGGTCTTGAACGGGGCGGCAAGCGAAACGGCATTGACAGAGACAGAGAGACGGAGCGACTGAGAGATGGCGAGAAGCGCAGGACAAGTATCGGCTGGGGCTCTCTCCGTCTCTCCTTCTCTCAATCTCTCCGTCTTCCTTCCTGGCCGTTGGGCGGTACGGAGTCAGCGCGCATGAACAGCCTGGCCAAAGACGTGGGTATTGCCTTCTGGCGGCTGCTGCCGGCCAATCCGATTGTGCTTCGCGTCGTACACGTGGGCAGCAAGCGAATGCAGCACCTGTGGGCCCGCGTGGCTTACCTGGTGGTGCTGCTGGTCGTGATGATGATCATGTACATGTCGGCCTCCGGATCCTCCGGCCCCTCCAGCGGCTCGCTGGCCGACATGGCCAAGAGCGCGACCAAAGTGTTCGAGCTGATCGCCAACCTGCAATTGGCCATGATGTGCCTGCTGGCTCCGATCTTCACGGCCGGGGCCATCTCCCAGGAGAAAGATGCCGAGACGTTTAACGTTCTCCTGACCACCCCGCTGACCAACGCGCAGATCGTTCTTGGCTCGTTGCTCAGCCGCCTGTTCTTCGTCATCATGCTGTTGCTGTCGGGCTTGCCGATCTTCTGCATCACCATGCTCTACGGCGGCGTGACCACCGACCAGGTGTTCCGCAGCTTCGGGATCGCCGGCTGCACGGCCGCCCTGACCGGCGCACTGGCCATCCTCATCAGCGTCATGCGCGTGGGGACCCGCGGAACCATCTTCTCGTTCTACATGGGCAACATCATTTTTCTGCTGTTGGGCCTGGCGCTGGGCATGCAGCGGTGGACGTACATCCCCGAATCGCAACCGCCGGTGAACCCCAACGAGGGAACCAGTTGGCTGGCAGGGGTGCATCCGTTTCTGGCCCAGTGGGTTGCCCTGGGCTGGACGCCGGTGCCGGACACGGCCAGCGTGGCCCACTACGCCTGGCCGTTCGATCGCATTGCGGCTGCGCCCGACCTGGCGTACATGGTCATCACGCTGACCGCCTCGGCACTGATGGTGGGGCTGGCCACGTTCTTCGTGCGGCGGGGCATCAAGCAGGGTGAGGCGACGGCCTGGTCGCGCCTGTTCAAACGCAAGGGGCTCTCCGCAGAGGGGGAGCGGACGCGGCGCGCCCGCCGGGTGTGGTCCAACCCGGTGGCCTGGCGCGAGGCGACCACGCGGGCGAACGCCGCTACCAGCAATTCCGTCCGCTACGGCTACATCGTGGGCGCCGTGGTGGCGGCGGTTGCCTATCTGTTTTTCCTCGGCGAGGGCGCCTTCACCGGCATCAACGAAGCGCGGATGTGGTTGACCTGGATCGTGCTCATGGAGTTCGGCACGGTTCTGCTGATGGCTGCCAATACGGCCGCAACCGCCATCACCCGCGAACGCGAGGCGGGTACCATGGAACTGCTTCTGAGCACTCCGCTGACCAGCAAATATATTGTATGGGGCAAGCTGCGCGGGCTGGTGAGTTTCGCGCTGCCGCTGATGACGCTGCCCGCCATCACGGTACTGGCCGTCGCGGTGTTCCAACTGTTTGCCGGTGAGAAGTTCCCCGGCGCGCCGGTGGTTTCGTGGTTGTCGGTGTTCCTGCTGCCGCTGCTGCTGGCGGTCTATTCCGCCTTTGCGTGCATGATGGGGCTGCACATGTCCCTCAAGAGCCGCCGGTCGGTGCAGGCGGTGATGGCCAGTATCGGCATTCTGGTGGTGGTTGCGTTCGGCCTTGGCCTCTGCGCCTTTGCCACCGCCAGCAGCGACGCGGCCCCCATTGCGGCATTGACCGCGCCGCTGACCTTTGTCATGTCGATCTTCTACGTGCTTAATCCGGACGAGCTCACCGGGAGGGCCTGGAGAACCTCGGCCGGGGATCTCTCCGTGTTCATGACCATCGGTACGCTGGTGGCCTTGGGGCTCTACGGGGCCATCGTGGCCGGCACCTACCGCTCGATGGTCACCAATTTCGACATGATCGTGCGCAAGCAGTCACGCTGAGCAGCAAGAAGACGGAGAGAAGGAGCGACGGAGAGAATGAGAGAAGTGCAACGGGCGTGACGCCCTTCGCTCCGTCTCTCCTTCTCTCTGTCTCTCCGTCGATGCTCATCGAGATGTCGGCTCGGTGTGTAGTTCCATAATTCCCTCCTGCCCCCAGCTCCAGCGATGATCGGCGATCCACCGGATGGCCGCCAGCATGCCCGCGTACTGGCAGGTGCCAGCGAGCAGGTCGGCGTCGCTACAGGTGCGCACATTCTGACCGAACACCAGCATGGGGATGTCCATAGCAGCTTCGTACTCCTTGCGGAAATCCGGTGTGCCGCGCAGCTCGGGCTCGTGCCGCAGGCGGTCCTCGAAACGCAGCCGCCACAGGCCCCGCTCGATCTCCAGAAGCTTGCCGCCGATCTGGCAGGGGGGCCGCATGGGCAGATCGGCCGGCTGTCCGGCGAACGGCGGTGGCTTCTGTGGATCCTGACCGTCGAAGGCCCAGCAGAACACGCAGTATTGCCCCCATACCTGGTGCGTTCGCAACAGCAACTCGGATTCCGAGTACTCGCGGATGGTGCGCCAGTCGATCAAGGCCTCGCGGTAACGTCCTACCGCGCCCGGTGACGGCACGGTGGTTTGTGGCACGCTGAGCCTTCGGTTGGCGGCGGTCTGAAGCTGTAGAACGTTGGCTTGCGCGACAACGCCCATGGCGGCGACTTCGTCGCGGGAGCGGGCACGCAACGATTGAACCGGCGGCTGACCCATTTACCACTCGAGCACCGGCCGACCCTTGGAATCCCGCATACGGCCGGCCAGCAGCAGGACGCCCTCGACAAAGCCCCAGATGAAGCCAATTGTATAACCATGGATCCGAAGACACAGCAGGAAACTCACCGTCGTGACCAGGATCTGGAGAAACGCGACGCCCGGAAAGCCCAGATAGAACCGGTGAGCTCCCAATCCACCCAGAAACACGCCCAGCAGACCCGCCAGCAATCGGCTCTTGGGCGAGACACCCTCACGGACGGGCCGGGCGTACCCGGCCGGTACGGGGCTCGCCTGCGGAGTGGCCGGCACTTTGGGGGTGAACAGATGGCTGCAATGGGGACATTGCAGGTGGGGCGGCAAAGGCGCCGGAACAGTCATGGGTCGGCCACAGGCCGGACAGTAGAGGATCGTCTCCATCGCAGCAGATTTCCAATCCGGGTTTCGTTCGGGCGTGGTATTGTATGACGCTGATGTCAAGGTGGAAAAGTACGAAAGCGGCTAAGTGGCTCAGTGTCAACGTGGCGTACTGTAGCTTTCCTGCCGGCTCACCACGTGCTTGCCGCGGCGCACCCTCGCCTCCTCGCGACCGGCGCACCCTCGCCTCCTCGCCACGGCGCATGCTCGCCATGTCGCTCACGCCGCGTGCGGGCTTGATCTCACTTTATCACTTTCGCACCTTCGCACGTTTCCACCTTCACGGCCGGTTACCCGACTCTCAGTATCTGAACACCGCGGCGGCCGTGCTCGGCACCGGCATCTGGTCAGGCGGCACCGCGAAAACCGTGCCGCCGTTCAGGTAGGTTCCGAATGCGGCCGTGTTGAGCAGATCCTTGTCACCGGGTTGTGCTGACTCGTGAATGTCCACGCGTGGTGTGTGTGGATCGAACTCGCCCCACACCTGCACGCCCACCGGCACGAACAGCCGATCCACCCGGCCATGGAACGCGGCCGGCACCACCTCAGCGAGTTTGTCAGAACCCCTCGATGTACCCACGGCTTCACGCACCCTCTCCGCCGACCGCTGCTTCTCCCGTTCGAGTACCGGCTCTACCGTCGCCCATGCCTGCCGGTGGAGTTCATCCAGGCTCTTGCGATTCGCTTCCGGATTGCCCTCCACCATCTTGTCCATCAGGTGAGGGTAGTGATTGGCCGTCTGGTAGATGGGGAGGAAGTACTGGACGGCCGCCAGCACCAGCGGGGCATTCTCGTTTCTCAGCGCGTTCTGGAGAGCCCAGTCAATGCGCCGGAAGTATCGCAGCAGGTTGTCCTTCTCCACGTCCTTGGGCATGCCGTGCCCATGGAACATCCCGCGGGCCGGCGTGTCCGGTCCGGACATGTGGCCGTGAAACTGCAATGACTTCTCCGGATCATCGTGGCTGAGCGCCTGGGCCAGGCTTCGGGGCATCCCGGCGACCGGCACCTCATCAATGGTTGTGCGGGTGGCCTGGTAGAGACGCACGTCGTTCTCGCTGAGCGCCAGGATATAGAATCGACCCCCGTCCGTGAGCAGGGGCAGCAGCGGTTTGATGTGAAAGCTGTCCGAGACGACCGTGACTTCCTCCACCTCCAGGGGCAGGGGGAACGTCAGGAAGTGGTCCGGGCTGCGGAACACCGCCAGCGTATCGCTCTGATGCTGCCAGAAGGCCGTGTCCTCCAGGAGTTGACGCGCCGGATCGAGAAACTGTTCGATCTCCGGACGTCGCAAGCTATTCAGTTCACTGAGTTTGCGCTCCGCCTTGAAGAGCAGATTCTTCAGCCGCACCGGGTTCTGGCGGGTCTGCTCACCGGCTTTCTCCATTTTGGCGTAAATCGATAAGCAGGGTCCCAGCCTATTCTCCGCAAGCGTCCGCAACGCATCTCGTACAAGTAGAGCCATGTGGACATTTCTCCTGTGCCCATGGGTTTATGGGTCTAAGAGGTCGTAGCGCGACCGCTCTGAGGGGTCAAGCACAAGCAAGTCGGACGGCCGCGGGACGACCGTGTTCGGCAGGGTTCAAGGGCCTGCACCTCAGATGGTCATAAGTGCAGTCAAAACAAGATGTAAGGAGGGGTGGTGCCGCCTTGCATCGGGGCGTAGCGAGGTATCGTTGACCGCGGCGCGAATCGGGCCGATACTGTAGATACGCGTTTTCGAGGCCGTCCAAGACCTCGGGCTGTTCGATATAACCTGAATCGGAGCATGAGTTTGCAGCTATCGGAGCTACACCGCGCCACTCAGTTGGTAGTATCTTTCGAGCTCTTCCCGCCGAAGACACCTGAGGCGGAAAGCCGTCTCTTTGATCGTTCCATCCCAGAGATGCTGCGGCTGCGGCCGGCGTTTTTGACCTGTACTTACGGAGCGGGCGGCAGCACCCAGGAGAAGACGCTCGACATCGTATCGAGAGCCCGCGAGCAGTTTGGGATCGAGACGGCCAGTCACCTGACCTGTGTGGGAAGCTCCCGCGAGCAGATCGCCCGTTTCCTGGATCAGGCGCGGGCTGCCGGCATCAGCAATCTCGTGGCCTTGCGGGGCGACCCGCCCAAAGGCGATCTCTCATTCCGTCCGCACCCGGACGGATTCAAGCTGGCCGCTGAGCTGGTGGGCTATATCAAGTCCGTCGGTGGCTTTGACGTGGCCGTCGCGGCGTACCCGGAGGGTCATCCGGAATGTCCCGACAAGTACCTCGACTGGCAGCGCTGCCGCGAAAAGGTGGATGCCGGTGCGGATGTCATCATCACGCAGCTCTTTTATGACAACCGGGACTTCCTCGCCTTTCGGGACTACCTCCGCGGAGAACTGGGCGTGAAGGTGCCGATCGTGGCCGGCGTGTTGCCCATTCTGAGCTCCGCCCAGATCAAGCGGTTCTGCGGCATGTGCGGGGCCAAGCTGCCGCCGCACGTGCTGGACAAGCTGGAGAGCTACGCAGACGACGACCAGGCCGCCCGGCAGTACGGCATCGAGTTGGCGACGCGGATGTGCGAGGAGCTGATCCGCGAGGGTGTGGCGGGTATCCACTTCTACACGCTGAACCGGCCGGACTCGACGGCTGCGGTGATGCGCAACTTGGGACTGGTGCCATAGCATCTTGACAGCATCAAGTAAGGTCCTATGATGCTTTGATGCGTACTGTGACGCTCGACGAGGATGTTGTCTGCGCCATGCGCTCGCCATCAGGTGCGGTAGCTGTTCATAGACAAATCCGGGGCCATCCTGCTTGGCTTTCCCGATACTACGCAGGATGCGGATCTGTTCGTTGAACGGTCAACGGCCAATGGGCAGGCGGTCGTCAAGGCCCTGCGGGAGCTTGGATTCAATCTGACGGACGTCCAGGCCGATGACATCGAACGGGGGAAGGATTTCGTACAGATCAAGAACGGTCCCTTCGATCTGGACCTGATTTGCGCTCCGGACGGAATTGAACGCTTTTCAGACGCATGGGATCGCCATATCGAAGTGGAGGGCTTCCCGGTATGCCACCTGGACGACATCATCGCCAGCAAAGAAGCCACCAACCGGCAGAAAGACCGGGAATCGCTGCCGCGCCTGCGCGCGTTCCGCACCTACTGGCTTAGCAGGCAATAGAGTGGCTGATGATGTTTGGAGCTCCCGGTCAGGGTCAGCTCCGAAATGTTACGTCCGAGGGGCGGTCTTCCGGCTCTCCAGCCGGGCGCGGATGGCCGCTTGCAGATGGCTGGTCAGTTGCTGTTCCAATTCGCTGGCATCGGCTTGTTCGCCATGATCGCACAGCATTTGTGTAAGTGTTGCCTCGTCCGCGGTGCCCACTCGGTCCACCGCTTCGAGAACGGTGGCGATGCGATCGAGCTGCGACGGCTCCACCGGCAGGTTGGGTCTGTTGGTGAGTTGCCGGATTTCACGCCAGCGCCTCTGGCGCATGTACCTTTTCAGCAGATCGAGCCAGCGGCTGAATTTCATCTTTTCAGGATCGATCGAGCGGCCGGATGTGACCAGGCACAGATCTGGAGCGCACACGGCCGTGGGTGCAGTCGGAGGGATGGCGCACAACCGGAACTGTCGACTCGGTGAGAATTGCAGGCCGGCCGACATGCTGATCGTCGCACGAACACGCAGTGGCAGGAGGGGGATGACCCACGCGAGCAGCGCGTGGGGATGCGCGCTCGCGACCAGTGCCGAGCCGCCATCGAGGATCACGGCCGCTGCGCTCAGCACTTCTGCAATGTCTGGCCCCAGATCGCCTGATTGCCCGTTGAAGCAGCCGCGGGTGTCGTGAGCGCCAGGAAGAGCGGGGATTGGGTCTTCCATCCCGGGGGGGGGAAGGGTCAGCCGGTTCAAGGATGGCGTTGGCTTGAGCAACGGTTCGCTGCCGATGGCGGCAACAAACGCGGAATGGACCAGCGTGGCGTCGCACTCGAACAGCGCGTAGTCGGCGGGGTCCAGCAGGGCGGCGTGGGTATGCACGCGCTGACCGCCCCGGCCGGTGTGCTCGACGCCGGCGTATCTCACGTGTCCGACACAATACCTTCCGGTGGGCAGTTCGAAGGCCAGCAGGGCAGTCGCATCGGGCGCTCGGTCGCACAGAGCCCCATGGGAGGGGAACCTGCGCACCACTTCCTGCTTTTCATCATGGCGCACGCCCGCGCTGGCGGTGATGATCCGGTAGCCCTCTCCAGTGGGGGTACGCAGGGACGTGAACACGACCTGATCGACCTCCACCGCTGGGCCGGTCGGCGTCGCGGGGCATGCCGGCAGCGGGGGCGGTGCGTCGATCTGAGTCGAGGCGCCCTCCTGTGGCGCTACACCAGCAGGGCGGTCAACGGCCGGTGCGGGCCGGGTCGGCTGGGCGCGTGGCGGACTCCACAGCACGGCTCGCCCGGTGCCTAGAGCTGGTCGATGATCCATTCGAACGGCTCCAGCACGCCGTGCAGTGCCGTGTGCAGCGGCATGGGGACGACGTAATCCTGCTCCGGCGAGGTGGCATAACCCAGCGAGCCGACCACGCTGCACGCGAAGTACTCCACGTTCTCAAACCGGCTCTCACACATGTTCCACAGCCGGTTCATGTTGGCGGCCACGAACTCGCGCGGATTGTCGAAGCATTCCGGGCAATAGTCAGCCTTGCACAACACGATGGCCGTGGGCGTGGTGATCCGCTGGTCGTGCCGGCCGCCATAGAGTGTGTCGATGTAGCTGAGCATCTTCAGGCCGAAGAAGTCGGGCTGCGACGAGCCGTTGGCGGCCATGGCCGCGTCGACCAGCAGCAACAGTCCGGCCGACCGGTTCAGCAGGTTGTGGATGACCTGGAAGGTCTTGGGCGTGTTGACCTCGGCGGCCAGCGACTCGCCGGCCATATCGGGCATGACCAGGTCGACCCACTGCCCCGGGGTCTCGCGGCGCCGGATCTGGTAATAGGCCCAGTACCACTGGTTGATCTCCATCGGCGTTTTGGGCGGAAACGTCCGGTGGGCCATGTGGCTGATCACGGTCTGCTGCAGATCGATCGAGTACGCTCCCTTGGGAACGGCCTCGAAATCGCGCGCCCGCTGTGAAAGCATGTCCAGCAGGAAGCCCAGGTAGACGGTCTTTCCAACATTGCTCTCGCCGACCACGCTCACGATGCGCGGTTCGCGGCCCTGGGCGGCCGCATCGTGCACCAGCGACATCGGTGCGGAGCATTCCGAGCACAGGGCCGCATCACGCGGATTGCTGCGGTTGCAGATGAGGCACCGGCTGTCGGTGTGGGGGATGATCTGTGGAGGCAGTGTCGTGGCCACGTCTTCTCCTCGGACTGGGATCTCGATCCTGGATTCCGCTTACCCGCCGGCGGCGTGGAGGTCCAGCGCGCAACGGAAGCCGGTGTTGTGCACGCGCGACAGCGTGGGCAGGCCGGTGCGGAACGCACTGGTGGCCTGTGACGCAAAGTACGTGTCGAACGCGCCGCCGCGGACGCTCTTCATCACCATGTCGCCGATGACGCAGCGGCCCTCGTCATCGGTGATCTCAAAGTCGGTGGCGGTCCATTCCCACACGTTGCCAATGAGCTGAACGACGCCGTTGGGCGCCGCTCCGGCCTCATATGCGTGCACCGGAACCGTGCCGCCCACGCCGGACGCCCAGATGTTGCAGCGGCGCACGTCCAGGGCATCGCCCCAGGGGTAGCGCCGCAGCACGTTGGCCGAACTGCGGATGCGCCAGCTCGCAGCCATCTGCCATTCCTCTTCGGTGGGCAGGCGATAGCCGGCCCAGCGGGCATAAGCCGCCGCCTCGTAAAAGCAGATGCCCACGACCGGATGACCCGAGATCAACTGATTGTGCCGGCCGTTGCGCCAATACCGCGGCCCGAACGTATTGGTCTGGTCCTTGAAATCGATGATGTGCGGCCAGATGTCTCGCGGCCAGATCTCGAGGTCTTCATACGCGCCGGCGTCGACGAACTTCTGGTACTGCATGTTGCTGATGGCGTGCCGCATGAGCAGAAACGGCTCGGTGTCGATGTCCACCTCCGGGCATCCCGGCAGCCCGTTGGCGGTTCTGGGCAGCGAGACAAAGCCGTCCGGCACCAGGGCGAAGCGCGCGTCCACCTCGCGCTGGGCGGCTTCAATGCCGTTGGCGCCGCCGGGGACGTTGCGCCACTGGTCGCGCCGGGAGGTGACGATGCCGTAGCGCTCGAGTTGCAGGCACTGCTGGAGGGGATCGGCCTGGAGAATAATGGGTTCCGCCGGCTGGTAGGGTGGCGGGGTCGCGGCGCGACGAGGCTCCGGACGTCGCTGGACTTCAGGCGACGATTCGGTCGCTCGTCGGGTGAACAGCTTCAGTGCCATGTCCTTCCTTCCTCTTGATCCCGGCTCATCCGGCGCCGATGGCCCGGCGCTTGGCATCGCGGCACAACTTCTGGAAGCGCTCCAGCGATTCGCGCGCCTGCTGGTTGGCCACGCGCGGAAGATCGGCGTCGGGCGGACGGCTCGGATCCGTGGCCCCATACCTCGGCAGCAGATCGCTCTGCTGTTCGGTGACGCGGCTCAACTCACGTTCGAGCTGGGCCTGTAGTGCGGCCAGGCTCTCCCGCGCGGCGGTGACCTCGCGCATGCGGGTTTCCCACTCCTGGCGCAGGCCGGCGACCTGGTTCTGCTGGGCCTGGAGTTCCTGCCGCTGTTGCTCCAGTGACTCCGCCAGCCGGGTCAATTCGGCGTCACGCTGGCGGCACTCGGCGAATTCACCATCGAGCTGTGCCCGCTGGCCGGCGAAGAGCTCCTGCTCCTGACGGAGCTGCTCGACCTTGCGCTTGAGCTGGGCCTCCGAGGCAGCCACCTCGGTCTGTCGCTGGTCGTAAGCCGCCCGGTCCTGTTCCAATTGGCGCGAGGTGGTGGTGAGCGTCTGTTCGAGTCCCTGCAAGCGCGAGCGCTCCTGCTCGATGGCGGTGAGCTGGGCGGTGAGGCCGTTCTTCTCCTCGGCCAGCCGACCTTCGCGCTGGTTCAGGGCGGTGGCCTGATCACCGAGCTCCTTCTGGCGGGCCTGCACAGACTGGATTGCCGCCTCGACCTCCTGCTGCTTCTGCTGCAAGGCCTCGGCCTGCTGTGCGCAGCTTGCGGTGCGCTCCTGTAGCGTCTTCTCGAGCTGCTGGCACTCCTGCTCGCGGGCGGCGATCTCGGCCTGGCGCTGCTCCAGACGCTCGCAGGCCTGGTGCTCCTGCTGTTGGAAGTCCTGGCGCTCCTGGGCGAGCTGCTGGTGGTACTCCTCCAGCGCTGACCGGCAGGCGTCCAGTGCCCCGGCCCTGGCTTCGAGCAACTCGCGCAGCGACTGCATGGCCGCGATGACCTCCCGGCCCATGGCCTCGAGCTGCCCGACGTCCACTGGGGCGGGTTCGCCTGACTGTGCGGCTTCAGGACGGACGGCTTCATTCCTGGCTCGACTCATCTTGATCCCCTCGTCCACCACGACTTCTTCCTGCCTTCACCTGGCGTCGGCTTGGCTTGCGTCTGCCGGTACTCCTCGAGCAGTTCGCGTACCTTCTTCTTTTCAAATGTCAGGCGGCGCATGACGCGAATGGCCTTGGCGGTCTCTTCATCCAGCGAAGCCAGCAGGGCTTCATCGTCGTCTTCCACCGGCGTTTCAGCGGCGTTTGCGGATGCTTCCGCAGTCACGTCCTCAATGGCGGCGACCACCGCCGGCTCGGGCTCCTGTGCGACAGGAGTCGTGTCCAGGACGGCGGGGCCCGGTGCGCTGACCATCAGGTCCGTGCCTGGCTCCGGATTGGCGGGCTCGCCGTTCTGCTCATCCCCGAGTGGCGGCACGAAGCCCTCCGCTGATGTCGGAGCACGCTGGGGTTGTGCCGGGTTGCCCGTTTCCGTCTCGGCGGCTGCTGATTGCTCCTCCGGGCGGTCAGCTTCCGGATGTGCAGGGTTCACAGCCGGTGGTACAGGCTCGCGCTGGGCCAGGCTGACCAGGGACGACTGCGCGGTGGTCATGGCCGCGGCCCAGGCGGCCAGCCGGGTTTCCACGTCCGCCAACGCGCGGCCGATGGTTCCATCGTCCGGCGGCAGGGACAGGCTCGGTATTTGGTCTGTCGTGCGCTGCATCCTGTGAGCGTTCGGTTCTCGGACGACCCTTCAACGCGTACCGCCTGGCCGCCGGCCATGCCGGCACGGCAACCTGGGTAACCTACGATATCTCATCGAACCGAGCGTGGTCCGAATGGCGTTGTTTTTTCCGTCCGATAAAGGCTCGGTTGCCCGCGTCCAGGGAAGGAATGTTTTAGAGTCTATAGCAGGTTTGACGCTTTCGAGCCGCATATCGTACGTCATTGCGTGGCGTTTACGACTTTGCCCATATTGACAGGCGCCGCAGGGGCACCGGGGCCGGGGGGACGCCGCCAGTAAGGGGGTCGCTCACATGGATCAGTGGCAACAGCAGTTCGCCAAGCGCGTCGATTCGCTCCGCGAGGCCAGCGTCCGGAAATTCGAAGTCTTTGCGGAGGAGGTGCTGGCCGGGGTTTATGAGAGCCTGGCCGCGTTTACGTCGCAGCACGATTTCCATTCCACCGCACCGCCGCACCAGAAGGGTGTGCGCTTTTATAAATTCACGCTCAGTGAAGATGCCTACGTGCTGATGTACTTCCGGGCTCGCGGTATCGACACGGTGGAGTGCGAGTACGAGGTGAGTATTCCCGGCCAGGGTTGCGTCGAAGGCTCGAAGGCCCACGCGGCCGTCGGCGAGGCCCAGCGCGGCTGGGTGGAACGCTGCTTCCAGACCGGTCTGGACGATCTCGTCTCCCGGCTCGCTCAGGCCTGCCACGTGAACGCGCCAGAGCCCGTGGCGGTCTGAAGCCTGGGTGGCGTACGTGCTTGACCTGTGCGGAGATGTGTGGCAGTCCCTGTAGCGGCCGGCCTGCCTCAGTCCGCGGCCGGGGTGGTGGCCGTGGGGCGGACGGGTTCTTCCAGCAGCCGCACGCTGCCGGCGTCGGCGTCGATCTCGTACAGCGCGTTCATGGGCAGTGTAGCGTGGTATGTGAAATGCCCCGCGGGGAAGTCCGCCAGCACCGGCACGGGCAGCCCGGCAAAGTAATCGGTGAATACCTGCTCGACGGAGAGGCTCACCGCACGTACCGATTCGCATCCCGTGAACTTGCCCACAACGACGCCGGCCAGCCGCTCGAGCTTGCCGCCCAGGCGAAGCTGGGCCAGCATCCGGTCGATACGGTAGGGCTCTTCGTTGACATCCTCCAGAAAGAGGATGCGCCCGTCTGTCTCGATTTCATAGGGCGTGCCCATCAGCGCGCACACCAGCGAAAGATTACCGCCGGTCAGACGGCCGCGGGCCCGGCCCGGCGCGATCATGCGCACGCCGCCGGCCTGGGCTGGCACCTCGTACAGGAACCCGCCCGGCAACTCACCGGCGATCCACTCTGCCGATGGGGCCAGCCATAGCGCCCGCCGGAAGTACCGGGCCGAGAAGTCCGTGAGGTTGTCGCGGCTGCCCAGTCCATAGGCGATGACCGGCCCATGGAACGTCACCAGCCCGGTCTTCTTCTGAATGGCCAGGTGCAGGGCCGTGATGTCGCTGAACCCGTGGAGAATCTTGGGGTTGCGTGCGATGACATCGTACTCCACCCGGTCGAGAATGCGCATGCTGCCGTATCCGCCGGACCCGGGGAAGATGGCCTTGATGTCCGGATCGCGAAACGCGGCCATGAGTTCGGCCGCGCGCACCTCGTCCTCGCCGGCCAGGTAGCCGCGCTGGCGGTAGAGGTCGTCGGGCACGCGCACGCGCAGGCCCATGTCCGCCAGTCGCCGGGCGGCCAGTTCGATGCGCCCCCGCTCCAGCGGCCCGGCCGGGGCCACGATGGCCACCGCGTCGCCGGCCCGCAGCCCCGCCGGAAACGTCGGTGATGGACCCAGGGCCCGCGCCGGCGGAACCGTGGGCGTCAGACTCTGCCCGCGCGCTTGCGGAGCGATGAAGCAGAGAAACGCCACCCACAACCATAAACCTCGCATCATCAAGCCTGACCCCCGGAGCCGCCGGTCATGACCGCGCCCAGATCCGCTTGCCCATGGGCCGCTACTATAGCCGAACCGGCCCCCTTGTGGCGCGGGCTTCCAGCCTGCATGCTGTCAGACTCACGCGGCCTCGCCTGCACGTAGAGACAGAGGGACCTGACAGGCTCCATCGCCGGAGGCGTTATCTGCCGTGGCTCGTTGACCTGCTCCTGGTCGCGCTCATCCTGGTGAACCTGTGGTATGCGACGGACCTGCCCAGCGATCCCTATGTCCCCGTTCCGCGGGAGGCGGTCCGCTACGACGGCGATCGGCCGCAAATCCACGTCAACCTTCCAAACGAATAAATGGTAAAGCGCCGTTCTCCCGGTTCGAGCGGCCGCGCGGGGGTAAAGGCTGCACGAACCGGAATATGAGGTCTCAGCCTGCAGGACTGGATGCATGTGATCTTGGGTTCCAGGGGAGAAGGACGCGGAGGATCTATGAACTCTCGGCATCGGCTGGAACGGGTTGCGGGCATCATCGCCGCGACGTGCATGTGTGTCGGGATGACACTGGCGGCGGCGGCCGCCAAGTCGCCTGATTTCGCCATCAAGCCGGCCGTCATGTCACAGGAGTAAAGCGTAAGGTGCCGTTCTCCCGGTCGAGCGGCCGCGCGGGCTGAAGCCCGCGGCTCGTTGCTTTCGGTGTTCGGTCGAT
>BTUC01000094.1:0-19342 GCA_045863575.1 Phycisphaerae bacterium
CCTCTTCCGGCTGATAATCGTAGTAGGTGCGGATCTGCTCGCGGAAGTAACCGCCGCGGCTGACGCGGGCCGCGTTGAGCACCGCGCCGAAGATCCGGCCGTTGACGCGCTCCAGCTGATCGCGGGCCCGCTGGACGACGCCGCGTGAGCTGGCCTTGGCCCGGCAGACCAGGATCACGCCATCCAATGTGCCGGCGAGCACCAGGGCGTCGCTGACCAGAAGCACCGGCGGGCCATCGAAGATCACCTGGTCATAGCGGTCGGCGGCCAGGCTCACCAGATCCACCATGTACTTGCTGGTCAGCAGTTCCGTCGGGTTGGGCGGAATGGGGCCGCAGGTCAGCACGTCGAGATTGGGTAGATCGGTGGGGCTGACCAACTCCTCGAGCTTGCCGCGACCGATCAGAATGTTGCTCAAGCCCTCGCGGTTGGCCTTGGGAAAGAGCTGATGCAGCATCGGTCGGTGAAAGTTTGCATCTACCAGCAGCACCCGACGCCCGCTCTGCCCGATGGCGATGGCCAGGTTGGCGGCGATGGTCGTCTTGCCTTCCTCGGGCCTGGCGCTGGTCACCAATACCGTTCTCTGGCGCTCGGCCGGCGAGCTCAGCAGCAGGTTCGTGCGCACGGCCCGGAACGCCTCCGCGATCATGGACCGCGGCGCGAAATGGGTGGCCAGCTCGATCTGCTCGATGGGGACCTCCTCATCGTCCAGATCGGGGACGGTGCCGAGGATGGGAATGTGAACGTGCCGCACGACGTCACGCGTTGTCCGGATGGAGGTATCAGCCAGCTCCAGGAGCAAGGCCAGACCAATGCCCAGAAGCAGCCCCAGAAAGCTGCCCACTGGCATGTTGAGCTCCCACAACGGGAAGCTGCGATTCAGCGGCTCCTGAGCGGGCCCCATCTGCCGGACCTGAACGACTTCGTCGCTTTCGGTAACCAGAGCAAGCTGATAGGTGTAGTCTGCTACCCGTTTGTACTGATCCTCGAGCATAAGCTGCTCTTCTTCGAGACCGCGGAAGTGGGCCAGCTTGGCATCCAGATCGCGTTGCGCGGCCTCTGCTTCGATCAGGCGCTCGTCCATCGCCAGCTTGGCCTGGGCAGCATTCAGGTAAGCCGTCTCCGCCGAGCTGAACTGATATTGGCGGATCTCATCCTCCTTCTGACGGAGCACCTCATCCAGCTTCTCCTCCATCGCCGCGATCTCAGTGGCCAAACTCTTGACCGCACGATGGTTCGGCCCGAACCGTGCGGCCAGGGTCTGCTGCTGCATGCCCAGGCCCAGCAGATTGTTGTTCATCATGGCAACCTGGGGGTCCGCCTGAATCATGGCCCGCATCTGGGGGCTGATCACCATCTGCGTGGCATCCAGGCTGCGGATATTCTCCCAGGCGGCCTGCAACTGGAGCATGTCCGCTTCAAGTTGGGTCGTCTCGGTGGCCAGCGCCCGCCACTGTTCGCCAGCGACGTTCAAGCCTTCGGTCGCGCCGGGGACGCCGATCGATTCTGTAATGAAGGTCTGTTTCTGACGCCGGATCTCCTCAATCTGGTTGCGCAGCCGCTGCTCTTCTTTCCTGTAATCCGCCAACTCTTTGCGGTAACTGCCGCGCGACAGTTCCTCCATTTTGCCCAAGTATTTGAGGATAACCGTATTAATGATGCGCGGAGCATCTCTTTTGTTGCGGGTCGCAAAGCTGATCGCCAAATAACTCGTATCCGGGACCGGTCGCACGCTGAGCTCGTTCTTGAGTTGTTGCAGCAGCTCGCTCTTGTTCGACTCGCCTTTGTACCATTCCGTCTCCATCACACCGGCGTCAGCGAGAGCCGCATCCAGAACTTCGTCGCTCTTGATGCGCTGTGCTTCGTCGGCCAAATAGCGGTTCATCAGCTCCACGGGCGTGTACTGGGATTGCCAGTTCATGGGCGCCTTGGGCTGAGGGGACACCACCTGGACAAACGTCTGCGCCCGGTAGGACTCGTGGTTCTTCAACAGGTAATAGGTAACCGCGCCGGTCACCCCGGTCAGGAAGAACCAGACGAACAGAATCAGGAACATGCGCTGGCGCAACACCCGGATCAGATCACCGACCGACAGACCGGTCGCCGGACCACCGGCTGCCGGGCGTCCCGCCGCGTAGCTGACGGGCATGGGAATTCGTTCCTGGACGGTTACCGGTACGGTGGTCATTCCACCACGCCTCCCGTGACCATCTCGCGGGCGGGAAGCTCATCGGCTTCACCTTCCACGACCAGATGGCTCAGAATGTAGGAAATCCCTCCGTAGAGGGCGAATGCGACAAACAGCATGCCCAGCCCCAGCAGCATGTGCCAGGAGCCCCGAGCCAGATCCTCATAACCCAGCACGTAGAAAACGCCGGTCGTGGTCACGCGAATGACGTTACAGAATACCGCAATGGGCACCACCGAGAGAATCATCACCAGGCGCTGCCACATCGGGCGTTCGTTGATAAAGGCCATGGCTACGCCCAGAGCCATCATGGTCATCATCAGACGGATGCCGCTGCACGCCTGTTCGATATCCAGGGTACCGGCGCGGCCCTTGAAGGCATAGTCGACGACCGCCCCCTGGGCTTCGGCCAGCATATCCGGGATCAGCACCGACAGGGCCCCCGCGGAGACTTGAGCCGCGATGAAGCGCAGGGGCATGGTCATCTGTACATAGAACCGCTCGGGCAGCGGCAGCGCGAAGACGAGGAAAGCAATCGCGAACCAGCTCCAGCGGGCCATCGGCCATCCGCAGACCACCAGCACCACCCCCATGATGCTGATCACCAGCGCCACCTGCTTAGGGTACTCGGTCTGATAGAAAGTGCTGCCCGCGTAGGTGCAGAAAGCGAGGGCCAGCAACCCCAGTCCGGCGAGCCGCGAACTGACGCTGTGATCCGCCAGATTCACCGGCATACGATGACGCTGAGAATAGAGGTAGTACAGGCTGAACAAAGGAATGATGAAGCCGTGGGACCAGTCCCCGTTATTGCGCCAGATGTACTCCAGGCGCGTGAGCACGTGACGATAGTGGAAGCCCAGCAGCAGTATCAGCACCGCAGCCTGTATCGCCACTGCCGGCGTCCACCAGCTCCGTCCTGTTGGGTATCCGTTTGGCATTCCAAATTCCGTGCCACGACCGATCCGGCAAGGCCGTTTTTCCCCCGCCCCCCACAAAAACGGCTCTCCCAGCGCAGCGCAACCTCATCAGGGGAAGAGGCCCGGGAATCGCTGCGACAGCAGTGCACGACGTCGTTCCCTAGGGTTCTGCTGCGGAAAGTAGGCGTCCATATCTGCGAAATTCCGGTCATACACGAACCCAAAACCGTACGTTAAGCGCAGCGAATTGCGGATCGTGAGCAGCAGCGGAGCGATCGCATGGGTTCCTACGTCGATCAGATCGTTGGGTTTGAGGTAAAAATCAGGATCCTTGGCTTCCAGGATGCGGGCCAGGTCGAGCTGCAGCAGCTCCTCACGATTTTCGTCGATCCGCCGGGTGATTGAGCAGCGCGTCGGCCAGGCCAGCGGTCCCAGGCCGCCGGCAGAGGCAATCGCCTGACGCAAGGTAATCTGCTCACCCACAAAGTTGTACGTTCCTGGCCGTTGCACCTGTCCGGTCAAATAGAACACCCCCACCGGGCCAGGATCCACCCTGATCCAGTCCTGGTGACGGATCACGAGGTCATAGTTCGTCTCGCCGTTGCGAAGCTTCTCCGCAGGAATACGGATGATCCGCTGCTCAGCCCCATCGGCCAACTCTTCCCATTCCACTGGCTCAGCTTCTGGACCGTGAATTGCCGGCAATGCAGGCGTCGGCTCATCTTGCACGGTCGGCGCCGCTGGGTCAGCCGGCGCCGTAGCCGGTGTCGTCGGTCGAACCTCGACAAACCGGTCGTTGACATAGATCCACGTCGGCATGGAAGTCGCTGGGGGGGTTTCGGTCCCCACTGGGGTCTGCGGGGCCTGCGTGGATCGCTCCGATGGTTGGTTCGTGCCCGGGGCTACTGCTTCGATCAACTCGCGTTCGGCCTGGTCGGGCGGCAGAGCTATCGACGACCCTGGTTCCGTCACCGGGTTGGGTTGCTGCCCACCCCCTTGGCCCAGTTCAGCCAAGGTAACAGGCGTGACGGGCGGCCCAGCCGGTAGAGGGGCATCTGCGGGCAGCAGATCCGCCGGGGCCGGCTCAGGGAGCAGGCTTCGCTCCCGTACCTTTTTCTGGCGAGGAGCGTTGCGCTGAACGTATACAGTCTTAATGGATGGATCCAATCCGCCGGCCAGATTAATGGCTTCGCGAAGACGGAAGTCCGGTCGGGGAATGGTGTAGCTGCCCGGTTGGGGGACCGAGCCGCCGACATGAAACAGACGCTGCTGGGCGCCGACGACCTGTACCGTCACCGCCGGTTTGTCCTCCTCCAGGTAAATGCCGGCCGCTTTCGCCTGCTCGATGATTTCCTGCTGCGCTTCTGGCGCCGAAAGGCCTTCGATATGAATGAGCCCAAGCTGGGGCATATTGATGGAGCCGAGTTCATCCACGATCAGGGTGAGCTCGGTTTCGGCACCGAGCTGGAGGAAGTCCAGCAAACGGATCACCAGCGCATCCCCAGGACCGATGCGGTACTCCTCCACGTACGCCACGAGATCCTCGGGAATGGGGTCGGCGGCTCCCGGAACACCCGCAGGCTGGTCGCGCAGACTGATACTACTCTGGATCTCGATCACTTCGCTGTCACGGTAGTTACCGACCGCCGACGGATCGAGAAAGGAGTTCCACCACGCTGATACACAGCCGGTGCACAGGAGCGGGACCCAGACCAACCCGCGGATCCAATGCCGTCCCGGTGTGATCATCTTGTCGTATGATCGCATGGAAACCTGTCGAGCTCGAAGGCCCACTCTTCCACCCGCCGCGGCCATCGCAGCGCCCAAGTCTACTATTGACGACTAGTTATCGGCATCTCGCCGGAGCCCGGTTGAGATCGAAGGGCCAGGAGATACTGTAAGCCCAAACCCCTCCGGCAGCTTTCTCGGGCTCTCATGCAGTCTTATGTTCCGAATGCTCACAGAGTTCGCTGCGATCCCGGCCTCCCCAGAATTCTGCCTGTAAGGGGAGGATTTCCGCTGAACGCGCTACCGGAACACGAGGACAGCCGTACCCGTTACACCGTCAGAGTTTCCCCGCCGAATGCTTTCGCACCCTCTCCTTGCCCCACGGGGATCGCACTCCACCCCGCGGCTTCCCGCCCACCGAGCCTCCCAATCAAGGCCAACTTGTAGACTAATCAAAAGCTTACGTCAAGATGCCGCAGCGTCGTGAGCTCATGGTCGGGCCGGCCCCCAGGGGGAACGGGGGCGTGGCAATACAGCCCACCTGGCCGCCTGAGCCAGATGGTTTGCCAGCCCAGCCGGCTGGGAGCAATGAAATCCTTGCACGGATTGTCGGCCACGTAGAGACAGGAGTTCCCCCGGCAGCCGAATTCCGACTCGATCAACTCAAAAGCCCGTGGATGGGGTTTCCAGTACTCAGAGCCCCACTCATCCGTCAGCACGATGCGGTCCAGCCGCTCGTAGAGACCCAGGCAGCGAGCTTTGTTTTGTTGCATGACCAGCGGACCATCAGAGATCAGCCCCAGCCGGAATCTGCCTTTCCATCGCTCCAGTGCCGCCTCAGCATCGTCGAAGAGCTGAATTGCCGGGCCATGAGTCCGATAACAAGCGACCATCTCCGCGATCAACTCGGCCGACGGCTCACAGCGGATCTCCTCGAGCAGGCGATCGAAGATGTGACCCCGCTCGCCGGAAGCGAACAGCTCGCGCATCCGGACGACCGGATCGATCGGGCAGTCCAGGCGCTGCCTAAGCCACTGCCCCACCGCATCAAATCCGCTCAAGCAAAAAGACCGCTCCGGGTAGAGCGTGTCATCGAGATCGAGAACAATGGCACGGATGCCACGGACGAGAAGCACCGCCGGCTGGGTCGCAGACAAGGCCATGACCGCATCGTACCTTAGATGACGGCCTCGTCCCAACGATCAGCGCGAAAAGGCAGCCCATAAACGGGGGGGACACCGCTCATGGGCTGGTAAAGACGATAATGATGCGTCCTCAGACTGGCTGCGGCTGGACGGCCTTGGCGGGTGGCCGTTCCTGCGGCTGATCCGGTAACGTCATGACCACGTGGACTACGCCACTCTCCGTCGACGTTTCTATGCTCAGACCGGAGCGGTGGAAGATTTTCAGCATGCCGCTGTTTTCGACGAGGACTTCGGCCGTGAAGCGCCGAATTCCGAACTGTTGCCCGATCTCCAGCAGCCGGCGGAACAGCAGCGTGCCCAGGCCCTTCCGCTGCCAGTCGTCACGCACGGAGAAGGCCATCTCTGCGCTGGTCTTGGACGGGTCGGACATGTAACGGCCTACGCCGATGATGTCCTCATCGCCGGGTTGGCCGATGGTGGCCACCAAAGCCATCTCCGTATCGTAGTCCACGTTGCAGAAGACCTGCAACTTGTTATGCGGCATAGATTTAAGAACAGCATGGAACCGCAGATAGACGGTCTGCTCGCTGAAGGAGTAGAACATCTCCTTGATCCGCGGCTCGTCGTCGGCGCGGATCGGGCGGATAGTCACCACGCTGTTGTCCCGCAAGGTGGTGCTGGTTTCGAGATGGGCCGGGTAAGGCTGCCGGACCGGGGGCATGATCTGGTTGGGGTACACGATCCGGCGATGCTTGGCCGCGTGCAGCAGGTCCGCGCGGAAGTCCGGATGCGCGACGCCCAGCAGCGACATGGCGCGTTCCCGCATAGATCGGCCGTGAAGATAGGCCACGCCATATTCAGTAACCACGTAGTGGGTATCGCCCCGCGTGGTGACCACACCGGCGCCTTCCTGCAGCACAGGCGTGATCCGCGAGCGAAGCTGACCGTTCGCACCGCGCGCCGTACTCGGCAGGGCAATGATCGGCTTGCCGTTCTTGGCCAGGGCGGCGCCCCGGATGAAGTCCGCATGGCCTCCGATGCCGCTGTAGAACTGCTGGCCGATCGAGTCGGCGCACACCTGGCCGGTGAGATCCACTTCCAGGGCCGCGTTGATCGCCACCATATTGTCGTGCTGGCTGATGATGAACGGATCGTTCGTGTAATCGGAAGGGTGCATCTCGATCTGCGGATTCTCGTGCAGAAACCGGAACAGCTCATGGCTGCCGGCCGCGAAACTGCCCACAATCTTACCCTTGTGCAGTCGCTTGTACTTGCCGGTAATCACGCCGGCGCGGGCCAGCCGCATCACTCCATCCGAAAACATCTCGGTATGGATCCCCAGGTCGTTCTTATGGGCTAGCGAGTCCAGCACAGCGTCAGGGATGCGCCCGATGCCCAGTTGGAGAGTGGAACCATCCGGCACCAGGCGGGCGATATGCGATGCAATCTGGTGAATCGAATCGTCCGTCTGGCCGGTGGAGGGGAACTCGATCAGTGGCTCGTCGTGCTCCACCAGGTAACTGATCTGGTTCACGTGCACAAAGCAGTCGCCCAGCGAATAGGGCATATGCGCGTTCACCTGGGCGATGATCAGCTTGGCTGATTCGGCCGCCGCCTTGGTGATGTCCACCGATACGCCGAGACTACAGAAGCCGTGCTCATCGGGCGGGCTGACCATGATGAGGGCCACATCGATGGGCACAGAATGCGATTTGAACAGCCGGGGCACCTGAGACAGGAAGATCGGCGTGTAGTCCGCCCGCGCCTCGTTGACCGCTCCGCGCACACCGGCGCCGATGAAGAAGGCATTCGCCCGGAAATGGGGCGCGTACTTGGGGTCGGCATAGGGAGCCACGCCCAGTGTCAGCACGTGCACGATTTCCGTATCCGCGAGCTTCTCGCCGGCCTGCACCATGGCCCGCACCAGCGCCTGCGGCTCGCCACAGGCTGAACCGATGAAGACCCGATCGCCCGGTCGTATCTTCTTGGCCGCGAAAGCCGCCGGCACAATTTTATCCGCGTAACGTTCCCGCCAGTTTCCAGCCATGGATCACTTCTCCGAAAGGATGATTCGAGCATCGGCCACGATCGCGCCCTTGCCTTCGGCATAGACGATCAGCGGGTTGATGTCGAGCTCCTTGATGCGTGGATGTTCAGTCACCAGTTGCGAGAGCCGGCACAGGGCATCGGCGATGGCCGGCGTATCCGAGGGCGGCTCGCCGCGGACGCCCTCCAGAAGCTTGTATGCGCGGATGCTGCGCACCATGACGTTGGCCGAGTTCTCCCGGATGGGAGCCAGCCGGAACGACACGTCTTTGAGCGCCTCGGTGTAGATACCACCCAGGCCGAACATGATCAGCGGGCCGAACCGCTCGTCGCGGCTCATGCCCAGAATCGTCTCCTTGCCGGAAGGCAGCATCTTCTGAATGAGCACGCCCCAGATTTCGACGCCAGTGCCCATCTTCTGCCGGACGGAAGCGATCATGGCATTGTACGCCGCCTTGACCGCGGCCTCGTCGCGGAGGTTCAGCTTGACCCCGCCCACATCAGTCTTGTGCAGAATCTTGGGACCGGAAATCTTCATGACCACCGGGAAGCCGATGCGGGCAGCCGCGGCGGCGGCCTCGTCGGCCGTGCGTGCCAGCTCGTACGGTACCAGAGAGAAGCCGTAGTGCCGGAACACCTCCAGCGCCTTGAGCTCGACGATCTGGGTCCGGCCGGCGGCGAGCTCCTCGTCCAGGAGACGATCCACCGCGGCTTCATCAACGTCATAGCTGCGGAAATTGCTCATCGGCGAGCGCACCCACTCCGCGAACCGGCATTTGGCGGCCATGGCCCGCATCGCGTTCTCGGGGAACGAATAGGTCGGCACGCCGTACCGGTGCAGGGCCTGCACGCCCTCCCGGACGTCTACCAGCCCCATCATGCAGGCGGTAAGCGGTTTGTTGCAGAAGCCCTTGGTTTCTCCGATGACCTCGCCGATCGGACCGACGTTGGTCATCGACTGGGGCGTGACCAGCACCATCACCTGGTCCACGTTCTCATCAGCCATCACCGCATCGAGGGCGGCGCGGTAGCGATCGTGCTTCGCGTCACCGATCACATCGACGGGATTCTTGAGGCTCCCGGTCGCGGGCATCTGGAATTTCAGCGACTTGACGGTGTATTCCTGGAACTTGGAGAGCTGCATTCCATAGCGGATGCAGGCGTCGGTGGCCATGATACCCGGCCCGCCGGCATTCGTGATGATGGCCGTCCGCCGTCCTTCCGGCATCACCGGATCAGCGAAGATGTCCGCGTAGTCGAACAGGTCCTCGACGCTCTCCACCCGAACCACCCCCGCCTGGGTCATGATCGCATCATAGACCTCGTCCGAGCCGGCCATCGAGCCGGTATGGGAAGCGGCCGCCGCCGCCCCCTGGGGTGTCCGCCCGGTCTTGATGGCCAGGATGGGTTTGGGATTCGGGCCGTGGGTGATCTCGTAGGCGGTTTCCACAAAGGCCCTTCCGTTGGTCAGATCCTCGATGTACATGAGGATGACCTTGGTGTTCGGGTCAGCGGCGATCGACTTGAGCAGGTCGACCTCGCTGATGTCGGCCTTGTTGCCAAAGCTCACGAAGCGCGAAAACCCGATGGCGCGCCCGGACGCGTAATCCAACAGCGAAGCGGCCAGCGCACCACTCTGGGAAATCAGCCCGAGGGAACCGGTTGCTGGCATCTCCCGCCCAAAAGCCGCGTTCATCCGGACTGTCGGGTCCGTGTTGATGATGCCCAGGCAGTTCGGGCCCAGAATGGATAGCCCTCGCTCGCGGGCCACCGCGCGCAGCCGCTTTTCACGTTCGACGCCTTCGCCCCCAATCTCCTTGAACCCGGCCGAGATGACCACAAAGTGCTTCGTGCCCTTGTCGGCCGCGGCGACCACGATCGGCTCAACCGCCGGTGCCGGCACGATGATGACGGCCAGATCCACATGATCATCGATGGCCGAGATGTTCGGCACGCACCGAATACCCAGGATACTCTTGGTCTTCGGATTGATCGGGTAGACCACCCCGGTGTAGCCGCCAAACACCAGGTTGCGCAGAATGTCGTTCCCTACGGACTTGGGCGTCCGCGATGCGCCGACGACCGCGATCGATTGCGGGGCGAACAGGGGTTCCAGATCGCGACCGGGGGCAGCCGTTGATGGGTCCACGATTGACGTTTGAGTCATCAGACACAGCTCCTGCGGGTTAGCCCGCAGCCAGTTCTCGTGTTGTCGTTTCTCAGCTCACTTATCGGAGCCCGAAGCGTCCACGGATTATGCGCCGCTCCGATCTCCGTTGGCTGGCGTTTGAGGCTGATTGTAGACGGATTTCGTTGAAGTAATGGGGGTCAATCCATTCACACAGAGGGATTTCAACTGTTCCTTGACCACCCCTCACCTGCGGGCTCCCTTGTGGAGGAGAAGGCCTCGTGAGGGGTCGGTCACGTCCACCTGCCCTGCTCTTGGCACGGCCCGTGCCAATGCTTAACCTTGCACCGCGAGCCCGTTGAGAGGCGCGTGCAATCCGTGAAATGGAGACGATGCATGAGACGACAGCGGCAGTTGATCCGGGTGGGAAAGGTCGTGTTGTGGCTGGTACCCGGGACGGCCGTGCTTGGCACGAGCTGTGCCGCGGACCTTCGCGACGCGGTAACCGGGGCCGGCGTGGATTTCGTAGGCGTGGCAACGGGTGAGTTGTTGCAGGCGCTTTTCCCTGTGGACCAGATGGTCAATGGTGCAGGTGGCGGCGCGTGAACGGGTGTGGCACAGGTCTGGTGTGGTCGTCTCGGTATCTTGAGCATGCCACCGGACCTCTCCATCCCGAGCGGCCGGACCGGCTGCGGGCGATTCATGCGGCCCTGCGAACCCGGAACCTTCTACAGCAACTCACGCTCATCGAACCCCGACAGGCGGATCTCGCCGCCATTGAGCGTGTCCACGACCCGGATTACATCCGGCATTTCCGGGAAGCCTGCGCCCGAGGTAACCCTCACATCGATACGCCCGAGTGCCCGCTGAGTCCGGTGACCTTCGACATCGCCCGGCTGGCCGTAGGGGGCGTGTTGGATGCCGTGGACGCGGTGATGGCCGGCAGGGTGCGAAACGCCTTCTGTCCGGTACGCCCGCCGGGGCACCACGCCGAGGAAGACCAGGCCATGGGGTTCTGCTACTTCAACAACGTCGCCATCGCGGCTGAACATCTGCGGTCCTGCCATGGACTCAACCGGGTGGCCATCCTCGACTGGGACGTCCACCACGGCAACGGCACGCAGCACCACTTCGAGCGAGAGGCAGACGTGCTGGTCTGCAACATCCACCAACACCCCAACACGTTGTTCCCGGGAACGGGTTTCGAGTGGGAGCAAGGGATCGGCCCGGGCTTGGGCGCGACGGTAAACGCCCCCATGATGCCGGGTGCCGACGACGAGGATTACCGTGTGGCCTTCGAGGAACGGCTGTTACCCGCTTTGCGCGCTTTCCGCCCGGAGTTCCTGCTCGTCTGCGTAGGTTTTGATCCACATCGAGACGATCCGCTGGCCCAGATTGAGCTGAGCACGGAGATGTTCGGCTGGATGACGGTTCAGGCCATGACGGTCGCCGAGGAGTCCTGCGCCGGCAGATTGGTCAGCATCCTCGAGGGCGGCTACGACCTGCAAGCCTCCGCCGAGAGCGCCCTGGCCCACGTCGAGGCGCTGACCGGAACCCGAGCCCCAACCCCATGAAAGAGTTGCCACTGGAAAACACACAATAGAGACAGGCACTCTACAGCACACGCGATGTTCTTCTGTCCTTTTGTGCTGTTTGTGCCTTTTCGTGACTCATAGAATTCCTCGATTGCTTCGTCTTCTCTGAAGAATCCGGCAGGCGGCGCGGATGTCGCGGCCGCCTGCCGTTGCTTGTGCGGGGGGTATGGAGGGGGTTACTTGTTGCGGATGAGCTGCTCCACGACGCTGGGATCGGCCAGGGTGGTGACGTCGCCGATCTGCTCCGGCTCACCCTCGGCGATTTTGCGCAGGATGCGGCGCATGATCTTGCCGGAACGGGTCTTGGGCAAACCCGGGGCCCAGTGAATCACGTCCGGCGTGGCAATCGGACCGATGGTCGCCCGCACGTGCGAGACAAGCATCTTCTTGAGCTCGTCCGTGTACTGCTGGCCCGCCTTGAGCGTGACGTAGGCATAGATGCCCTGACCCTTGATCTGATGCGGGAAGCCGACGACGGCCGCCTCGGCGACTGACGGGTGGGCGACCAGGGCGCTCTCCACTTCGGCCGTCCCCATGCGGTGGCCCGAGACGTTGATCACATCGTCCACACGGCCGGTGATCCAGTAGTAACCGTCCTCGTCACGGCGGCAACCGTCGCCAGTGAAGTAGAGCCCTTTGTAGTGGGTGAAGTAGGTTTCGCGGAACCGTTCATGCTGGCCGTAGACGGTGCGCATCATTCCCGGCCAGGGCTCCTCGATGCACAGCACGCCCGTGCCCGGCCCCTCGATGCGCTGCCCTTCGGGCGTGAGCACGACCGGCTTGACGCCGAAGAAGGGCAGAGTCGCTGAGCCCGGCTTCTGGGGAATGGCGCCTGGAAGAGGCGTAATCAGGATACCGCCCGTCTCCGTCTGCCACCAGGTGTCTACGATGGGGCAGCGTCCCTTCCCGATCACGCGGTGATACCAGCGCCACGCCTCCGGGTTGATGGGTTCGCCGACGGAGCCGAGGATGCGCAGGCTCGTCAGCTTGCGCTTGTTGGGATGCTCCTCGCCTTCGCGCATCAGCGCCCGAATGGCCGTCGGAGCGGTATAGAAAATGGTGACCTTGTACTTGTCCACCACGTCCCAGAAACGGCCGGCGTCCGGGTAGGTGGGCACGCCTTCGAACATGACCGTGGTCGCGCCGGTGCACAGCGGACCGTAGACGATGTAGGAATGGCCGGTCACCCAGCCGATGTCAGCGGTGCACCAGTGGATGTCGCTGTCCTGGTAATCGAAGATGTACTTGAAGGTAGTGGCGACATAAACCATGTAACCGCCAATGCTGTGCAGCACACCCTTGGGCTTGCCGGTCGAGCCGGAGGTGTACAGGATGAACAGGGGATCTTCCGCGTCCATCCATTCGGGCGCACAATCGGGCGAGGCATGGGCCATCAGCTCGTGCCACCAGGCGTCGCGCTTGGGCTTCATGGTGATGGGCAGCTTGCTGGCGCCCACGCGCTCCGCGACGATGCAGGCCGTGACTTCCACGCCCTTCTGGGCGGCCCGCTCCATGGCCTCGTCTGCGTTGGCCTTGAGCGTCACCGCCTTGGAGCCGCGGAACACGCCGTCGGTGGTGATCAGCACCTTGCAGCCGGAGTCCACGATGCGGTCGGCCAGCGACTCGGGGCTGAAACCGCCGAACACGATCGAATGGATAGCTCCGATGCGGGCGCAGGCCAGCATGGCAATGGCCAGCTCCTTGACCATGGGCATGTAAATGGAGACGCGGTCGCCACGCTTGACGCCCTTGCTCTTGAGCACGTTGGCGAACTTGCATACTTCCCGGTGCAGCTCCCGGTAGGTCAGCCTGGCCTCTTCGCCAGGGGCGTTACCCTCCCAGAGGATGGCGACCTGATCGCCGCGCGTGTCCAGGTGCCGGTCGAGCGCGTTGTAGGTGATGTTGGTCTTGCCTCCGATGAAGTACTTGATGGAGATGGCGTCCTTGAAATCCCATTCTCGGAATTTCGTCCAGCGCTGCTGCCAGTAGAATGTATCCGCGATCTCCGACCAGAAACCCTCCGGGTCCTGGATCGAACGTTGGTACATCTGCTTGTACTGCTCGAAGGAACTGATGTGGGCCTTACGGGCGAGCTCGGGCGGAGGAGGATAGATGTCCCGCTCCCCAGTGGCCGATCCGGCTGTTGCCTGAACCTCGACTGCGCACATGGTTTCGACTCCTCTGTTGAACGAACGAACGACAACCACCCCCTAAAAAGTCATCCGGACCCGGACCCCTCCCACGATCACATGGGGGAGCGTGTCGTTAGCTCCGGGGTTGTCCACGTACTGTATGTCCGGCGTGACCACCAGCCAGGGGGTGACCTGGATGGCGTAGTAAAGCTCATAGACCGTTTCACTCCCGGCACTGGGATTGCGAACGGCCTGGAAATCATCCGAGGTGCGAAGCTGGGCGATGCCGAAGCCCAAGGTGTCCGCATCGCGCTCGGGCACCAGGCCGGTGTAGGACAGGCCGGTGGACCAGAAGCCGTCGAACTGATTGATGTCCTCGTGCCGCCAACCGTAGCGGAAGAACCAGCCCAGCCCTTGCGCGTCGCGGTCGTTTTCGCGGAACACCTGCTGATCAAAGCTCAAGTACCACCCGTAGTCCTGGCCCCGCTGGTCGGGCCGCTCCCATCTGCGCACAAAGATCGGCCGTACCCGCGGATCGTAAACCATGCCGAAGCGGTAGTTGCCCACCAGCGGGCCTCGGGCAGTGGGGATCTTCAAAACGAAATCGTTTTCCACGTAGCTGGTGAACCAGGCTTCGTCGTGAAAGGTTGTCGAGAAGCCCGGCTTGTAGTAGGGGTTAGGCGCGCCGTGTCCGGGCTGCTGGGCATCGACCGTGCCCAGAATCAGGGTGTACCAGTCCACCGGCTGGACATACAACGCCGCCCCCAGGCTGGTCGCGCCGGCCGTTGGAAACGTCGGATTGTTGTCCAGTGCCGTATTCATGAACTGGCGGTCTTCGATGTTCGCGTAGGCGTTGCGGTCCACGATGGTCTGAAAATCCAGGTAGCCCAGTTGCAGGGCCACCTTGTGATCGAGAAAGAACTGACGGAACCAGAACTGATCGATGTACAGGTCCTGCTTGCCGTCGGCGTCGTCGTTGACGTCCAGGGCCCGGGTGGTGCCGGTGTACGAATTGATGCTGTAGCCCCACCCGTCGCGAACGTGGATGAGCACGTCGGCATCGTTCAGCAGCTTCATTTTCTCCAAATCGAACGTGGTCAGCCAGTCGATGGTGGCACTGTTCTTCTCGCCGCCGGTGCTCCGCCCCCCGTCCCAGACGGACATGAAATGGTTGTTGTAGAAGAATTGCGTTTCGATGCCGATGTCCTTGAGCGCCGGGCGCAGGCCGAACCAGTCACCGGTGGCCGTCCGCGACTTCAGGCCCAGCGGCGGGTCAATCGGCCAGGCAGCCGGCTCGTCGGCCGGGGCGGTAGTCACCTGAGGCGCAGCCGGCGGCTGGGTGGGTTGCGTAGACACAGTGGACGCTTCCTGGCCCCAACTCGCCGGCGCTGGCCAACCCGCGGCCAGCAGCGACAGCAGCAGGCAAGGCGCCGCCATCGATGGCGCGTTGGCAGGAGGCAGGTCCCGGGGCGCGGGCTTCCCGTCTGCTCCGACTCCAACGAGGCAGACATGGAGCTTCCCCCCTCGCCGGCGCTTGGGGCTCTGAGGCCCCCTCTTGCTGGCGCTGGGGGTTCCGATTGACTGCATAGGTTGCCGACCGGCCTCCAGAGTGCTAAGTTGATTTTTCATGTCTCGTTTGGATGCGGGTTCGAAGGCTCGGTCGACGCGAAAGGCCGGTGTGCACATGGGATTCCGTTCCCTTTTAATGTACATGTTTCTCCTACTGTTCATCTTTGCATCGGCATTTTCTTGCTCCCAACCTCGCAAACCCGTGGCCCCCGCCACCCCGGCTGCCCGACACGCGATCCATTCGCAGCGGCTTCGCACCGTCATGTCTCGGATGAGCGATCGAGCCGCAAAGGTCTGGCCGCAGGAAATCGCGGACGAGCGGGCCGCCAGTGCCCGTGAAGAGCGCGAGCGACGCTTCGAAGAGGCCCGCCGGCTGGCGGACGCCCTGGCCGAGGCGGCCGGCCAAATTCCGGAAGCCATCGCAGGGGCCGAACTCGACGAGGTGGACCGGCAGCTCTTCCTGGCCAATGCCCAGAAGCTTCGCAGCAGCGCCGAACACCTCCAGGCTTCAGCCGCAAACCGTGATCTCGACCGCATGCACAACGTCCTGCACTCCATCCGGGCCACCTGCAACAGTTGCCACGCTCAGTTTCGCGAGCTGGCAGGCCCGATCGTGCTGCCTGGCGCCCCGCTCTAGCGCGGTTCGCCAAGGGGTATTCACTTGCTCGCGGCAGCCATCGCTTGGGCCGGCTCGGTTTGGACCGCCATGGATTGCCGGACCATTCGGCCGAGAATGACGGCCAGAGCGACGGACAGGAAGCACATCCCAGATGCCAGTGCGAATGCGTTGAAATAGCTGCCGAACATCACCAGCGCCGTACCGCCCACGTAGATACCCGCGACGCCGGCCACACCGTACGATGTGAAAACCCAGCCGTAGTTCGCACCCAGGTTCTTGGATCCGAACAGGTCCGCGGTCAGCGAGGGGAACAGGGCGAAGCAGCCGCCATAATTGAAGCCGACTGAGGCGGCTCCCACCTTGAGGGCCAGGCTCGTATCCAAGGCGGTCAGCGACAACATGGTCACGCCCTGCAGGCCGTACATGCACATCAGCGAAGCCGTGCGGCCGATCCGATCCGATAAGAGTCCCCAGAAGACACGGCCCGCGGCGTTGAACACCGAGAGTATGCCGACTGCGGCAGCCCCCTCCGCGAGCAGGCTCTTTTGCAGGTCAAGCGTGAGGGCGGCACCTGCCTGCCTGGCCGCTTCAACCAACTGCTCCCCCGCGAACGGCTTGAGCACCCCGATCACCATCAGGCCGGCCATCGAACCGCTGAAAAACATGAGCCAGATGACGTAGAACCGGCCGGTGCGGAGCGTTTGCCGCCAGGTCAGATCCAGACCGCCCCCACCCTTTTTGAGCGCAGGTGGCGCATAGCCGGCCGGCGGGTTGCGCAGCAGCAGGGCGCCGCTCCCGATCGCGATCATGCAGATAATGGCATGAAGATTGAAGAGGTCGAGAATGCTCTTCCTGGTGATGTAGCCGGCCGCCCCGATGCTGGTCCTCTGCGAAAAGATGTAGGCCCCCAGCCCGAAGCCCGCGACAGCAATGCCGGACATGAGCCCCTTGTGGCGCGGGAACCATTTCACCAGCGCCGCGATGGGGCATACGTAGGCAAAGCCAATGCCGGCGCCGGCGAGCAGCCCGATGGTCAGCCAGAGGATGAGCAGGCGACCGTCGGCGGCGTCCACCAGGTGGTTCATCTGGCCGGAAACCAGGAAGCCACCGCCCATGAGTACTCCGCCCATCATGGCCGTCCAGCGCGGCCCGACGACGTCCTGGAGGCGCCCGGCAAAGATCATGGTGACAGAAAAAGACAGCAGACAGATCGCAAAAGAATACGTGAGGTACTTCCGGCGGATGTCCTGCACCTGCTTCGCCTCAGCCTCGCTGGCGACCACCAGCGTTCCGGCGGTAAGCGGCACACCGGCCGCGGCATTCTCCTGAATGCTCACGGGCGGCCACACCGCCCTGTCCAGCGGCTCCCAGAAAATGCTGTATCCGTAGATCGTACCGAGAATGAGCTGAATGATCAGGGCCCCGACCAGCACCTGATACTTCGCCGTTCCCGAAGCGCCTCCCGCACGGGATGCGTAGTCCATGGTCAGCGTACTCACGACGTGCCTCGCTTTCTGCGGGGTACCTTTTGGGGGTACTACTCGCGACACGTCGGAGTGAAAGTGATTGATCGATCAGCCGGCCCGGTGCCCGCTGATGTCATTGGATGGATAGGGCCATCACTCTCCGCGCACGTGGCGACTCCCGCACAGATGCCTGACTCAACGTAGAGAGGGGCACGACCGGACGACAGACCGGACCGTCTTCGAGAGGTGGGTCAAATGCCCTATAGACTTGCGGCAAAAGCCCCACCGCGACGGCCGCAGGCCCGCTCCGAATGGCCCGGGGCGTGCCAACTTCACGACCGATACGACAGGAGAAAGTGAATGCAATCGGCGCGCCATGCTGTGAATCGCCAACGTGAAAGCGCGCATCGATTCGACGGCAGCCGCGGGCCTCTCAGCGCGCCGACGCGCCGCCCGTGCGGTGGGCAGCCACTCTATCGCGGATCGCTTCCATCGATAACCCATGTGCCTGCCGCAGCCGGCCCAGACGCTCGTCAGGCGAGACATTCGCGGGCAGGCCCAGTTCCGCGCCCAGGGTGGCCGCGTCCACGCCGGCCAAACTCGCCGCCTCTCGAAGACTCATCGAACCCCGAACCTCGTGCAACTCAGACGGAGGGGCGCCTCCGGCCTGGCCGGCGCCGTGTCGGTCGGTGGTCGGCCGTGCACGGGAGCGGCCCGTGGATTCCGATTCACAGCAGGCTTGCCCGGTCGCGCCACCGCTGCCACCCGCGCCGATTCCGGCTATGGCCTCGCTCTCGCCGCGGACCTGCTCCACCTGGCCGTTCGCCAGCCAAAGAAAGCCTGCAAACGCCGCAACTGTGGCGCCAAGCAACCCCGCCCCATAGACGTCTCTCCGCCTGCCAGCAGCAGAAGCTGCACTCGAATCACGGCCGCTCACCAGACCGCGGGCCACAACACACACCCAGGCCCAATGCAGTGCCACATGCACCAGCAACAAGCTCGCCAGCCCGGCCGCCAGCCAGAAATGTAAGTCCCCCCACTCGTGGCGTCCCCAACCCCACAGGCTCAGCCCCCCACCGCCGTGACCACGTCCCCCTGAGCCGGGGGGAAGAATAAAACGAATGACCAGGCCGGTGGCAATCATGGCGAACATGACCAGCAGCGAAATTGCATCCACCATAAAATTAAGCGTATTCCGGCGCATGGGTCCAGCTCCGATGGTTGACGTTTGAGCGCGCCTGACTGGTGACTCTCATGGTTGAACGCACGACGGACCCGAATCCGGCGGAAGATCAAATGCTGAGCGCCCGGTTAGCGTACGGCCGCAAACAGCTCCGCAACCCTCAGCTCGAAGCCAGGTAGTAAGGAGGTGCGCAGGAGCTGATCCGCTTTCAGGATGCACGAGCACCACTGGTCGCCACGGCGAGTGAATTCTGTGACCACCCGACTGCGGGGATCGACGATCCAGTAGAGGCGCACACCCGCCCTGAGATACTCATCCGGCTTGATGGTATAGTCGCGATCCGCACTGCTGGCTGAAACGATCTCGACCACAATTTCAGGCGTCCAGAAGTCCCACGGCTGGGCCTCATCCTCGGGAGGTGCGGTCAGGTAAACGCAGATGTCCGGGTGACGCTCCGACTGCAAGCCGGGAATGCGCAGAGCAGCGTCGCTGCCGTGGGCGATGAGACACACTCGTTTGGAGTGAGCGGCCCGGTAGAGGACCAGCGCATCCCGCAGAACCTGCCTGACGAACGCGTGGGGAACGCCTGGTACATCGACCACGACGATGACCCCCTTCTCCAGCTC
>BTUC01000095.1:0-19312 GCA_045863575.1 Phycisphaerae bacterium
GTCATTCCGGCGATGTTGTGTGTTTTAAGGAAGGGCACGTTGATGATGGCCGTCACTTCCTGGAGCACCGCCGCCAGCTCGTCTGTGCCACTGCCGAACGAAACTGGTCCGCCACTCCAGCCAAACGGCCGAGGCCGCGTCTTGAGCTCCCGCTCCAGTCGCCGAGGGGCTTCGATCAGGATGATCCGATCCGGCGCAAAGCCCGCCTCGCCCAACGAATTGATCAGCGTGCCCGCAAAAACCTCTGAGGTGCCCAGTTCGGTGAAGCCCACCTGATTCAATTTGATGGCGATCAAGTCGTCTGGTTTGAGCAATGCACGCCAGGCGTCGGCCGTGCGGACGGCGCCGGTGACGATCCGCAGACCTTCCTCGATCATCTCGCTAAGCAGGGGTTGGTGGATTTTGGGTCCGTCGATCACCTCGTCCCGGCGGAGGTGGACGACCAGAGACTTGGCGGACAGGCTGATCGGCCCGATGCTGGGCCGGTCGGTCATGGCCGGCAAGGTGGCCGCCGAGTCCGCGGCCAGAACCTGTCCGGTTCGTGCCAGGATGTCGCCCAGCCCGGCGGCCCCCACGCAGGCAGCAGATTTTGCCAGGAAGCTCCGCCTCGTCAGCGTCCGGAGACAGGTTGCTGTAGCGTCCGGCCGCCATGTCGGCCGATGATCGCTAGAGTGTTGGGCCCGTCTGTTAGCGTCTGAATCCATTGGGAGATCCGAGGATCGATCTCGGTCCGTCCGGCGCCACACCGCGGGTTGGCACGGGTTCGTCTTACACAGACAGGTCCCACACGGGGCCGGAGCCGGTCCCATACCGCCGGTTTCACGGGTGCCGGTTTCACAGGTGGCGGTCCTACGCTTGCAGTGCGTTGACACACCTTGTTTCAGGTCCTTATATCTATCGGCGTCACCAGGACTTGGTCTGAGTTAGTCGATGGCGCAGGAAGGTGTTATGGCCGGTACGCTCCAGGATCGTCTCAACCGCATCCGCCCTGTCCTTCAGCAACACGGGCAAGACCATCTGCTGGGCTTCTGGGAAGGTCTGAACGACCACCAGCGGGCCGAGCTGCTCGAGGACATTGAGAAGATCAGCTTCGCCTCTATTGACGAACTCATCGAGCGTAACGTTCGGTCGGCACAGCCTTTCCCGCTGCCAAAGGACATTCAGCCCGCCCCGTTTTACCCGGCCGAACCGGGCATCGACCTAGTCGGCAAGTACGCCGACGCGGTCAAGCGGGGCGTCTCCATCATTCGGAAGAACCGGGTTTGTGCGTTCACGGTGGCCGGCGGCCAGGGGACTCGACTGGGCTTCGATGGGCCCAAGGGGGCGTTCGCCATCTCCCCGGTCAAGAACAAGCCACTCTTTCAGCTTTTCGCGGAGTACATCCGGGGCACCAACCGTCGCTACGGCTCGGACCTGACCTGGTACATCATGACCAGCCCGCAGAACGACGCCGAAACCCAGGCTTTCTTTCAATCCCATCAGTACTTCGGGCTATCCGCGGATCGGGTGCGGTTCTTTCAACAGGGGGTGATGCCGGCCTTCGCGACGGACGGCAAGATCCTCCTGGACCAGAAGCATCGGATCGCCTTCTCGCCCGACGGCCACGGCGGCAGTTTGCTGGCTCTCCGCCGATCCGGGGCTCTGGCGGAGATGGCCACGGCTGGGATCGATTACATCAGCTACTTCCAGGTCGACAATCCCCTGGTTAAACCAGTGGACCCTCTTTTCCTGGGGCTTCACGAACTGACCGGCTCGCAAATGTCCAGTAAGACCATCCCCAAGGCCGATGACCTCGAGCGGGTGGGCAACTTTGTGGTCGGTGACGGCAAGGTGCAGGTCGTCGAGTATTCCGACTTCCCGGAGCATCTGGCCCGGGCCCGGGACGAAGGGGGGCACCGTCTGTATGACGCCTCCAGCATTGCCATCCACGTACTGAGCCGTTCATTTGTCGAGGAGCTCACTGCTGACGAGGCCCACTTCGGCCTGCCCTGGCACCGGGCCAGCAAGAAGGTACCCTATGTGGATCCCTCCGGCCGGCGGGTCGAACCAGCCGAGCCCAACGCGGTGAAGCTCGAGACATTCATTTTCGATGCCGTGCCGCTGGCGCAGAAGCCGCTCATTCTACAGACCAGCCGTGCGGAAGAATTCAGCCCAGTGAAGAACGCCACGGGCGTGGACAGCGCCGAAACCTCGCGACGGGATATGAACCGGCGGGCCGCGGCCTGGCTGCACGGGGCTGGATTCGACGTGCCTTACCGTCCCGATGGCGAGCCAGACGGCCTGTTCGAGATCAGCTCTCTGCTGGCTTTGGACGGAGGCCACCTCCGAGAAGTCATGCTGCATCCGCCGCAGGTCCGTCCGGGCCAACCGCATTATTTCGAGTAGGTCTGCGCGACCTCAACAATGCGGTTGCAATTGCCAGACGATCCGTTAAACTGTCGGCTGCCCGTCTTGGATCGAATCTGATCGATGGATCGCATCTGATCGAGTGTTAGGCTGAACCAGACGGGGCGAGCAACCGAAGGATTCGAAGGATCACATCATGAGCGAAGCTCAAAAGGCTACCCTTCTGGTCGTTGACGACGAGCCCCTCAAGCGGATCACGCTGGAAATCGACTTGATTGAGGCTGGCTTCAACGTCCTGCAAGCGACGGACGGCACCGCGGCTTTGAACCACCTCCGATCACAGCCCGTTGACGTGGTCATTACCGATCTGCGGATGCCCGAGATGGATGGGCTCCAGTTGCTGGACGAGATCAAATCGATTTCGCCACAGACCAGTGTGCTGGTAATGACGGCGTTCGGGTCCGTGGACTCGGCGGTTCAAGCCATCAAGCATGGCGCCCATGATTACCTGACCAAGCCGTTTCCGACGGCCACGCTGGTCGAGAAGCTGAATCGCCTTCTCGGGCGCGAGCAGCCTGGCGACAACGGGTTCACGGGGCATATCCCTGAAGCCGGCTCGAACAATGGCAATGGCTCAGAAGAGCCCCTGCAGGAAGGCGTGTTCAGACTGACTGAAACCATCGCCGGAGTGGAACGATCCCTCATCGACGCCGCCCTCCGCCGGGCAGCCGGCAACCAGGCCAAAGCTGCTCAGTTTCTGGGTATCCCCCGAACGACGCTCCGCGACAAGATGGCCAAATACGGCTTCGTGACCGAAAACGGGTCGGCGTCCGACAATTGACCGACGAGCTCGTGCATCCAGGCAGCGGCCTTTTCCGCCGGTCCCCCCCTCAAAAGGGGAACACCAGTTGCTTTGCCGGCGGAAGCTGGGAGAGCGGCCACGGATTTGGGCTGACGGGGAACCGTCGGGGCTTCGGGCTGCGGTCTTGACACTGCGCTGACCGATGTTGAAGATGGGTTGTGAATCCGGGTGATTCCGGGCTGGCGCGAGCCCGGGATACATCTGCTCCGGCCACGGGCAGGGGGCCGGACCTCCGCCGTGAGACCTCCTGGTCGGCTCCACCGACCCCATGAGGGATGCTTCCTATGCTCAAGAGACGGGCGTTTACGCTCATTGAAACGTTAGTTGTCGTGGCCATCATCGGCCTGCTGGTCAGCATCATCATGCCGTCTATCTCCGAAGCTCGGCGAGTCAGTAAAAAGACGGCCTGCCTGCATAACCTCCATCAGATAGGCGTCGGCATCCAGTCCTACTTGCAGCATCACCGGGACACCTTCCCGTACGCTTGCCGAACTCCATCCGTGGAGCCTCAGGTAGCGGCGGACGAGGGTCGCGATCCCTACCCGACCATGATGGAGGTCTTCAGCCGTGAGCTGGGCAAGAAGAGTGAAGTATTCGCCTGCCCGGCGGACCGTAACACGAAGACGCCAGGGGGTGGCCGATACTTTGACACGGAAGGCACAAGCTATGAATGGAATGCCCTGGTGATCAATGGCGTCCATCGTCAGCCGAAAAAACTCCTGCTGGTCAACCTGGTGTTGAGGCCCCTGCCGGAGGTCCAAGTGGTTTACGATTTCGAGGAATTCCACGGCGGACCCAAGCGCAGGGGCTCGCGGAACATTCTGTTCGCGGATCTTCGCGTAGACAGCAGTAAGTGATAGCGAAGGACCGGGGTGGTTCAGGTATGGCACAGAAGAAATCGAAATCCGGGCGGGTTGGCGCGGCCGGCCTGCTGGAAGGCAACCGCAAGTGGTTCGTCATTGTCCCCGCCTGCATCCTGGTGATGGGCGCCGGCTGGTGGGCTTACACCGAGCTCACGGTGGTCCCGCCTCCAAGCGTGCAGACGGCATCCGAACAGGAGATGGCCAACTACTTCGGAAACGAGAGGGGCTTCGGTTCGATGCCCGTAGCCCAACGGGAGCAATTCCTGCTGAGCACCTGGCAACATTATGCGCAGGCGCCTCCGGAGCGTCGCGAGCGCTTTGAGCGGGCGTTCAACCGGATGTCGCCCGCGGAGCAGAAGGTGTTCACGGACGCGACCTTCGACGTCATGCGCGTGAATGTCATGAAGCACGCAGACGAGTACGGACGGCAGGGATCCGCGGCCTCGAAAAGCAAATACGTGGACCGATTCATCGATGACTTCGAACAGCTCCGGGCCAATCTGACCGGCGGTGGAACGGCCGCTACCGGTGCGAATTTCGCTACCCCTTTCGAGCGTCAGGCCCCCCGCAGCAGTGAAGAAATCCACAAGATGATCATCGAGCGAACCTCCCCCAAAGAGCGAGCCAGGGCCGAACCCTTCGTGAACAAGACCATCGAACGCTACAGGCAGCGTCAGGCTCAGCAGGCCCGCCGCTGATCAAAGCAGTTTGGATGTACCTGCCCACCCGGCTGGTTCTTCTCCCCCCCTTTCAAAGGGGGGCAGGGGGGGCTCGGACGTCACCAGCTTACGATTCCGATTGGTTTATCCATTCACTCCATAGCAGGCTGCGGCAGTCCCGGCTATCCCCGTGGAGGCCGTCGCACCGCTCGGTCCATCTCCCGCTGGTGCTCGCGTTTCTTGAGGTCCTGGCGCTTATCGTATTGCTTCTTGCCGATCGCGACGCCCAGCTCCACCTTAGCGAGACCCCGCTCATTGAAGAAGATCGTCAGCGGAATCAAGGTGACCCCTTTCTGGGCCAGCTCCGCTTCGAGCTTGCGGATCTCACCGCGGTGCAGGAGCAGCCGGCGATTCCGCTTCGGCTCGTGGTTGCGGTCCGTGGCGGGGGGGTAGCGGTCAATTTGAGAGTTGTAAAGCGTTGCCTCGTAGCCGTTTAGGCGCACAAAGGCATCTGTCAGTTGCGCCTGCCCGGCGCGCAGGCTTTTGACCTCGCTTCCGGTCAGGGCGAGGCCGGCCTCCACTGTCTGGAGGATGTGGTAGTCATGCCGTGCCTTGCGGTTGACAATGCGGCGCTGCGAGTCAGCCGGCTTTTTCGACATAAATATCGTATTCCCAGTGGATTAGGCCGATGGACATAGGTGTGGACCGGCTCACGGGTCAGAAACCGGTGCCATACAGGTTCACCGGCTGGAAACTGGTCCTCACAGGGGGCCACACCGCGGCGCAGATTTTACCGGCCGCAGGGTCCGAAGCCAACGGAAGATGCAACCCTCCCCGAGGCGGTCAGGTATAATGAGGTGAGCATGTTTCTCAGGCAGACCGAGGAAGGGAACTCCCGGCTGACCCGACGCATGGAGAAGCGTCTGGTTTCCCAGGCGCGCGACGGGAACGAGGATGCCGCGCGCGTTCTCGTGGACGCCCACAAGGACCGGCTGTTCGCCTTCGTCTGGCGGATTCTTCGGGACCATCACGAGGCCGAGGAGATCTGCCAGGAAGCCTTCCTGAGAGCATTCGGCTCGTTGGACTCGTTCTCGGCGGAGTTCCGGTTCAGCACCTGGCTGTTCACCATTGCCTACCGCCTGTGCCTGAATCAGATCCGGCGGCGCAAGTCGCTGACCGGTGACGTCGATTTCGCGGAAATGCCGTCCATGGAAGTAAGCGCCGCGGAACAGTTGGCCGAAAGCGAGGAGGCACGACGCCTCAAGGACAAGATCTGGGAAGCGGTGGACCGGTTGAGCGTCGCCCAGAAGGCGGCGGTAATCCTGTTCTACCGTGAAGGACTGAGTTGTGAGGCCATAGCCCAAACGCTTGGGATTCCGATGGCAACGGCCAAGAGCCATCTGCATCGGGCCCGCGGGCGCCTGCGAGAGTCGCTGGCCGGTTTGCTCGGCGACTGGACACAGGTCGAAGCGTTGAGAGAAGCCGCGTCATGATCTCCTGCCAACACGCCAGACAACTGTTCGATCGGTACCTGGACGACGAGTTGTCGCCGTCGCTGCAGACCGAGGTTCATGCCCACCGGCTGAACTGCACGGCCTGCCAGAACGAGCTGGCGATGCTCGAAGCCTGTGGTGACGTGGTCCGTCTGGACCGCTCGGAGCCGCTGCTGAGCGCCTCGTTCACGGATCGGGTTCTGCTGGCCAGGCGCTCTCAGCGCGTGGTCCGTCCCCGCCGCTGGGGCCGGCTGATTGCGACAGTGGCCGCTCCGCTGGCCGCCGCCGCCAGTTTGGCGCTTACCGTCTCGGTCATTATGCCACCAGCCCGTGAACGTCCGACGCTTGTGGCGGGTGTGGCCGAAGCTGCTCGAGAGGACGTTCGGCGTATCCTTGTGGACGAAGCATCGCTCCCCGCGGACGCCAAGCGGGAGCTCGAAAGTACACCCCAGATGGAGGCCGTGGACGGCTGGATGGCCGTCTTGCTGGAGCATAGCAAATCCACGCTGGAAGGTACCCGCCGCAGTGCCGAACAGATCCAGGCCCTCTTGAAGGTCGGCCTGCTGGATACGAACGAGAAGCTGCTGGCCAAGTGGCGCGAGCAGAATGAGATCCCCGCGAGTTTAAAGTCGCCGAATCGCTCCGGCTCCAGCCTCGAGCCGTTCGATCCGGCATTCCTCAATGATTCTCCCGTCTCTCCAGAGCCGTTAATCGAGTCGGCGCTGGAGGATGCCCCCGCGGCCCTGTGAGTTCCCCACCACTGGCCGTACAATGCCTCAGCATTGGCCGCCCGGGATGACCGGTCGCGCCGACCTTCAGATCTTCGGCCAGGCAGGTGGTATGTTGCCCAGGTTCACTGCTGTTGCCCCCTTGGTCCTGTGGGTGTGTTTGATCACAGGAGGGGATATCCGCGCGGCTCAACCTCTTGATCCTGGTCTGGCTGCCGCGGTGCCTCCTGATACGGGGCTGATCATTGAAGTTCGCGACATCGACGTATTCCTGGGCACGCCCGGAGGCGCTCAGATCGCAGAGCTGCTGAGTCAGTTGTTCCAGGCCGAGCCGACTCCCTCCACGGCCCCTGCGTCCCATCCAGCCACGGCCTCCGCTCCTGCGGGCACGCAGCCGGCGCGGACCTGGCAAGCGCTGTTGGGTGAGAAACTGGGGCTTCGTAACGCCAAAGCTGCGCACATGCTGTTCACCGGTCGCCTGGGGGTCGCGGCCGATTCTTGGGGCAGCCTGGGTGATGCCATCCTGCTGGCACAGCCGCGGGGGCCCGCCGGGCTGGAAGGCGAATTGCAGGCGTTGCGGGTACCCGAAACGGCCGGAACCAAGGTGAGAAGGTACAAACTGGATGACCTGCACGAGCTGGCCACCGACGGCCGCTTCGCTGTCATCGGACGGCCGGGTCGGCCGCAAGAACTGTACTCCAGAATGATTCAGCTCTGGAGCAGTGATCGCCGCGTGGCGCTGGCCGATCTGGCGGATTTCCGCGAACGACTGGCAGCCCTCTCCGCCGACTCGCAGTTGGTCTTCTACGCGGGGGGGGCGGCTTTCGGATCCGCCCGGGTTGGCAGACGTGACGGGCTCTCGGCAATTCCGGACTTCCAATCCGCCGCGCTGGGCGTGATTGTCACCGGTGAGGGTCTGGCCGTTGATATCACCCGGCGCCTGAAGTCAAATCCCGCGCCGGGTAGCTCCGATCCGCCTGTCGAATCGCTCCTGAAGGCACCGGATTCGGCGCTCATCGCCTGGACGCAGAGCATCCGGTACGCCGAGGCCTATCGACAGATCGTTGCCATGCATCCGGAGGGTCCGGTTCGGTTCTACATTGACCTGCTCCAGGCGGGCCTGCCTGCGGGCACGATCGAGCAGGGGTTGCTGGCACATCTGGTCGGCGACAGCGTGCTGCTGATCGGACACCAACCTGCCGCCTTCGATCGGGCGGGCCCGCCCGGCGCGGCCCTGCTGTTGCCCACTCTGGCGGTCGCCGTCGAGACGGACAACCCGGATTCGGTGCTGGTCGTTCTGGGTCAAGTAGCGGATAACTTGCTAAAGCTACTCAACTTACAGCAGTATCCGGGCGGTCCGCTCGCGTTGCGGGAGAGTCGTCCGGAAGGCATAGGGGAAATCATTCGGTCCATCCCGCTGGGCCCGCTGTTTGCAGATCGTGGTGGGTTTGATTTCCTGAGCGGGCTCGAGATCAGTTGGACCGTGTCGGATCGGTGGTTGGTCGTGTCCACAGCTTCTGAGACGGTTCGCCAAATCGTTGAGGCCCGGAGGCGGCCGGCCCCGGCAGACATCGCCGCGGCCATTGAGGCTGTTCTGCGTCGCGTGCGTGCACAGGGGGCGACTCCTCAGTTGGCGATGTTTGCACGGCCGGCACAGGCCGCGGGAATGCTCGACAGTTGGCACGGCTATGTGGCCGTTCGCTATCCCGAGATGCTCCAGCCCGACTGGTGGCAGCGGCTGCGTCAGCGGCAGCAGGCCGCGAACGTTCAGCTTGGGCTGCTTCCCGCCCCGCCCACGACCCAGCCGGGCGTGGTGGTGGAGCAGACGCTGCCGGCCTGGCCCGCTCATGGGCAGCTTCAGCCCGGCGATCGTATCGTGGCGGTGGACGGACGGCCCATCGATGCGCAGCAACCGATGGCCTCTTTGCGAAAGCTGGTCGCGGCACGCCCCAAGCCCGAACAGGTGGTCCTGCGGGTGGTGAGGGGCGAGCAGGAACTCGACGTAATCGTGGCAATGAAGGTCGAAGCGGGCACCGCCGAGCGGATTCAACCATTCGAGCTTCTACGAGGAGTGGCGGACCTCCTGCGGATCTTCTCCTTCGCTGGATACGTGACGTGGCAGCCCTCGCCGGACACGATCAACGCCCGGCTCGAAGTGCGGCTGGCGACGCAGAGCCCGCCGGTACCGGAACCGCCCAAGGTCGTGGTTTCGTTGACGGGCCCGGCGACAGCGCCTGCGGTTGCCTCGGCGCCCGCTCCCGTGGCGCCGGTGGCTGTTGCGCCGGCGACTTTACCGGCCCCTGCCAGCGCCCCGGCCCCGACGACCACCGGGCCAGCGCCGGTTCCTGCTGTCGTTTCGCTCCCCACCTCTGCGCCGGCGACCGCACCCGCTCCAGCTCCGACGTCAGCGCCGGCTGCCGCATCAGCACCGGCAGCGGCGGATCTGCCGATGACGCCCGCGGTTCCATCGACTGGACCCGCGCCCGCTTCCACGCCCTTGCCGACCAGCACCGCTCCTGCGTCAGGTCCCGCCGTTCCGTAGCCGCATCTGGTCTCCTGGCGAAGAGAGGAGAAGTGTGCCAGTGCTGTGCCAGGGATGTGTTGATCGCCACGGACGATTCCCAGCCGTGCTCACAGAGCAGTGGGCGCCCCGCGCCCGGCTGCGATGCAATAAGGCAGTGCTCCTGTCGGTCCTGGGTTGACCTCTTAATCCGCGTCTCTATAATCGCTGCCACGGGCCGGAAAGGTTTCCCGCATTTTAATGTTGTCGTCCGTCGAACCAAGGAGCGAGGATTCGTGTTCTCCACCGGATATCCCGCCAAACCGCACGAGTTTCTCCTTCGCCGGCTGCATTCGCTGGCCGGCCTGATTCCGGTCGGGGCGTTCCTGCTTGTACACCTGGGCTCGAATGCCATGGTGGCGTTCAACTCGGACGAGCAGGACTATTACCAGCAGCAGGTCGAGCGCATCCATGCCTTGGGACCTCTGCTGACCACAGTGGAGATCGTTTTCATCTTCATCCCCCTGGGCTTCCACGCGGCCTTGGGCGTCAAGATGTGGCTCCAGGGGCAGCCGAACGCATCGTCGTATCCGTTCTGGGGCAATTTCCGTTACACGCTCCAGCGGATCACGGGCATGATCGCTCTGGTGTTCATCCTGTTCCACCTCTATCACATGCACTGGCTGGGCAGCTACTTTCCGGGTCCCGGGGCGCAGTTCGACCCTCATCGAGCGACGGCCACCACCGCTTGGGCGCTGCAAAACGATGTTTACCGCCTGTGGGCGCCGCCGTTCTATCTGCTCGGGATTTTGTGCTCGGTATTTCACTTCGCCAATGGGATTTGGACGGGTCTGATCACCTGGGGTATCACGGTAGGGCGTTCGGCCCAGCGCAAGGCCGGCTACGCCTGCGCGGTTTTCGGGATCGCTCTGGCGCTGGTGGGCGGGGCGGCGCTGAACGGGTTCATGCGCTATCCTCATCCGGAGCCACCGGTCGAGGAATACAAGCCCCCCGGTGCCCAAGATGGGCAAGCATCGTAGAGACGGAACATGGCACAGCAACGCGTCGTTATCGTCGGTGGGGGACTGGCCGGGCTGGCAGCGGCCATGCGCCTGGCCGAGCTCGGCCGCAACGTCGATCTGATCAGCATGGTGCCCGTGAAACGCTCACACAGCGTCTGCGCCCAGGGGGGCATCAACGCGGTGAACGCGGTCACCCGCCAGCAGGGCGATACGGAATGGAAGCATTTCGACGATACCGTCTACGGCGGTGATTTCCTCCAGCACCAGCCGCCGGTCAAGGAGATGTGCGACTGGGGCCCGCGGATCATCGATTTGATGGATCGTCTGGGGGTCATGTTCAACCGCACGCCCGAGGGCCGGCGCGACCAGCGGCGTTTCGGCGGCACGCTGTACAAGCGAACCGCATTCGCCGGGGCCACGACTGGACAGCAGTTGCTTTACGCCCTCGACGAGCAGGTCCGCCGCTGGGAGACGGAAGGGCGGGTCAAGAAGTACGAGTTCTGGGAGTTCCTCGGGCCGATGGTCGATGACCAGGGCATCTGCCGCGGCGCCGTCGCCCAGGACATGTTCTCTATGGAGATCCGGGCTTTTCCGGCCGACGCGGTGGTACTGGCCACCGGCGGCTGCGGCCTGATCTTCGGCAAGTCGACCATGTCGATGATCTGCACCGGCGGGGCGGCCGGGAGGGCCTACCGCGCGGGCGTGAAGTATGCCAACGGCGAGTTCATCCAGGTGCATCCGACGGCCATCCCCGGCACGGACAAGCACCGGCTGATGAGCGAGTCGGCCCGCGGTGAAGGCGGCCGGGTGTGGGTGCCGCGGCGCGCCGGGGACGACCGCGACCCCCGCCAGATCCCCATGGAGGATCGCTGGTACTTCCTCGAGGAGCGCTATCCCAAGTACGGCAACCTCGTCCCGCGCGACATCGCCACTCGCGAGATCTTCAACGTCTGCGTCAATGAGGGCCTCTCGGTCGATCCCAACGAGTTCAGTGTCTACCTGGATGTGACCGAGCTGCCGCACACGACGCTGCACAAGCTGGAAGGCATTCTGGAGATCTACGAGAAGTTCCAGGGGGTCGATCCGCGCGTCGTGCCCATGAAGATCTTCCCGGCCGTGCACTACTCCATGGGCGGCATGTGGTGTGACTACGAGAAGGACGAGCACACCGGCGGCCTGGTGGCGGACTCCCCGCGCAACCAGATGACCAATATCACCGGCCTGTACGCGATCGGCGAGGCCGATTACCAGTACCACGGCGGCAATCGCCTGGGAGCCAACTCGCTGCTGAGCTGCATCTTCGCCGGGCTGCTCTCGGGTTCGGGCGTTGATCGCTGGCTGAACAATCTGCCGGCCGGCAGCGCCGCCGGCCGCCCGTCGTCGTTCTTCGAAGCCCAGGTGGGGCACCACAAGGAGCACTACCAGGCGCTGATCAACAGCACCGGCACCGAGAACCCGTACCAGTTGCACAAGGAACTCGGGCACACCATGACCAAGAACGTCACCGTGGTGCGCTATAACAAGAACATCGAGGAGACGCTCGGAAAGCTCGACGAGTTGACCGACCGCTACCGGCGGGTAGGGATCTCTGACACCGGCAACTGGACCAATCAGAACTTGAGCTTCACGCGGGCCCTCGGCGACATGCTGGTGCTGGCGAAGGTGATTGCCCGGGGGGCGCTGCTGCGCAACGAGTGCCGCGGCGCTCATTACAAGCCCGACTACGCCATCGAGCCCCCCAAAGCCGGCGATGCGGAAAGCCTGCACCAGGAGGCCGTCCGCTGGTGCAGACAGTTTCGCCAGCAGAGCCAGGAGTGGCTCAAGACCACCATCGCCGAATACACGCCGGACGGGCCGAAGATCTCCTATGAGTCGGTGGATGCCTCGCTCATTCCCCCCCGGCCGCGGACCTATGGGCTCATCGGCGCGGAGATTATCGAGAAAGTCTGGCGCGAGATGCAGGCTAAGGAGCCTCCCGCACCGATTGCGCCGGTGGTGACCGCCGGATAGAGGAATAGCCAAGAGCTCAATTGACGAAGCAAGGATTGTCGTCTTTATGGCAGCGCATCGAACCATCAAGTTGCTCATCCGCCGTCAGGACTCGCCCGAAGGCCACAGTTACTGGCAGGAATTCGAGGTCCCCTACGAGCCGCAGATGAACATCACCTCTTGCCTCCAGGCGGTGGCCGCGCTCGGGCAGACCGTCGAGGGCAAGAAGGTTCCGCCGGTCGCCTACGATTCGAACTGCCTGGAAGAGGTGTGCGGTGCGTGCTCGATGTTGATCAACGGCCGCGTCCGCCAGGCGTGCAGCGCCCTGGTCGACGACCTCGTCGCCCAGGACGGCGACGTGATCCGGCTCGAGCCGATGAGCAAGTTTCCGGTCATCCGCGATCTGTTCGTGAACCGCGCCCGCATGTACGACGTGCTCAAGCGGGTCAAGGCGTGGGTCCCCGTGGACAGTTATCTCGACGACTCGGCCCCGCCGCTCGTGCCCCAGCGCGTGCAGGAGGAGGGTTACCCTTTGCAGCGCTGCATGACCTGCGGCTGCTGTGTCGAGGCCTGTCCTCAGATCAACGAGCGCACCGAGTTCATCGGCCCGCACGCCATCGCCCAGGCCGTGCTCTACAACAAGCACCCCATCGGGCAGAACATCGCCCCGGATCGGCTGGATGCGCTCATGGCGCCCGGTGGCACGTCGTCCTGCGGCAATGCTCAGAATTGCGTGAAGGTCTGCCCCAAAGGCGTGCCGCTCACCGACGCGATCGCCCGGGCCAACCGGGCCTTGACGGTGTATTCCATCAAGCGCTGGTTCGAGCGCTGATCAGCCGACCCGCCTGAACCTGCTCGAGGCGCGCTAACGCGCCTTCGCCCCCGTCCGTTACTCCCCGTGGCGCGTCATCGCCCTTACTCCCGCCTCCCGTACTCGCCGTGGCGAACGACCGAATTTACTCCCTCCTCCGGTACTCCGGGGGAGGGCCGGGGTGGGGCTTGGGGGTGCGAAGACAGAGAGAAGGAGAGAATGAGCGACGGAGAGCAGGAAAGCACACGACAAGGAGACCAGGGGACCAGGAGACAAAGAGAGTGATCACCCAGTCCCGTGGCCTCCGCGCCCCCTTGTCCCCTTGTCCCCCTTGTCTCTCCATGTTCATTCTCTCCGTCCCTCCATCTCCCCCGCGGCCCGTCTCTCCATCACCACCTTTCCCACCGTCGCCGAGAGAATCACCCCCGCCCCTACAAACGCCCAGGCCCCCGGCGCCTCCCCATGGATGAAGAACGACCACACCGGGTTGAACACCGGCTCGATGAGTAGCAGGATTGACGCGGTGAACGCCGCGGCGTGCCGCAGCCCCTGTGTCAGGAACACATACGCCAGCCCCACCTGGAACACGCCCAGGAACCCGATGATGGCCCAGTCCGCGACCGTCCCGTCCGCCAACGGCCACCCGGCCGTCAGGCACACCCCCGCGGCCACCAGGTTCCCCGTCACGACGGCCGGCAGCGCGCCCGCCCCGCCCTCGCGCCGCCCCAGCCAGCGCAGCCCCACAATGACCAGCGCCCACGCCAGCCCCGAGACGGCCGCCAGCACATTTCCGGCCAGCGGATGCGGCGCCGTCGCCAGCGGGTCCGCGGCCTCCATAAAAAACATCACCAGCCCCAGCGCCATCACCGCCATGACCACCAGATCCGACCGCCGGATCCGCTCCCCCAGCAGCAACGGCGACAGCGCCAGCACGTACAACGGCCCGGTATTCTGGAGAAAAATACTGTTCATCGACGTGGTCAGCTTGTTGGCCAGCACAAACAAGACCAGCGTGGCCGCGTGAGCAACGGCCACCACCCCCGCCCGCCAAGACCACCCCCGCAGCGCCCCCGGACAGACCGCCACGAGAAACGCCGCCGCCAGAATCGACCGCAACCCGGCCACCTGCAACCCCGAAAACGCGGTAGCCTTAATCGCCGCCCCCCCAGTAGAGAACAGCAACGCCGCCAGCACGATCTGAACGTGACCCGACCGATGCCGCTCCATCACTGAAGTCTCTCCGTCTTCCCCCGGTCCCCAGGTCTCCTTGTCCAGACTCGCCGGCCACAAAAAAAGCCACGCCGCAACCGCGACGTGGCCATAACCACAGCCCCACCCTCGCCTTAAACGCACCGCGCTGGACTCGAACCAGCAACCTTCGGTTCCGTAGACCGATGCTCTATCCAATTGAGCTAGCGGTGCTCAAATCCGGCAAACCCTTGAAACCCAAGAGCTTGCAATCGAAAAAACTAAGCCGTTCGCTCACTCCGGCCGACCACCCGCTCAGCAGGGGCCAGCCCTACACGACGGCCGCGATTCAGGATAGCACAGGTCCTGGAGGATGCCAAGGGGGACACCGATCACACGCAGAGGGATTCTAAGTGGTCAGTTTTCAGTTTGCAGGACTGAGCGGTGGTGGGCGTCGGTGTGGGGTCGTGGGTTGTCGGTGGTGACAGACAAGCAGGATGTCCGCGCCATAATCGGGCGACCCTCTCCCTGGCGGCAAGCCCCCGGGCACCGGCTCACCTTGTCGCCTTGTCTCCCGGTTTCCGTGTCTCCCGGTCACCTGGTCACCATATCATCCCGCATCTCGCTCCGTCGCTCTGTCTCCCAGTCTCTCCGTCTGAGCCCCTCAGCACTGAGCACTCAGCCCTCAGCACCGCCCCCACTCATCACCCATCACTCATTACTCATCACTGGCCCGCTGCATCAGCGGGCCTGCACCTGCGCCTCGCTTGGGAAGCTCTCCGCCACGCCGTCTGGCTCGCTGGCCACCGACCAGCCCGTCTTCAGGCCCAGGACGAACCAGCCCAGGGCGATCGCGCCCACCGCGAAGATGCTGTCGCCGATCACGCGCAGCCAGCGGAGCGTGTCCATCAGGCCGGTTTGCAGGAACTCGGCCGAGCGGGCGTACCACAGGCCGTGCTCCACGCTGGCCCAGGTCTGCAGCAGGCCCACCGGCAGCATGCTGATCAGCACCATCAACGCCAGCCCCACGTTGATCGTCCAGAACGCGACGGACAACGCCCCCGTCCGCCAGCGCCGGCGGACGGTCAGGCCTTTCAGGCAGAACAGCATCAGCCCGATGCCCAGCATGCCATACACGCCGAACAGCGCGGTGTGCCCGTGCACCGGCGTGGTGTTGAGGCCCTGCATGTAATACAACGCGATCGGCGGATTGATGAAGAACCCGAACAGCCCGGCCCCCACCAGGTTCCAGAAGGCCACCGATACGAAGAAGTAGATCGGCCACTTGTAGGCGGTGACCCAGGGCCTGGCCCGCGAGAGCGTGAGGTTCTCGTAGGCCTCGAACCCGATGAGCACCAGCGGCACCACCTCCAGGGCGCTGAACACCGCCCCCAACGCCAGCACGGCCGTCGGCGTGCCCGTGAAGTACAGGTGGTGGAACGTGCCGATGATCCCCCCGAACAGGAAGATGGTCGTCGAGAACAGCACGGCCGCCGTGGCCGTCGCGGTCTGCAGCAGCCCCATCCGCGTGAACAGGAAGGCGATCACTACAGTGGCGAACACCTCGAAGAACCCCTCCACCCACAGGTGCACCACCCACCAGCGCCAGTACTCGATCATGGCCAGGTTGCTGTGCCGCCCCCACATCAGCCCCGCCCCGTAGAACAGGGCGATGGCCGACGACGCGATCAAAAACAATCCCAGCAGGTGCTTATGCTCGCCCGGCTGGCGGAACGCCGGCCACATGGCCCGGACCATCAGCCCCAGCCAGACGAACAGCCCCACGAACAGGAAGATCTGCCAGAACCGCCCGAGATCCACGTATTCGAGCCCCTGGTGTCCGAACCAGAAGTTGGCGGTCAGCCCCATGGTCTGGCGGGTGCCGTACCAGGTCCCGAACAGCGTGCCGCCCACGATGAGCAGCAGGCAGACGAACAGGAAGTTGACGCCGGCCTTCTGGTACTTCGGCTCGTAGCCCGAGACGGCCGGGGCCATGAACAGACCGGTGGCCAGCCAGGCGGTGGCGATCCAGAAGATGCCCAGTTGCGTGTGCCAGGTGCGGGTCACGGAGTAGGGCAGGATCTCAGCCAGCGGAATACCGTAGAAGCCCGAGCCTTCCACGCCGTAGTGGGCGGTCACCGCTCCCATCCCGATCTGCACCACCACCAGCGCCGCCACCACCCAGAAGTACTTCAGGGTGGCCCTCATGGAGGGCGTGGGGTCGAGAGCCAGCAGCGGATCGCGAACGGGCAGGCCGTGCTCCTCTTCCGGGCGGCGGCGAATGACGGCGTAGTACCAGGCCAGTGCCCCCACTCCCGCCAGCAGCAACACGAAACTCAGCACCGACCAGACCACCAGCGACCCGGCCGGGCGATTGTCGATCAGCGGCTCGGCCGGCCAGTTGTTGGTATAGGTGATGCGGGGGGCGGTGGTGCCCAGTGCGGCGGCCGTCGGGCTGTCCTCGGAGGCCGGTCGCTCGGTGGCACACGCCCACGCGGACCAGAAGAAGAAGGCGTTCATCTTCCGCTGGCGCTCGGGATCGCGAATGGTGTTGGCGGCAATGGCGTAGTCGTCGCGTAACTCCACCGGGTTCCGCCCGCCATCGGCGATGCCGGCCACGTCCTCGGGGAACGACTCAGCATTACCGAACAGGGCCGCGTAGTAGCCGCTCATGGCGTCGATGGCGGCTGCGCGGTCTGCGGAGAGGACCACCTCGCGTTTGGCCGGATCGTAGGTGTTGGTGCGCATCTCCTGGCGCAGGCGGTTTTTCAGCAGCGCCTGTTCATCGGCCGACAACTCGTTGTAGGACTGGCCGTGGGCCTGGCGGGCCCATCGATCCAGGAGCCAGACGGACTCGCGATGCAGCCAGTCGGCCGACCAGTCGGGGGCCACATACGCCCCGTGGCCCCAGATACTGCCGAGCTGCTGCCCGCCGGTGGACTGCCAGACATTCATGCCCTCGCGAATATCCTGGCCGGTGAGCACGACCCGGCCGTCCTGCGTGACCACGCGCTCCGGTACCGGCGGCGCCTGGCGGTAGATGTCCATGCCGTAGTACCCCAGCGTCGCAAATGAGAGCGCGATCACCGCCCCCATGGCGAACCAAAGGCGGAAGTAGCTCATGGAACAAGCTCCTCTGATGAAAGAAATCGACCGGCCTTCGTCCGATTCTACCACCGCCGCGGGGGACCACAACCACGCAGGACTCGAAAAGACTTGCACTGACGGTGAGGGTGGCAGCGCACGGATGCGTCGAGCGGCACAAGCAGCGGCAGGCAGGGAACCTCTGCAAGACGTCCTCCTCCGCCTGAGCTACCGGTTGCCGTGTCTCTCGGCCGCTGTGTCCTCCGGTCTCCCCGTCTCCTGGTCGCCGTGTGATCCTCCATTTCGCTTCAATCTCTGCGTCTGAGCACTCAGCATCCAGCACTACCTCCGACTTAATTACTGACTTCGATGCACATTCTGCACCCTTCCGCCGAACCTCACGGCCTACAGTATCCTGAAGACCACACGACCGGGGATCAGTGAAAGTGGGCTTAGGGGGTATGGAGAGGGTCGAAATATGCGATCATCGACAATTCTGCCGGTGGCCACGTGCCTGGCGGTGGCGCCTTTTGTTCTGGGGCAATCCCGGGCCAGCGTCCTGACCGACAGCGGCAGCGACCTTTCGATCCACGAGATCACGGCCAGCGGCTCGGATGACCATTGGAGCCTGGTCCCGCCCACCGTGGAGATTACGGGGGCGGCCACCATCCGGGTCTTCACCACGGGTGCTGTGATCCACCAGGATATCCCGCCCAACCTCCAGGATAAGTTCACGCTGACCAGCACGCCCAACGGGCTGGTCTTCGGCGGCAAGAATGACTTCCAGCGCGCCGACGCAGTTTTTCCCGGCCTGATCGCGTCCAGCTACGGGCAGTGGGAGAGTTCTGCCACGACTTTCCAGAACACCCATAGTCGGTTTTTTCGGGTGCACATGTTGACGACGGCGCGCGTCGATGCCCTGGATCCCCCGCTGGAATACCTGGCCTCCGCCCAGGCAAAGGTCGCGGACCCGTTCACCATCCCCGGGCTTGAACCCGGCGAGGCGGTGGATCTGAGAACCGTACTGCCGGGCGGGCAATCGCTTCAGGCCGATGGGCTGGGCGTTGCGGAAAGGGAGTTGCGCGTCGGCACCAGTCTCGTGGGATTCGAGACGCTGTACGCACTCACCCTGCGGGCCAGCTTCGAGAACAATACTCCCGTGCTCTCGGCGATCTTCTCCAGCCACCCGCTGCTGGGCCTGGACGACTTGGCCATCATGTCGGCCGTGACCAACGCGTTTGCTCTCGATGCTGGTACCCAGAGTTTCAGCCTCGTCGACGATTTCACGCTCTTTGAAGGCTCCGTGCTCCTCCCGGCCGGCGAGCAGTTCGAGCTTTTCATCGACGACGCCGCGGGCGCGACGATCGTTCCCGAGCCGGCGGCGCTGGTATTGCTGGCCCTGGGCAGTGCCATCGGGCTCCGCCGCCGACGCAGCAAAGGGATGCCGGGGGCCTCGTACCGGTAGGTCGTCTCGGACCGTCGCTCGTAGCATTGAGCCAGCGGCTCGAGCGTGCCCATCGGCACATCGAGCCAGGCCGCCGGAGCCTCTGCCGCCTGGCCAACCTCCAGGGCCAGCCGCCGCAGCGCCACCAGGTTGGTGGCCGGCGTGAACCCGAAATCCAGATCGGGGCAGCCCTCAACGCCTGCCACCGACACCCCGTTCAGCGTCCACGCGCCCGCGGGTGCCCGCACAATCTCCACCGCCACCGGCCGTTCTCCCAGCCACCCCTCGACCTGCCCGCGCTGCGTGCACCACGCTGGATCGCA
>BTUC01000096.1:0-19173 GCA_045863575.1 Phycisphaerae bacterium
GGTCGATCCTGGCGCAACTGGGGTCTGGAGAGTTCGTACAGCCGTTCCGCGGCTTGCGCCGCCTGGCCCGCCGCCTCCAGAACACTCTGGTAGCGCCATGACCGCGTGTAGACTCCCTCCATCTGGCTGAGCAGAACGCCGATACGCTCCATGGACACGGCGATCTGCGGGTCGAACTTGCCGGCCAATATGGTCTGTCGGGCCTTGTTGTACGAGTCGACGAGGCGCAGGAATTCACCTCGCGTGGGTTCAGACTCACCCGGCAACTTGGAGACAAGCTGGGCGAGCGTGGCCGCCGCACTGGTGAGCGCCTGCAGGTCGGTTACGGCCAGGGAGTGTTCCGGAGTGCCTGTTTTGAATTGCTGGCTGACGAGTTGACGGGCAAGCTCAGCAGAGGTCTGGATCTCGCCGGCAACCGCCCGCACCGCATCGGCATCCCAACGAGTCAGAGTAGCGCCGGGCGCTGTCGTGGTCTGCGCTCCGAGCCGCGGGACCGAAAGCCAGGCGACCGTCAGGACCAGAACAGCGACCAGTGCCCGGCGGGTGGATAGCATGAGGGATCTCCCGGCCATGAAGCCTTTCTCATGATGGGCGCCTCGCGCTGTCTGCTACAACGCTCAGAGGCGCCCTTTTAAAGCTCTAGGCTCGGCAGTTCGGGATGTCAAAGCCCTCCGGGATGCTCAAATCCACCACTCTGGCCCCCGGAACGTCGACGCGAATGATCTCGCGCGCGAGGTTAAACCATTGATGACAGTGGTCCAGCACGACGCTGTCGGCGGTCGCGATGATCGAGCGGGCGGCTTGCAGGACCGCGTCTGGGCTGCGCACCACCTCCACTTGCCATCGCCATCCGTGCGCGCGGGCACACTGCAGGATGAGGGCCTTGAGACGGCTGCTGTTGGAGACCGGCGCATCCAAATACCATACACAGGAGGCATATTCGGTCCCAGCCAGAAAGCTCCCCACGCGTTCAATCGCCGGCGCCGTTTCCTCTACGGTTCGAAAGGTTCCATGCAAGCTGGCCAGATCCCGGTAGCACCCGTCGCGCCCCTCAAAAATGACGCCTCCGGCCAAGGCCGCCTCAACGGTGATCAGCACGTTGTAGCCATCCAGCAGGAGCTGGCTGTCCTGTAAGGCGGATGAGGCGATCCGACGTTCTCGACGCAGCCGTAGCGACTGGTCAGAGCAGGAGGAGCGCATCACCGCGACCCGTTGGCGGCTTGTCAAGGCGAAATGGTCACCCACCAGCTTGAGAGCGGAGGGCTCGGCATAGTCTCGAGTGAGCAGCCAACAATAGTCGTGCACTGCTGCCCGAAGCCGCGGCCACTGAGACGGCGCGAAGAGGTCCGCGTCGTCTGGGTGGGGACCACGGTGAGCCCTCCGGTCGGGCAATGCTCACCTCTCATACGTTCCGATCAGCTCGCCCTCGGCGAGAACGTGGCCTTCCATGGCCGCAAGAAGGGTCGCCTTGTCGGCACCCGGCGGTGTCCTCAACTTGGTATCCAGTGCGTATACTTTAAAGTGGTAATGATGAATCCCATGGCCGCGGGGTGGTTCCGGCCCCCGATAGCCCGTGCCACCCCATGAGTTTTTTCCCTGGAGGGCTCCGGCGGGCGAGGAGACATGCTCGGCCGGCGGCAATTCCTCCCGCAGACATTTGATATCGGCCGGAATCTTGTACACCAGCCAATGCACCCACGGCTCCGGACGAGGAGCGTCCGGATCGTCCACAATCAGCGCCAATTCTTTGGCCCCGGCCGGAATACCCGACCAAGACAGCGCGGGAGAGATATTCCGGCCGTCGCCGGTGTGCTGGCGAGGAATCTGGCGGTTGTTCTGGAAGGCCGTGCTCTGAACCGTGATTGTGCTCGTCGCCTGAGCCATGGAAGTCCTCCTCGATGAAACGCCGAACGAGGTCCGGCTAGCGCCAGCCCCGGTCCCGCAATGCGGTTCTGGCAATCGGCAGGTGGCCAGCTTCGCAGACCCGCCGCTCCACACTGATCGTCCGAGATGTCGCCCAGCCGACAGACCCGCAGCCGGCTGATGGCCCCCGAGAGGCCAAGACGCGTAGGTTACTCGCTCCCCCTATTCTAGCCTGCCCGCTCGTGGGCTCAATTGCCGGGTACGTTCCACACGACCCCTCCCGCAAACCTGGGGTATACTTATGCTGACACATCACGACGCCTGGCGAGGGTCGAAGGCCATGGCCGCACTTCCGCTTGTGGTTCGACTGCCGCCCGCTGACCTTCCCCCGGCCCCGGTGGCTGCCACGGCGTCACTGTACGCAGGAGGTGCCGTATGCCGGACGGTACACGCATCATCGACATCGGGGTCAGCAGGGTGGTCGAGAAGCAGATGCGCAATTGGGAGATCGCCCACGCCCAGCATCCGGCTTTGCCGACGGGTCGGCCGGAAGTCGCCGATTTCCTGACCATTTCGAACCTCGTGGGAGCCGGCGGCGACGAGTTGGCGGCCCTGCTGGGGCGTCGGCTTGCCTGGCCGGTCTTGGACAAGCGAATTCTCCAGATGATGGCTCACAATGACGAGGCGAGAGCGCAGCTCTATCGGTCTATGGATGAGCGCGACCTGGGATGGCTGGAGGACACCTTTCGCTCGCTGATGCAGCGGGAATTCCACAAGAACGACTACTTTCACCGGCTGACCGAGACGGTCCTTTGCATTGCTCGACAGGGGCACGCCATCTTCCTGGGTCGCGGGGCAGATCTCATCCTGCCTCGAGACCGAGGTCTGAGGGTGAAGCTGGTCGCTTCATCCCGCGTTTGTGCAGAAAACTTTGCCAAGCGGGCCAAAATCAGCCTGGCACGCGCTACCGCAGAGATGGCTCGCATTGAAGCCGAGCGGCAGGCCTTCATCTCGCATCATTTTCATGTGGACGCCAGCGCGCCCACCCGCTTCGACCTGGTAGTGGATGTCGAGAGTTTTGCCACGGACCAAGCGGCCGATCTGATCGAGGCCGCCTTGCGGATGCGTTGTCCGGCAACGATCTCAGAAACACCAAGAACGTGACCTCGTAGAGGGGTCACCGGGTCGGGAGGAGACGATTATGCGCATGGCTGAATTACTGGAACGCGAGCACATTAATTACGATTTAGACGTGCATCCGCAGGCGTTTACGGCCATGGAGCTGGCCCGGGTAGAGCACGTCAGCAGCCATCAGGTGATCAAACCAGTTATCATCGAGGCTGATGGCCGGTTGATGATGTGCGCTTTGCCGGCCGATCACCGGCTGGAAATCGCCGAGGTGAAGGAAGCCTTGGGTGCCCGCGAGGTCCGGCTGCTCAGCGAATCGGAGCTCCCGCGAGTCTGCGCGGACTGCGAGCTGGGGGCCGAGCCGCCGGTGGGTAGCTTGTACGGTCTGCAAACGCTGATGGATGAGTCCATCCGACAGGAGGATTCTGTCCTCTTCCAGGCAGGAACTCATCACTCCTGCATCCGTATGCAGGAAAGAGACTTCGAGCTGGTCAGCCAGCCTAAAGTTGCGCGGATTTCCCGGCCGGCTTGACCTGGAGCCCGGCTGGTGATGGGATGCGCGATTGGCCCGCCGGGCAATTGGCAAACTCTGATGCCGGGCCCCGATCGAGGCCGTGGAGTCAGCAGCCGCCTCCAGGACGGGCGAGCTCGCATTTTGGTGCCTCACAGGCCTGGCGGATTTCCGTCTCTCCCTCTAACATACTGGCTTGAAATACATTGTGAATCATCATCCGGATCACCGGATGCGCCGATAATTTGAATCAGGCGAAGCGCGGCGTTAGACTGGGTGCTTTGGCCTCGTGGGACCAAATTCATGCGAATAGCACCGACAAGTCGAGGGCCTTTGCTCCCCTACCCTCTCAGCCAGACTAAGGGATCTCTCTGGAGCGCTTTGCTGTCGGGCGGGGTGCTGCTCCTCTGCGCGGCGCCAGTGGCTTTTGGGCAGTACCGCTACAACCCACGTGTGGTTTCTCCTGCTCTTACCAGCCCCAGCCAACGAGGACTAATCGGCGGTGTGGGACGTGGCTCAGCGGCTGCGTATTCCGCAGGAAGCAGTGCTCCTCGGGCCGCAACGAGTGTTGCTGCACCGCAACAGAGTCGAAGTACGTCTGTGCCACGGCCACGGGGTGTTTCGCGATCGGCGGCGAGGCCGACGCCGGGGACACCTGCACTCCGGGGCAACCGCAACAGTCTGATCGGTCGTGGTTCATCAGGGCTCGGATACGATCTCAGCGGGAGCCCCTTCCGCGCCCCTGCTCGGGGCGGCAGTGCTTTGGGCCTGGCTTACTCCACCACGCGGATGGGCGACTGGTCCTTAGGTGTCCCCGTTGCTCAGGATGGAGCGAGAGACTACCGTGGCTGGTTTCAGCCGGAAGTGGTCCGCCGCCTGAGTTCCCCAGAAGATGATGTTGAAGAGGATGGCGTTTTTTCGCTGAGTTCGGCGAATCTGCCGCTTCAAGATCTGGTCAAGAACCAGTTGCGAGCGCGCAGAGAAGCAAGCCTGGCCAAAGGGTGGGAAGCTTTTAGCCAAGGGAAATATCAGGAAGCCTGCAGCCAGTTTGGTCTCGCTGGCGCGGCCAGCGTGGACGACCCGGAGGTCCTTCCGGCAGTGAAAATGGCTCAGTTCTTTGCACAAATGGCGGCACGGCAGTTCTCTGAAGCAAGCAGGACACTGCATTGGCTCCTCGAATCGGACGACGAAATCGTGCAATGGCTCCTTGCGGACCCCCAATATGGACCGCGGCCCAGCGGCCCTACCCTGCTCGACCAGGCCGCCGAAGCCGGCAGCCAGTTCGGCTCGCCACAGGATCGGCATGCGTTCATTTATAATCGGCTCAGGCCTGAGCTGAACCAGCGGCAACAGGCTTCAGGAGACGCGGCACAGGCGACGATGTCCTTCGAGTTGCACGCGTTGTGGCTGGTCATCTTGTGGTCCGATCCAGAAACTCGGTCCACCGCAGCATTTGATGCCCGCTCACTGGCCAATGCGCCGGCACCGTGGAACGGGCTTCCAGTGCTGATGTCGGATGCTCTTGGCCACGAAGCCGCGTCGTCCAAAGAAGGGCCTACGGATACCGCTGCCTTTCCATTTATCCTGGCGCCGCCGCCTCAGCCGCTGGGGGGCGAAGCTATCCCGCAGATGCAGGACGGGAGTCACTGATCAGCCGGCAGGCGGAGAGGCAAGGCAGCGGATCCGGAGGAGGACGAAAGACCCGGAACACCGCCGATCGAGATCGATCGCGCTGGAGGCAAAGAGCCGCGTTCGCACGACGGCCGTGCAGGCATGAAAGCCCAAGAGTCAATGCGCGAACCGGCACCGCAGCAGAGTGGGCAATCAACGGATGAGTGAGTCGGCCCAGAACAACCCCTTCGGATGGCAGGTGCGGCACCGGACGCTCCTGTCCGTGCTTGCGCACGGCCTGCTGTTCACCCTCAGCCTTTTTACCGCCTTTGCACTGAGATATGATTTCCACTTCCGCCCCCAGCCGTGGTTCACACAAGAGTACCTGACCTATCTTCCCCTGACGCTGGCTGTGAAGCTGCTGATTTTCGGCTGGCTCGGACTCTACCGGGACTCCTGGCGGTATGTCGGGCTGCGGGATCTTTTCGCGGTGATCAAGGCCTCACATATCAGCATCTTTTTGTGTGTGGTGGTCTATTTCCTCTCGTGGCGGTTCTGGTCGCAGTACGTGCCCGCGGACAAAGGCTACTGGGTGCCTAACGCGGTCTTTCTGCTTGATTGGGTATTCACCATCGCCTTCATATCGGCTGCCCGGATCGGGTTTCGCTTCTACCACGAGGAGCTCAGACCGCTGAATGCCGGAGCTCATCACCGGCTGCTCATCGTCGGGGCCGGTGACGTCGGCGACACCATCCTTCGCGAGATCATCCGGACTTCTGAGGACCGGTACCTGGTGGTCGGCTTTCTTGACAGCAGTGACGCCAAGCAGCGCGCTCGGATTCGGGGAATCGACGTACTCGGAAAGCCGTCGGACATCCGCAAGATTTGCGAGCAACACGGCGTGGACGAAGTACTCGTGGCCGATCCTTCGATGCCCCAGAAGGAGGTCCGCCGCCTCATCGAGCTGTGTCAGGGCATGAATCTGCGCTTCCAGACCGTGCCCGCCTTCAGCGACCTGATCGAGGGGCGGGTGCAGGTCAGCCAGATCCGTCCCGTCGATATCGAAGACCTTCTCGGCCGGGATCCCGTGCAGCTCGATAGCGAGGGCATCGGCAACTACATCCGCGATAAAGTGGTCATGGTCACGGGAGCCGGCGGCTCGATCGGCTCGGAGATGTGCCGGCAGATCGCCCGTTTCCGCCCGAAGCGGCTGCTGCTCGTGGAGCGGATGGAAAATGCCCTGTTCGAGATCGACCGGGGGCTGCAACGTGAATTCCCGGATCTGCAGCGCCGCCCCTGCGTGGCTGATATTTCAGACCGGGCCCGCATCCGCCAACTGCTCAGCGCGGAGCGCCCGACGGCCATTTTCCATGCCGCCGCCCACAAGCACGTGCCCATGATGGAGTGGAATCCGGGCGAGGCGATCAAGAACAACATCCTGGGAACGCAGGTCCTCGCTGACGCCGCGTCGGAAGCCGGCATCGAGAAGTTCGTGATGATCTCGACGGACAAGGCGGTCAACCCGACCAGCGTGATGGGCTGTACGAAGCGTGTCGCGGAAATGTACGTCCAGCAACTCGGAAGCCAGGGCAGCCGCACCGAGTTCGTCACCGTACGGTTTGGCAACGTGCTGGGCTCCAGCGGCAGCGTCGTGCCCATCTTCAAGGACCAGATCGCCCGGGGCGGACCGGTTACGGTGACCCACCCCGAGATGACCCGCTACTTCATGACCATTCCGGAGGCGGCCCAGCTCGTGCTTCAGGCCGGCGCCATGGGCATCGGCGGCGAGATCTTCCTGTTGGACATGGGGGAGCCGGTGAAGATCAAGGATCTGGCCACCGACCTGATCACGCTGAGCGGCCTGCGACCCGGCATCGACATCGAACTGGTTTACAGCGGCATCCGGCCCGGAGAAAAACTGTTTGAAGAACTGGCCATCGACGGCGAAAATGTCAGCCGCACCGCGCACCCGAAGATCGGCATCACCAAGAAACGACCGGAAGACTTCCAGCGCGTCTGTGAGGGCATCCGCCATCTGACCTCCTTGATGGACACGGCCACGGCGGAGATGTTGCGCGCCGAACTTCAGCGGATGGTCCCCGAGTACAGCCCCTCGGTGCCCGGGCGACCCGAGCCTGCGGAGAGCCAGACCAGGGCGGTCGCAATGCAACCGGCTTCTGGAGCCATCCCCGCCACGGTCGGCGTTCGCAGCGTCTGAGCTCTGGTCCGTCCTGCCCCGAGACGCCCCTACTCTTCGTCCTGGGTCAATCCCTCCGGCTCACCGCCTCCCCCGGGCGGCTCTGCGCTCAGCGGCAGAATCCAGCCGGCGGGAAGCAGATTGCGGGGCTGGGCGGCCAGATCCGCCTCGGGATCAATCAGCAACTGGGGAGCTCGCCCATTCAGTGCGGCCGTCACGCGGACGCGAACCTCGATCTGGGGATAACCGCGCTCACGCAGATCGGTCGCGATATGGTGGGCCAATTGCAGCACCATGTCCGGCCGGGGCGACATGCGCGGCAACTGCCATTTCTCCACATATTGCAGCGGGTCCACTGGCCAGCCCAATCCGGTCACAGGGTCCCTGGCAAAGAATTCGGCGGTCGCCCGCTTCGTCCTCAGCTTCATGTGCCAGGAAAACCGATGCCCTTCCTCGGTCCAGTGAACACTTCCCGGGTAGAGAAAATGCCGCAGGGGCACACCGACCTGCAAGAGCATCCAGAACGCCAGCAAGACCACTACCACCCGCTGACCGGCGGTGAGCCGATCCGCGGAAGCAGCCGGACCGCTTTGTACCGGCGGCAGAATGCCCAACATCTCGCGGCCAAACTGTCTCCACCAGTTCAGCGAGCAGAACAGCGGCGTGATGGCGAGCATGAGCCAGGGAAAAATGCCGATGCGGAACAGCTTCGCATTGAGCAGGTGAAACGCAATCAGCCCGACGAAAGCGATGGGCCTGGTTTTCCGCCAGAGCAACATCGGAAAGACCAGCAGGTCAAGCAGCATCCCACCGTAGCTGAAGGCGTAGACCATCCATTCGTCCGTGAACCACCGCCCGATGAGCGGAAAATCAGTTCGCTTCGCGAGCCACATGCGCATGGGCTCGCCGCGCAGCCAGTCCTCATTGAGCTTGGCCACGCCGGCATAGAAGTAAACCAGGCCGATCTGGACTCGGAGCAACCAGAGGCTCCACGCCGGCGCCGTGTTCGAGCGAATATCCGGACGGAGACGCGCATCGATCGAGAACGCCCGATGCGCCGGGACAAAGATGAGCAGGAAACTGAGAATACTCACCAGGTAGAAGTGATTCAGGTATAACGCCGCCTCCAGCAGAAACACATACGTGAAGGCGAGCCAGAAAAGGACAGCGGCAAACCGGTAGCAGAAACCCACGGCCACGCAGACGGCCAGCACGCCCATGGCGGCGAAATGCCAGTAAAGGCCGTTTCCCGGCCAGGGGCGCACCCAGTCGAAGCCGTAGTAAGTAAAGTGGAAGCGCGGCTCAAGAAAGGCCGTGTGGATCCATCCGCGCTGAAAATAGCGGAGCACCTCCCATATCATGATGGCGCCGAAAACCACGCGCATGTAAACCAGCGGAGCGACGGGTACAGACTCGAACAGCCGCGCGATCCCGCCGGTTGAACGCTCCCGCTGCCGGCTTGTTTCCGTGGACGTAAGCATTCGTTTATTTGCCGCAGACCCAGAATCCCTGCTGAATCATAGACGAGACATTGCATGCCCGGTGTATAATCGGGGGATCAGCTTGTTTCGGGCTTGGACCGGAAGCCGGAGTGGCCAGATCAGATCGGGCGGCGGTTGCCCGACCGGGCGGGAAGGGTTCCGGTTCGCAAGAGGGAATCGTAATGTCTTTGATCCGGAAATGGTTGGTGATCGGGTTGGTCGTGCTCTTCTCAGGCATGGTCATCGGCAGCGATTGTTTTCTCGCCGGCGACAATGGGTTCAACCTGGAAGTCGATGACGACGGCATCGACATTGACGATTGACCCCTCACCGGCAGCGACGAGCAATTGTCACTTCGAAGGCAGCGGCAGGAATGGCCCGCCGAGCGTGTCCCCGTTTGCCTGAAAACCGTTGCCGTCCACGTCGATGAAGATGGGGTTGTTGTATGCAACCGGGTGGAGATCCGCCTGCCAGCTCTCCCCGTAACCAGTCGCCAGTGTATGCGTCTCACCGGCCGCGACGACGATGAGGTGAGCGTCACTGGCCAGCGGAAGTGTCACCGTCTGTTCAAAACAGACCGTATGCCGGCGGAACTTCTCCGGGTGTGCGCTGCGCCGGAAGTCGAAGTCCGGAACGATTCGACCGTTGACCAGGACAACGACGCGGTCAATCTCCACCCAGGTGTTGCACTGGACGCGGATTTTGAGGGCGATCGGTTCTGATGAAACCACCGTGTCGCCCGGGCCGTGACCGTCAGAGGCGACCACCTGGAGAAATGGCCCGCTGGTCACGAAACAGCGGCCGGCTTTGGCCTGGGCAATAAGCTCCTTCGGCTTGAGCCGCGCTGGTTGATCGGTGCTGCTGGGCAGATACGTCCGCCAGCCGCCGACGCCGCCGCGGGTGATCTCGTGCGCATCACTGGTTGCGATGGTCCACACGCCGCGCCCGGCGTTGATCAACTGGAGCCAGGCCAACGGCCAGTTCTCTCGGCGTCCTTTCCGTCCCTTATAGTTGTAGTCATAGTAACTCTCGTTGCTGAGAATCCGTTCGCCGTACACCTCGGCCGCGTCCACGAGCGACTCCAGGTGCTCGAACCCGCCGTCCGCCTTTCCGTCGCCGTCGCGATCGTTGAAGAAGCGGGCCACATTGGGATGATTGAGGTGGACCCAGCGCGATGACTCGTCGCCCGGCAGATTGCGCAGCAGCAACGCACTCACCCGTGGATCAGGATGCCACGAAGGGGCCCCGTTACTCTGACTGAAGGGTTTCGGCTGGAGAGGGAACGCGTTCAGGTGGGGGCCGCCGCCGGTCAGCTCGATGCCCGTGACGGTGGCTACGTGTCCCTGCAAGTTCAAGCGGTCGATATGGGGCTGCCAGTCATAAATCCGATTGTGCTCGGTCGCGGGCGCAAACTCGATGTGTTCCGCCGCCAGATTGATGATGCGATCGTCCGTCCCGCAGTAATTGTCACCGCTGACGGTCGTGTGGTTGTGAAAGTCGGAGCTGACCCAGCCGCGGGTATCCACGACCCGCCGCAGCACAGCTTCGACCGGAACGATCCTGCTTTCTGGAACCTCGACTGATCTTTCAGCGTGGTCGTACTCAATCCCGCGCGTGATCACGATACGATATGTATCCGGCGGTAGCTGCTGGGTAAACCGGCCGGTTTCCGAGTGGTATTGATTGGCGCAGCCGTGAGCCCTGATGACGGGGCCCAGATCCGGATTGCCCTTGCTGCCGATGAACTGGACTTTGCAGGGCAGCGGGTGCCCCGACTCGTCGGTCACTTTCACGGCCACACCGGCCGCCGGCGAGACTTGGATGCCCTGCGCAGTACCGGTCTTCAAATCGGCCTCCACGTCAGGCCGGCCGAGATCCTTCACCCGCACCCGCGCCGTCGCCTCGGGCCAGGTGAGTTCAAACGAGCCGTCGTTCCCCGCGTAACTCACCAGCGGATGCTGGCCGCCGGGCGCCTGGAACGAGAGGACGGCGTGAGGTGCAGGCCGGCCGGCGGCATCGAGTACGTGCCCGCTGAACCGGTGGGACGGTCCTGCGAGACCCGCGAGCAAGCCGTAGACGTCGGCGGTGCCGTTACCCACCGCCACCGCCGCGGCAAAACGCGCCTCCTGGCCGGGGGCAAGCTCAATCTCCCCGCGAGCAGGCCTCGCATCCGGCCAGTCAATCGGACCATAGGCGTACCCCAACCGATCATTCGGATCGTGGCACAGGCCGGTCGTGATCCCGTTTGTCTCCGTGACCCCCACCAGCCCGGCATAGGCCGGGCCGGGCTTGATCTTCACGGACTTGCTTCCTGCGTTGTTGTAGGTGGACACCATCACGAGGTGCCGCCAGCCGTCACGCAGGATGTAGTCGTGCGTCTTGCCGAGGCCCTGCCCGGCCGCGGCGCTCAGTTCGGCGCGCACCACGGCCTCGCCTTCACGACCGTCCTTGAGCACGCGAACGCTGGAGAGCTGGCCTTTCTGCACACCGGGGCCCAGCCAGGTGAGCTGATCGTTATTAGCGCCCCGCGGAGTGAGATCATAGAGGCAGCCGGGGGTTGGGGCATCCCACATGGTGCCCATGTTGGCCTTGCGCTCGTGGAGGTTGCCCGAAATGACCGCCTCGATGCGATCGTTGCGCAGCACAAAGTCGCCGATGATGCCGTCCGCTTCGCGCCCGCCCGGGAGATCGGCGGTGTTGCCCGGCCCGATCTCCAGCGCCTCAGGCGCGGCGACGGCCGCTCCAACCAGCAGCCACACCCCTGCTCCCGCAAGCCCCAACCGGATACAGTCTCTCCACTTTCTGGCCATGTGCACTCTCCGCAAAGACCTGCCACCCCCATCCCGTGACCCTTCCAGTTGATGAGTTCCGCGTCTGTAGCGACCGCGTCCCTGCCGGCCCTTCAGGCGACGCCAAACGGCCGGCAGGGACGCTGGCCGCTACGCAACTGACCAGCGGGAAGGAGCACGTCCAGCTTATGCGAGCAGTCGGGCTTTGAACAGGTCTGAGCCGGCCCGGCAAACCGCTTGATTTTGGCCGGCTCATGATCCACGATGTGCCTGACCGCACAGCGCGGCAAATGGGAAGTGCAAGCCATGCGATTCGATGGTTCCAACGAGCTGCACCAGAGAGCCAGCCAAACCGCCCCCGGAGGTATTCACAGCAACGTGCGGGCTGTCTGGCAGCCGCATCCCATGTTCTACGAGCGTGGCGAGGGCGCTCACGTCTGGGATGTGGACGGCAACCCGTTCATCGATTACGTGCTGGCCCGCGGACCGCTTCTGCTGGGCCACTCGCCCAAGCCCGTGCTGGATGCGGTCAAGTCCCAGCTCGACCGCGGCCTCATGTATGCCGGGCAGCACGCGATGGAGGTAGAGGCGGCCGAGCGGTTCTGCCGACTGGTGCCCTGTGCGGACATGGTCCGCTTCGCCTCCTCGGGCAGCGAGACCGTCCATGCCGCCCTGCGGTTGGCCCGGGCGGTAACCGGCAGGATGAAAGTACTGCGCTTCGAGGGACACTACCACGGCTGGTTCGACAACATCGCCTGGAATTACGCCCCGTCACCCGACAAGGCGGGCCCGCGGGAGGATCCCCATCTGATGCCGGCCAGCCAGGGCCAGGTCCTCAGCGACGCCGAGAACCTGATCATCCGACCCTGGAACGACCTGGAGCTGGTGCGGGCCGTCTTCGAGAAGTATCGGGGGCAGATCGCGGCCGTGATCGGCGAGCCGGTCATGTGCAATACCGGCGCGATCCTGCCCCGGCCCGGTTACCTTGAGGGTTTGCGGGAACTGTGCACGCGGTACGGCGCACTGCTCATCATGGATGAAGTCATCACCGGCTTCCGAGCGGCCCTGGGCGGTGCCCAGGAGTATTTCGGCGTCACGCCCGACCTGGCGACCTTCGCCAAGGGCATGTCGGCCGGCTTCCCGGTGGCTGCACTAGCCGGCCGGCGGGAGTATATGCAGGCCTTCGGCGACATGTCGGTCACTCACGCCGGTACTTACAACTCCAACGCTCCCGGCATGGCGGCAACGGTGGCCGCACTGGATACCCTGGCCGCAGACGGCGGGGCCGCGCTGCGCCACGCCCAGGCCATGGGCACCCGGCTGATGTCCGGCATCCGCGAAAGCGGCGAAAAAGCAGGAAAACGAATTACTGTCCGCGGCCTGCCGGCGGTCTTTCACGTATCATTCAATGAGACGGACGAGGTCGTGGATTACCGCACTTTCCTGAGCCGCGATCCAAACGCCTACGGACGGTTCTGGGCGGGGTTGCAGGAGCGCGGCATTCGGACCATTCCGGGAGGCCTGTGGTTCGTCTCCACGGCACACACGCCGGAGGACATCGACCGCACGCTGTCGGCCGTCCATGAAGCGATGCGCGCCGTGTAGCAGCCTGTTTCAGCGGGCTCGGCCGCGTGTCGACCACGGCGTCTCACTGCCGTGTCGGAAGGACCGGGCAGTGGCACGCGTCCCTGGTGGCGAATGCTCTAAGCCGACATCTGAAGGAGAGGACTTTATCAGCATGCCCAGTCGTTGCGGCCGCTTGCCTTCGTCGTGGAGCTTCCTGAGCCGAACGGTTCTGGTGCCTGTCTTGGCGACGCTCCTCCTGCTGGACGGCGCGCTTGGCGAAGTACAGACCCGACCTGCCGGTGAACAACCGCAACCGCGCCCCAATATCATTCTGATCATGGCCGAGGACCTCTCCGCGGGGCTCACGGGCTTCGAGGGTCATCCGCTGGTTCGGACACCAGCGCTCGATCAGCTCGCGCGCGGCAGCGTCTTCTTCGCCCGGTGTTACACGCCGACGCCGCAATCCGATCCCAGCGTGGCCACCGTGCTCACCGGCCAGTATCCCCGCGCCCACGGCGTCACCACGGACGGGGAGAACCTGTCCCTCACCGTCGACACGTTCACCGGGCGTCTGGCGGCCGAGGGGTATGCCTGTGGATTCGCAGGAGAATGGAACATTTCAGACAAGGCTACGGCCGAGTCGGGATTTGGGCTAACCCTGCTCACGGGAGAACAGAACCGTCGAGACGAGGCCCCCCCGTCAACGACTCGCCGGGCCGACCAGGACACGACGGATGTGGCCACCAGCCAGGTGGACCAGGCCCTGGCGTTTGTCGATCGGGCCAAGTCTGACCCATTCTTCCTCTGGCTGCGCCTCGGCGCTCCGGGCGATGCGGACGGCTACCCACCTGGCCTCCAAGCGGAATACCCGCCCGAAAAGGTCCCGCTCCCGCAGACCATGACTGTCGACGAAAAAACTCAGCCGGACAAGGTTAAGCAGTCACCGGCGGCGCAGCGATTCCGAGAATGGGGACACGATCAGCAGGCGCTGCGTGAGGCCCGATCGAAGCACTTTGCCAGAGTCGCTCATGTGGACAGCCAGATCGGACGGCTTCTCCAGGAGATTGAAAAACGCGGATTGCGGGAAAACACGATCGTGATCTTCACCTCTGATCACGGCACGGCCATCGGCGAGCACGGTCTGATCGGCGAAGGGCCGACTTTTTACGATGAGACGGCGCGCGTTCCCCTACTGGTGCGCTGGCCGGGTCAGGCACGGGCCGGCGGCAGGGTGGAGCGGGTGGTGAGCCTGGTGGACCTGGCCCCCACGGTTTGCGCCATGGTTGATATTCGGCCACCGATCCTCATGAACGGCCATTCGTTGGCACCAATGCTGCGAGATCCGGAGTCAGCCTCGTCGCCGGACGAGCGGTTTCTCGAATTCCACCGCCAGCCCGAGCACAGGTCATCCGCGCCTTCGGCAGTGGTGCCCGGGCAGGTCCCCCCTTCTGGCCGGACGGCTCACCGTCATCCGGCTGTACCCGTTCAGCTGCCCGGAAGACCTCTCCCTCCGCAGCCGGGAGCCGACACGACGGCTGGGGTTGTCCACCGCTTGCCCGGTGTGAATCCCGCGCAACCGAGCGATCGGAGGGGCAACCGCCCTATTCCAGTCTCCGCGCCCGCATCCAATCCATCGAATTCGCCGGATGAACTGGAAGATTCACTGGCACCGGGGCTGGCCATTTTGCTGCCGTCCCCCACCACGGCCGAGGCACCCGGTGACGAAGACTCGGCCGTTGTGCCGCAGCCCGAGCCGATGCGATATTACGAATTCCCGGTTCAGGGAATCGTGACGCACCAGTACAAGTTCATTGACTATCTTGATGGCCGCACAACCGTGCTGTTTGATCTCAAGCGGGATCCGAACGAAATCACCAACCTCGCCGGCGATCTTTTCTATGCCCAGGTGGTGGACGTGCTCCGCAAGCGCCTGGAGATCTGGCGAACGGAGTGATTCCAGGGCCCCTTGCCGGCTCAGTACGGGTGCGTGACAGCTTGAGCGACCAGGCTCTTCAGAGCCCGCCGATGGTGTCATGGAGCCGCTCAGCACAGCTCCCGACCCGGTTCCTTTGACATTTCAGCGGGCGCTGGTAGCATGTCGCCTGACTTGTAGTTCTTGGTGCGAGAAGGGACCTTCCTTGACCGTAGCCGCGATCATCCCCGCGCGTTACGCCTCAACGCGATTTCCCGGAAAACCCCTCGCTTGTGCGACCGGCAAGCCGATGATCCAGCACGTGTACGAGAACGTGCGTTCGGCCGAACGGCTGGACCGGGTGGTCGTGGCCACGGATGACGATCGAATTGCGCAGGCGGTGCGGGCGTTCGGCGGCGAGGTGGCGATGACGCGCCCGGATCACACCACCGGGACGGATCGCGTGGCCGAGGTGGCGGCACGCCTGGATGTGGACCTGATCGTCAACGTTCAGGGTGACGAGCCGGAGATGGATCCGCGGTCGATCGACACACTGGTCGAGCTGATGAGCTCGCGTCCGGAAGTCCCGATGGGGTCCCTGGCATGCCGCTTCACGAATGATGCGGACGTCCTGAACCCCGCCTGTGTCAAGGTGGTACTCGACGCCCAGGGACATGCCCTATACTTCAGCCGAAGCCTCATCCCGTACCCGCGGGACACCGGCGGGCGGGTGGATATCCCCGGCCGGTGGCTGTTGCACTTGGGCATATACGCTTATCGGCCGCCTTTTCTGGCACGATTGACGGCCACGCCACCTACTGAACTGGAGCGCGTCGAGCAGCTCGAGCAGCTTCGCGTGTTGTACATGGGCGAGCGGATCGCCCTGGCCGTCGTGGAACGGCACAGTGCCGGTATTGACACGCCGGAGCAGTATGCGTCGTTTGTAGCACGATACCAAGCGCAAATGGATGGACGTCATGGACGCTGAAAAAGTACTGGCCTCACTCAGCTTTGCTTCGGATGAAACAGAATTCTACGCGCCCATGCCGGCCGGCTACAAGCCCGGCAAGACCAAATACGTCATTGTCTTCGGAACCGTCATGAGCGGCCTGGGCAAGGGGATTTTCTCCAGCTCGCTGGCCAAGTGCCTGAAGGACAAGGGTCTCACTGTGGCCCCCATCAAGCTGGAGGGCTACCTCAACGTGGACTCCGGCACGCTCAATCCTTACCGGCACGGCGAGGTCTTTGTGCTCGATGACGGTATGGAGACGGACATGGATCTGGGGACGTACGAGCGGTTGCTGGACCAGAACCTCTCGCGCCTCAATTTCGCGACCAGCGGCCAGATTTTCACCCGGGTCCTTGAAAAAGAGCGCCGAGGCAGCTACCTGGGCCGCGACGTGCAGATGATCCCCCACGTGACCGGCGAGGTGAAGATCAAGCTGCGCGAGCTGGCCGTGGCCACTGATGCAGACGTCGTGTTTGTGGAGGTCGGCGGCACCGTCGGCGACGTCGAGAATACGTATTACATCGAGGCCATGCGCGAGCTGGCCTTCGAGGAGGGCGAGGATTCCTGCGCGTTCGTCGCCCTGACCTACATCATCAACCCGGCCATGCTCGGCGAGCAGAAGTCCAAGGCCGCCCAACTGGGCATCCGCGGCCTGCTGGCGGCGGGGATCCAGCCGCACATCATCGCCTGCCGCGGCCGGGAGCCGGTCACACGCAAGGTCCGCGAGAAGCTGGCCGTCTACAGTAACGTACCCGTCGAGCGCATGTTCTCGATGCACGATTGCGAAAGCATTTACCTCATCCCGGATATGATTCGGGGAGCGGGCCTCGACGAGTCGGTAGTCAAGATCCTCAAGCTGGAGGAACGTCTGCACCCGGAAGGCGAGGTCACCTCCCGCCACCAGTGGAGCGATTTCGCCGCCCGGATCCGATCGGCCCGCCGCCAGGTGCGGATCGGCATCATGGGCAAATACACGTCCGTCCGAGACAGCTATGCCAGCATCATTCACGCGCTCGAACACGCGGGAGCCGCCGCCGAGGCCCATGTACAGATCGAGTGGATTGATACCACCGACCTGACCGACGAGCGCGCGGAGAAGGAGCTGGGCGGCCTGCACGGCATCATCGTGCCGGGGGGCTTCGGTGTACGCGGGGCCGAAGGGAAAATCGCGGCTGTGCGGTACGCCCGCGAGCACGGCGTCCCCTACCTGGGTCTCTGCTACGGGTTCCAGATGGCGGCCATCGAATTTGCCCGCCACGTCTGCGGACTGGCCGACGCCAACAGCACCGAGATCGATCCGGATACGCCCCATCCCGTGATCGACATCCTGCCCGAGCAGAAGCAGATCGAGGGCCTGGGCGGCAACATGCGGCTGGGCGGCCGCGATGTCCAGATCAAGCCGGGCACGCTGGCGGCGCGGCTGTTCAACCACGCCCCCGAGGTGCGCATGCGCTTCCGACATCGCTACGAAGTCGATCCCAAGTACATCGATGCCCTGGAAAAGGGCGGCATGATTTTCTCCGGCAAGGCCCCTGACTTCCCGATCATGCAGATTCTGGAACTGCCGCAGGACGTCCATCCCTACTTTGTCGGCACGCAGGCCCATCCGGAATTTCAGAGCCGCCCCCTGCGCCCCCAGCCGATGTTCCTCGGGCTGGTCAAAGCCGCGGCAGAGCGCGCCGAGCGGCCGGGCGAAGTCCGTCCCGCGACTCAGAATGAGCCCGAGTCATCACCGGCGGTCACGATGTAATGGTCCATACGGTGCTCGCCGCACGCGCGTAGTCGCCGATGCCAGAACCAGATCAGGGCGCCCAGCATCATCCCCATGCTCAGCCAGACGGCCAGCAGCATCCGGAACAGCTTGCGATTGCCGGTCAGGGCCCGCGCCTTGAACGGAAACACATTCACGGTGTGCTGTTGCCTGACCGTTTCGCGAGACGTAGTCACTTGGCTGGTCGCCGGTCTCTCCACGTCCGGTGGTATGGACGCATGGTTCGGCCGCCCAACAAGATCTCGGGCGATGTTCTGGAAGCGGCGGAAGAGCTGGGACTCGGCCGGTCGCCAGACATACTCATCGGGTATAGTCCCCTGCCGGCGGTCCTGGGCAAATTCCAGACCAAAGCCATAGACGACGGAGGCAACCTGGATGACGATGCTGACGAGGCCAACCGGCGCCAGTAGCCTTCGCCAGCGGGGGGAGCCGGCCACCGGAATCAAGGGCAGCAGACAGAAACCGATACTCGAGGCGAGGTAGCGCGGCCCCCAGGCCAGATCGCCCGACCAGAACGTGTATCCAGCGTAAAAGAGCACCGTGCCGGCGAACACGGACCCGGCCGTCAGTGCCAAGGCTCGGTGAGTCCGCCAGAAGACCGGAAAGGCCGCCAGACTGACGAGAAGCACCGGATTGAACAGGAAAACGCTTTTGCCCGGGCTCAACAGCATGCCGCTCAGGCCGACCAGCAAAGGCGTATCAAACAGGCCCATGTGCAGCGTTTGGGCCACATGCGGGCCGTAGCCCGCCTCCCAGATCGAACCGAAGCGGACGTAGTTGAAAACCGCGAGTGCTGCCATGAAGGGGGCCGCGCCGACCAGACCGGCGGCGATCCACGTCCCCACGCGCCGGAGCTGCTCCGTCCGCATCGGTTGTCCGGCGGCATCGCGCCAGAGGGCGATTACTCCAATAGGGCCGACCAGTGTGACTGCCGAGACGCGGAAACAGAGACTCAGGCCCATGGCTGCGCAAGACACCAGGGGATAAAGCCAGCTTCCGCGCAACCAGGCCCGCTGCGCCGCCCACAAGGCGGCCAGAGCACAAGCGGCCGTCTGTGACTCCTCGTAGGTGTTGACGGAGTTGTGCCAATGCATCGTGGCCAGGCCGAACAGGGCGCACACGCCCAATGCCGCGCGGTGGCCGCCGGCGGAATCACGCACAATCAAATAAAGCAACATCACGGCCACCCCGCCGAAGACCGGGAACAGGATCAGCGAGGCCAGTGCTTCCCCGAACAGATCCGCGCTGCCCCCCAAACCCAATGGCAACTGTTCCACTGCCTGGCCCGCCCACACGAAAGGCACCAGGCACACTGGTTGCGCGGGACCGGTGAAA
>BTUC01000097.1:0-18977 GCA_045863575.1 Phycisphaerae bacterium
GGCGCGTGCTGCCGTCTGCCCGCCGGCGCATGAGCTCCATTACCAGCGTCATGGCAATCGTACCGAGAAAGCCGCCGGCCACTCCCCGCTGCAACGCGGGGCGAGCAGCCGAGCGGGTTTTTGCTGAATGTTCTCTAGGGCGATGTGACCGATGCATCGTCAATGACATCCATTTGAAGAGGTCCGAGCGGGTTGAGAAGACGTTCGGGCGCAACCACTACAGGCCGCCATCACGCTCCTGGACCTACCCGAATTGTTGCGACCCAACGGAGAACAAGTCCAGCGACCGAGGCTCGCTCGTCAACGGGGCCTTGGACTTTCATGAGGGAGATTATCGGACGGACGCCACGGCGGCACGGGAAACGTGTGCTAACGTCCGTTCTGGCCAAGCTTTGTGTATCAGCTCGTTGTCGGGCCAACGTTGACTTGGGAGCAGTTTGGTGATAACGTTAGCTGTCAAGCGCGTGAGTAAAGCTTCAGGATCGACGGCTGTCCCTCTGGGCCGGGGCGGGCGTGCATCGCGAGCTGGATCGCCACGGTGTCCTGCGAACTCATGCGGGGGTGGATAGAGAGCATGAACAACCCTCCTTTCAGGCGGAGTTCACTGCCGGCCGGTCGGCCTGTCGCCATGTTGCGCTACGCGCGGGGCAAAACCATGATGCGTCTGAGTCTCTGTACGGCCGCCTTCGCGGTTCTGACGTTCAGTTGCGGTCCCATCACCTCGCTTCAGGAACTCCTGGAGCTCCTCAACAACCCCATTACGGGTGAAACCAACACCATCGATCAGGTGCTCGGCGGGATTAACGGGGGCGGCGCGCCCTCCAACATCCCCGAGATCGGAGGCCCTGTTTCCATTCGCGTGATCAGCGCCAGCAGTGTGGATGCCAAGGTCGTCCTGCGCTTCCTGATCAAGGAGCTGGAGGTCCGCCGGACGCAGTTGTTCGTGCCTTCGCTGGAGACCATGGAGCCGGTAGGCCCGGATCTGGCGGCCGTCGTTCTGATCACCGGCAACTACGCGACTGGTGAGCCGACTCCGCCGGTGACGTTCGTGCTCGGCGTGGACTTCCTGGAAGGCGAGGTCAAGGATTACATCATCCCCGATCCGAGCGATCAATGCCCCGACGACCCGTCGAAATTCTTCCCCGGCTTCTGCGGATGCGGAAACCCGGAGACGGACTCCGACGATGATGGTTTCCCCGATTGCGTGGACGAATGTCCCGCCGATCCCGCCAAAGTCACGCCCGGCACCTGTGGCTGCGGCGTCTCTGACGTGGATACCGACGACGACGGCACGCCGAATTGCCTCGACAAGTGCCCGCTCGATCCCAACAAGCTCGGCCCCGGCGGCTGTGGCTGCGGAGCCGCGGATGTGGATGGAGACAACGACGGCGTCTTGGACTGCAACGATGGCTGTCCTTCCGATCCCGGCAAATCTGCTCCGGGCGCCTGCGGGTGTGGGACGCCCGACGTCGACAACAGCGGCAACGGTGTGCCCGACTGCCTCGACACGACCACTCCTCCGCCACCACAGCCACCCTCCGACGCCGACAACGATACGATCCTGGATGATGGCGACGGCAGCGGCAGTCCGGGCGATAAACCTTGCGTCGGCGGGAACGCTGAGGCGTGCGACGACAATTGCCGCTTCGTTCCCAATCCCGAGCAGTCGGATGTGGATGAGGATGGCGTCGGCGATGCCTGCGACAACTGTCCCGCGGTGTTCAACCCAGATCAGGCGGATGCTGACGCGGATGGTGTCGGCGATGCGTGCGAGATCCGCGCGGACTTCGACAAGGACGCCGACGTCGACGAAACCGATTACGACTTCTTCCTCATGTGCATGAACTGGGGTATGGGTCAGGCAGCGGGTCGTGCCGACGGACCATCCGAGCTGCCCGCGAGCTGCGCGCGGGCCAACCTCAACCACGATGCCGAGGGTGTCATTGACGAGGCTGACCTGGATCTCTTCTTTGTGTGTTACGGCGAAGCGGATGTGCCGCCGACCGACCCAGCCTGTTACGGCCTGCCGCCGGGGCTATGAGTCTGGCGGCTTCCGTTTTTCTCCTCAGGTGAACCTCCGGCTCCTGCTAAAAACTTAGCCAACAGGAAGCACTCCTGCTCGGCCTGCCTCAAAGCCCGGTAGCGTCCCCCTGAAAGGCGGCAACCTCGGGGGGCCGGTCACAGGGCAGTGGTGCACTGGGTACGACGAAGTAAGCCGAGGGGTCAGATCAGTGCCCGCTCCCGCATCATCTCCTGGTAGGGCGGGGCGGGATCCGGGTAGGTGAATTTCTCAGGCAGAGACCATTTCGCGAATAGCCTGGCGTTGTCTTCCTCGACAATGCGCAAGTCGTCACGCTTACGTTCGTCGATGAGTTCCTCGTGGTACACCAGCGCCTGACGGCAGCCGACCACCTTGAGTCCCGCTTCGAATTGAATCTTGAGCGAGAGGTCAGGGTCCCAGGCGCAGAAATAGTACCCTTCGTCGAGATAGCCGAGCTGCTCAAGTAGACTGCGTCGCAGCAGGCCGAAGTTGGCATAGGGGTAGCCGCGCACATTGTAAACGCCGTACAGCACGCCCTCGTGTTCGACTGAGTCCAGGCGGTTCCACGTGCGGTCCAGGTTGTGGTAGAACGCGATCATCCCCACGTCCACCAGGTCCGGCCGTTCGATCATACAGACGGCCGCCTCGACTGCGCCCGGTAACGGCCAGGAATCGTCATTGAGCCACATGACGTACTCGCCCCGGGCCGCCCGCAACCCCTTGTTGTACGCCCGCGTGCACCCCTCGCGCCGGGTCTCGCGGACGAACCGGATGTCGCCCTGAGCTTCCAGCCAGTCTTCCGTTCCGTCCGTACAGCCGCCTCCGACCACGATGGTCTCATGTGCGATCTGTACGTTGTCCCGGATGCCGCCGATGCATCGCCGCAATCGATCCAGCCGGTTGTACGTCGCGATAACGATGCTGACCGGGGGGGGCGGCTCGTTTAGCAGCACCTTCGAAGCAGGCTCATGTGCGCACTGTGGCATGCCGATGTTATCGGCACTGCCGGTGAGTCCCTGGACTCATGTCGGTGCCCGTGGGGCGGGTCGGGCCGGCCCTGCGGATTCAGATAGTGACTGATGATCCCATAGGGGCTGTTCATGAGCGCGACGGCGACACTGTATGTCGATCCGGTAGTCCACTTCCCGTTCCTCGCCGAGCACCCGGAGTACGGCTCACCGGCCAAGCTGGACAACCTGGAGAGACTGGTCGAAGCCAGGAATGCCGGCCGGTTGACGCTGGACGCCTGCCCGGCGTTCATCCGCCTGGAACCTTCCGCCCACTGCAATCTCCGCTGCTGCTGGGCCCAGCGCCAACCCAAACACCCGGCCCTTCGCCCCCGAGGCCACGCCGAGCCCGATCTGGCCCGCCGCATCGTCGATCAAATCGGCGACCGACTCTATCAGGTAATCCTGTGCCACTGGGGCGAGCCGCTGCTGAACTCCCGCCTGCCCGAACTGGTGCACATTTTCCATGAGGCCGGGATCTACACGACCTTTGACACCAACATGACCCTCATGACCCCTGGACTGGCCGAGGCCCTGGTGCAGGCCGGCCTGGATCGGGTCTCCGCCTCCATCGACGGCCTGACCCAGGAGAGCTACGCCCAGTATCGCCGCGGAGGCCGCGTCGAGAAGGCCCTCGACGGTCTGCGGTACATGGTGCAGGCCCGCTGCCGTCTGGGGCGAAAGAATCCAATTATCCGTTGGCAGTACCTGGTTTTCGAACACAATCAGCACGAGGTGGCCGCAGCCCGCGAACTGGCCGGAGAGATCGGGGTCGATACGTTCGACGCCTTCGGCGGCAGTGGCCGTTCGTGGAGCCCCGAAGCCGGCTTCGCACCGCCACAGACTCCCCGACGGCCGGACGGGCTGCTGTGCACTGATCCGTGGATGTACCTGGCCGTTGACTGGGACGGCGGCGTGCACCTGTGCTGCCGCGCCTTTCAGGCGCGCCACGTCGTCGGCCACATGAACGACGACGATCTGGAGTCCATCTTTAATAACGACGGCTTTCAGCTTGCCCGCCGGGTGATTCGCGACGGCGTGTGGAGCCCCGAGGACGGCACGACCCCCTGCACCGGGTGCAACTTCGTCAAGCTCCACGTCCCTGCCATCGCCGCGCTTGGCCACCGCCTGACCGTTGACTGACAGTCGTTCCGAGGAACCCCGGGGAGAGCTCTGCGGGGAAGGTCCGCGCTGATCATTCTCCTCCAGTAGTGCGTTTGTCTGCTTCCCCGGCTACTCCGGGGAGGGTCGGGGTGGGGTCCTTGCAGGTGCTGATCATCTCATGTCCCTCCCCGCGGCTGCCGATATTATCGGCACCGGTGTCGACCTGGAAGATCTCGGGTCGCGAGACTCCCGAATGAGGCTGATCGCGGATGCCAACGGCCAGCGCCGAGCAAATGATGATTACGCGCGAGCAGTTGCGCGATCTCTCGGCCAGTGCGGACAGTTACGCGTTCCTCAGTGTGGCCCAGCTTGTCCTGCCTCAACTTTCTGAAGATGCTGAACTTAAGCTCCAAATCATTCGCCACTACGCCACTCTGGGCCTCATGGGACCGGCTCTGGAGATCGCCGATACCATGCCGTTGGCCGTCCGTCGGCAGCTTGAGTCCTCGGGCATTCTGAGCGGCTTGGCTGGCTGCTCCACAGGCCGAGTGCCCTGGGACGGGCTGGTCGCACGGTTCAGGGACAATCTGGCAGTGCTGCTGGAACGATTTCCCGACTGCCAGCGGATGGTCAGCGCGTGGGAGCGATCGCGTGGTCAGCTTGAGCTGTACCAGTGCAGGGATGGCAACTATCAGCTTTCCATCCTCGATGATCGTGGCCAGCGGGTGTGGCTCCCCCGATTGATGAACCACAAGGCGAATTCCGAGCAGCTCGAGCTGCCAAAGATGACCGCCACGCTGGTGGCGTCGCCATTCCTCCTGGAGGGTGTAGGCCTGGGTTGGTTGATCGAACGCGTCTACCGGCACAGCGTTCGCGTTTTCCTCAACTACAGCCCGGCCATCTACATTCTGGAACCCAACCCCCTGGCCTTGGCCGTGGCCATGCACCTGCACGACTGGCGGGAGATCCTCGCCGACCCGCGGGTGTACCTCTTCATTGGCCCGGACGCCGGACGTCAGTACGCCGCCCGACTTCTGGCCGAGCCGGACCTGCCGATGCCCGATCGGGCGCTGAGCATGGCAAGCTGGGGACCCGTGCTCGACCCGGTCATCGGCACGTGTATCCAGGAAATCGCTGACGGGCGGGTTGCCGCCTGCGCGGGGCCACAGGAGCAGATCCGGGCCACCTACGAAGGGCGCGATCTGAAGTGGTGGGCTCGCCGGTTTGCCACCGCCGGTCCCGAGGACCCGCTGCGGGTCCTCCTGCCGGTGAGTCGCTACACGACCTATCTCCAGTATTGCATTCGTGACGTGGCGGCGGCGTTCGAACGCCACGGGTTACATGCGCGGATCCTCATGGAGCGGGCGGATCACTGCGTGTTCACGCCTTCGAGCCACCTGCAGACCATTGCTAACTTTCGCCCGGACCTGGTTTTCATCATCGACCATTTCCGCCGCGAATATGCCAACTCCCTCCCGGCCAACGTGCCATTCGTCGGATGGGTTCAGGACCAGTTGCCGCACCTGTACAGCCGTGTCACCGGCGAATCGCTGGGACCGCTGGACTTCTTCATTGCCCCGGACCCGGCCATGCTGGTGAAAGAGTTCGGTTATCCCGCCGAGCAGGGCTTCGCCTGGACCATGGCCACGGATGACAAGACGTATCGGCCCGAACCGCTGCCGGACGAAGAACTGGCCCTTTACCGCTGTGATTTCTCCTACGTCAGCCACCAGTCCAAGCCGCCGCACCTGTTCCTGGAGCAGCGCGTCGCCGCGCTGAAGGCCGACCGTCAGCTCCGGCAGTATATGGAATGCCTCTATTCGCTGTTGCAGCGGGATTTCCGCAACGATCCGCAGACCGGCTGCCTGCGGCCCGCGGGAACACTCCTCGAGGAAGCGTCCCTCCAGACCGGTTTCAGGACTGAAGACCAGGGTTTTCTCGACCAGCTTGTGCTGTTCTTTTTGCATCCACTGGCGGAACTCATCTTTCGGCAAGGCACTCTCGAATGGGTCGCGGACTACTGCGATCGCCACCAACGCTGCCTGCACATCTACGGCAACGGCTGGGACCAGCACCCGCGGCTGGCACGTTATGCTCGCGGTCGGATCGCCAATGGTGATCAACTCCGCGCCGTCTACCAGGCCAGCAGCATAAACCTGCAAATCGTGGGCGGTGGCTGTATTCATCAGCGATTACTGGACGGGTTGCTGTCGGGAGGTTTCTTCCTGATCCGCTACAGCCCGTATGACGTCATTCACGAGGGCATTCGGCGGACGCTGGAGGCCATCGATCGCTACGGCGCCCAGCCGGATACGGATTACCCCAGCGACCAGGTGCCGGAACTCGCGGCCGGGCTGAGAGAGCTCGCGGCCCTGGTAGGTGGCCCGATCCCGGGAGAGCAGGTGCGTTTCGCGGCTGCGCACCTCGCTCACTACCGCGAGCAGGCGGCGACCGGATATCGCCGCATGGGTGGGGCCGTCCTGCCGCACTACGCGGACGTCAGCTTCGCTTCGCCGGCAGAGTTGGCGATGCTTGCCGACCGGTTTCTCAACGAGGCCGCCGCACGAAAAAGCATCGCATCGGATATGCAGGCCATCGTGAGAGAGCGGTACACCTATGGCACTCTGGTCGAGAACCTTTTGGAATTCATAAAGCGGCAGATACTGAGGTGTGCAGGTGCAGAGGGGGGTTGAGATAAGCTTGCATGGTAAGGCGAAGTGATCGGCCATGCTTTATTTATATCTGTTCGGACGTAATCTGCTGCCCGGCAGGACCTTCGCTTGTGCTCAGGTGTCTTGCGTGCGAGGGAATCCCTTGTGAAGCGCCCGAGAGTTGGGGGAATCATTGCTTGCCGAATGGACTCGCGGCGTCTTCCGGGCAAGGTTTTACGGCCAGTCCGAAGCCGGCCGTTGCTCTGGTACGTAGTCACACGTTGTCGCCAGGTTCCGGAACTGGCCCAGACCCTGGCGGTGGCTACCACCGAGCGGGAAGTGGACCATCCCATCGTACAGTTTTGCCAGGAACACGGGCTCTTGGTCTACCGGGGGGCAACCAACGACGTGGCCGGCCGGCTGCTGGCGGCAGCTCAGCAATACGATTTTGACTGGTTTTTCCGCCTGAACGGGGACTCACCCTTTGTTGAGCCTTCGCTCCTGGGGGAGGCGTGGCGGATTGCTGCCGCTGGCCGTCCGCCGTTGGATTTCGTGACCAATCTGCTGCCCCGATCGTATCCCTACGGTGTGAGTGTAGAGCTGCTGCGGACCGAAGCGTTTGCGGCCGCCCGCCGGGAGATGTCCGAACCCGCCCATCTTGAGCATGTTACCCTTTTCCTGTACAGCCACCTGGAGCGGTTCCGATATTACAACTTGCTGCGGGTCGACGGGGATGTGAGCGGTGTACGTCTCACAATCGACACAGGCGAGGACCTGGAGCGGTTCGACAGCGCGCTGGGGCTCCTGGGCGAGCGGTGGGCGGAGGCCTCGTACACCGAGGCCATGACTTTGTACCGTAACCCGGATTTCCGAGGACGATCGTGATCACCTTGTTCTGCATTCGCCCCAAGGGCTTCAACGTCGGCAACGACGCGATTTACCTGGGGATGCAGCATTTCATCTATGAAGCGTTTGGCGAACTGGTCAACCTGATCACGCTGCCGGCCACGTCGCGCTACGAAAGCCAGGCCAAAGCCGGCCTGACGGCCAGGACGATCCACGAGATCAACCAGTACGGCCACGGGGTTATTGTCGGTGGCGGGAACCTGTACGAGAACGGGGAGCTCGAGGTTAACGTCGATGCATTAGAGACCCTCGAGCCGCCGCTGCTGCTGTTCAGTCTTTCCCGGGGCCGCATCTATAACCGCCAGGGCAAACTGGTCGATCGGACGGATGCCATGCCGGAGCGCATCATCCGGGCCCTGGATCGCAAGGCGAGCGGCGCACTGGCGAGGGATGAGGCCACGGCCGCTTATCTCAGGCAGATTGGCTGCCAGCACACGGCCGTCGGCGGCTGCCCGACGGTTTTCCTGGACCGCATGGTGGGGCGCCTGCCCCGCCTGCCGCTGTCGAAAAGAGGGTTTGCCCTCGTCTCGATCCGCAATCCGGCCCTGATGAGCATCCCCCTGTGGAGGCAGTCTCAGGTCCACAACGATGTGGTCAGCATGATCAGGTTCCTGCGTGATGCGGGGCACCAGGACGTCCGCCTGCTCTGCCACGACCATCGCGACCTGCCTTTCGCGGCGTCCTTTCCGGGTGTGGACTACATCTACACCGGCGACGTCCACACCTACCTGGCGGTCCTGCGAAGCTGTTCGATCAACATCACGTACCGCTTGCACGCCTTCCTGCCCTGCGTGGCCTTTGGCGTGCCCGCGATCAAGATCAGCTATGACGAGCGGGCGCTGAGTCTCATTGAAACTGCCGGGCTGGGCAGTTGGAACATCGACATGGTCCAATCGAGCGATCTGCGCGCTGAGATCGCCAACCGCTACGGTCGGCTGGACGAGTTGCAGTCGCTGCGCGAGCAGGCTCAAGAGCGGTGGCATGGGCTTTACGCCAGGATGGACAAGGCATTCCACGAATTCGCGAGTCGGGTGCGAGCCTACGAGGAGGGGGCGTGGACACACGCGCCGGCGATGAAATGAGCTCCGACGTGCATATCATCGCCGAGGCCGGGACAAACCACAACGGCCGGATCGACGTCGCGGAACGGCTCATCGACGTGGCCGCCGGCGCCGGGGCCGATTCAGTCAAGTTCCAGATTATTTTTCCGGACGGCCTTTACCTGCCGAAGGTGTACGTCGAGGGGCGGCTCACCGATAACGGGGTGTTTCAGAAGCGTCTGGCCGGCATGCTGCCGGACGGCGCGTTCGGCCGCCTGGCCGATCACTGCCGGGCGCGTGGCATCCGGCTGAGCGCCTCGGTTTTCGATGTCCGCGGAATTGATCTGCTCTGTGCACTCGACGCACCCTACCTGAAGATTGCTTCCTGCGATCTGAACAACTCTCGGCTGCTGGTGCAGGCCGCCGAGCGCGGCAGGCGTCTGGTCATCTCCACGGGGATGGCTACGCTCGGAGAGATTGAACGAGCGGTGACCGACGTGACGGCCGCCGGTGCAGAGGACATCGTTCTGATGCACTGTGTCTCGGAATACCCGTGCCCGACCGAGCGGATGAACCTGGGGTTCATACGCACGCTGTCGGCCGCGTGTGGTTTGCCGGTGGGCCTGTCAGATCACACCGACAGCAGCTTGGCGGCCGCCGCGGCCGTGGCCATGGGGGTCACCTGGATCGAGAAGCACTTCACGCTGGACCGCAGTGCGGAAGGCTTTGACCACGCTTACGCGATGGAACCCCCAGGTCTCGAGCAATACGTCCGAGACGTGCGCGCCGTCAGTCGGGCGTGTGTCCCGCGACCGGCCAAGGTCGGTCCGGGCGAGGCCCATGTACGAACGCGGGCCAGGCGGTCGCTTTATGCACGGCGCGCTCTCGACGAAGGCCAGATGGTGACTGAGGCGGACGTTCTGGTCGTCCGCCCCGAGGGCCCGCTGGCCCCGAACGACATCGACCGGGTCCTTGGCCGCCTGGTTCGGCGGCCGATCTCCCAGTATGAGCCGCTGTCGCTCGATATGTTTTCGTGATCTGTCCGGGCAGGCAGGGACGCCATGAGATTGCAGATTGTTACGCGCGGCTCACAGCGGGAAGGCATGGGACACCTGATCCGCACGCGGACGTTCGCGAAAGCGGCACAGGAGGAACATGCTGTCGAGGTGATCGCGGTCGCTCCGGAGGAACTTCGGTCTGTTCTCGCGGAATTGGTCTGTCCGTTGCACCTGGTGCCCGATGACGCCGGCGTGCTGACCCACGTCGAGAAGTTCGGGCCGGACGTCGTGGTTTTCGACCTGACGCACATCGATGAAGAAGTCTTCCTGGCGGTTCGCCAGGTCCCGCTGTTGACGGCGTCGCTGTCGCCCGTCTTCGAGCACATGCCGCTGGTGGATGTGCTCTTCACGCGCGCGGCGCGCACGCCCCCGGTGCCGGGCGTGCGACTCTTTGCCGGGCTCCAGTACGCGGTGTTCAGCGAATTGTGCGCACCGATTGACGACGCGACGTATGAACGGGCCCTGGCCCGGCCTGACCTGCCCATTGCGGTGTGCATGGGTGGAGCGGATGCCGCCAACAAGACGCTGACCGTGGTTCAGGCGCTGTCCGGCCTCGAGTGCCGCAGTGCCATCTGGGTCCTGCTGGGCGAGGGCTATTCGCATTCGTACAACGCGCTCGTTGATGCCGTCCGCGGCGACCGGCGGCATGAGGTGATCCTGGCCAAGACGAATCGTTCGATGTGGCAGGTGATGGGCAATTGTGCGCTGGCCGTGCTGGCGGGAGGATTGACCACTATCGAGGCTGTCTTCGCCGGGCTGCCGTCGATCAACCTGTTCGAAAAGCCTGAGCACTGGGAGATTATGCAGGAGCTTTTTGATGCCGGAATGTGCCTCAATGGCGGCCTGTTCTCCGAGCAGTCGCTCTGGCGGGTGACCGACACGCTGCGGACGCTGAACAGCGACCGGCGCCGGCTGATCGAGCTGCGGCAGCGGATGGCCGGGGCACTCGACAACCAGGGCAGCCAGCGGGTTCTTCGGGAACTCGAGCAACAGTTGCTGGACAAGGCCCTGGGGCAGGCTCGGCGGGCCGCGATGCCCCGGGTGAACGCAAGCTATCCATGAACCGCATCGGGCTCATCAACTACGGGCTGGGCAACGTGACCTCGGTTCGCAACGCGCTGGATTACCTCGGCGCCGATGTCACCGAGGTGCAGACTCCGGCAGGCCTGGACGCCGTGGGGCATCTCATTCTGCCCGGCGTGGGCGCGTTCGCGGCCACGATGGACCGCCTGCGCGAGCGAGGCTGGGTCGAAGCCTTGCGCCGGCACGTGCTTGAGAAGGGTAAGTGGTTGCTGGGCATCTGCGTCGGCATGCAGGTGCTCGCCGATACCGGCTCAGAGTTCGGCACTTGTGCGGGGCTCGGCTTCCTCCGCGGGAGCGTCGATGCGATCGACGCCGGTGCCCATGGGTTGCCCGTGCCGCACATGGGCTGGAACGTTCTGGAGGTTCATCGCCCGTGCCCGCTGCTGGAAGGAATTGGTGACGCGCCCTGCTTCTACTTCGTGCACGGTTACCAGCTTCGCTCGCCGGAGCCGGACGCAATCGTGGCGACGTGCCAGTACGGCGATCCCGTGACGGCCTGTGTCCAGAAGGAGAACGCTTTCGGCGTACAGTTCCACCCGGAGAAGAGCCAGCGGGACGGCTTGCAGGTGCTCAGGAACTTCTGTGAACTGTGAGGGGACGTGCTCAAGAACCGCATCATTCCGGTGATTCTGCTTCGCAACGGCGTGGTGGTGCAGAGCAAGCGCTTCCAGCGCTATCAGCCGCTGGGAAACCCGACAACCATCGTGCAGCGGCTGAGTGATTGGGCTTCCGACGAGCTGATCTACCTCGACATCAGCCGCGAGCAGAGCTACGACCTCGGCCGCGACGATCTCCGCGACGGTAACGCGGCGGAGCTGCGGACCATCCTGCGGGAGGTGTCGCGCCGGTGCTTCATGCCCATGGCCTTCGGCGGCGGCATCCGCACGCTCGCGGACGTCGCCACGCGGATCGAGGGCGGCGCGGACAAAGCGGTCATCAATACGCAGGCGCTGGCCGAGCCGCTGTTCATCAGTGAGTGTGCCCGTGAGTTCGGCTCTCAGTGTGTGGTGGTCTGTATCGACGCCCGGCGAACGGGTGACGGCGGTTGGCAGGTCTTTGCTTCAGGGGGGCGAACGGCGACGGGCCGCAGCGCAGCCGATTGGGCCCGCGAAGCCCAGGATCGCGGCGCCGGCGAGATCCTCATCCAGTCGATTGACCGTGATGGAACGGGCCAGGGCTACGATCTGGACCTGGTGCGATCGATCGTCGAGGCGGTGCGGGTGCCGGTCATCGCGCTGGGCGGCGTCGGCCGCTGGGAGCATTTCGCCGAGGCCCTCGCCGAGGGCGGCGCCTGGGCCGTGGCCGCGGCCAACATCTTCAACTACACGGAGAACAGCGTCTACAAGGCCAAGGAGTATCTGTTCAGCCAGGGAGCGAACGTTCGCGCCCCGTCGCTGGGCGGCCGGAGCCCCGCAACCTGCGCCGCCGGAGTGTGAGCATGCGCTATTGCAGTCGGTGCGTCTATCCGCAGGCATCGGTTAACACCGTCTTCGATGACGAGGGCGTGTGCAGTGCCTGCCGTGTCTTCGAAGAAATCAACAAGATCACGCCGGAGCAGTGGCAGCAGCGGCGGGCGCGGTTTGAACAGCTCCTGGAGAGCTACCGTCACAAGGGCCAGACGAACTACGACTGCATCATCGCCGTCAGTGGCGGCAAAGACAGCTATTGGCAGACCTACCTGGTGAAGAAAGTCTATGGCCTCAACCCGCTGCTGGTGACCTACCACGGCAACAACTACCTGCCCGAGGGGCAGGGCAACCTGGAGCGCATGCGGGACGTCTTCGGCGTGGACCACGTGGTGTTCGGACCGAGCGTGGAAACGCTCCGCAAGCTCAACAGGCTGTGCTTCCGCGTCATGGGCGACATGAACTGGCACGCCCATGCCGGGATCAAGACGGTGCCCATCCGCGCCGCCGTGCACTTCAACATCCCGCTCGTGATCTGGGGCGAAATCACGTGGTCCATCTCGGGGATGTTCTCGCCGGATGACTTCGTGGAGTACAACAAGCGGACAGTGATGGAGCACGATCTCCGCGGCTACACCTGGCAGGACATGGTCGAGCAGGGCAACGAAGGGCTGGCGCCGCGCGACCTCATCTGGCTGCAGTACCCCGGCGACGAGGAGATCGCCCGGGTGGGGGTCCGGGGGATCTACATCGGCAACTTCTTCAAATGGGATCCCAACGAGCACGCCAGGCTGATGCACGACGAGTTCGGCTTCGAGTACGCCCGGCAGCCCTTCGAGCGGACCTACCGCACCATGTCGAACCTCGATGACATGCACGAGAACGGTCTGCACGACTACATGAAGTTCGTGAAGTTCGGCTACGGCCGGGCCTCCGATCACGCATCGAAAGACATCCGCGACGGCTATATGAGCCGTGGGGAAGCAATCGACATGGTGCGGCGCTACGACCACGTGAAACCGCGGCGCGATCTGGCCCGCTGGCTTGATTACGTGGGCATGACCGAGGCGCAGTTCGACCGGACCGCCGATTCATTCCGCAACCCGCGCGTCTGGTGGATCGAGAACGGACAGTGGTGCAAGGACAATGTCTGGGGCGAGCCATCCGCCTATGGGCCGGTATGTCTCGAAGACCCGGAGAAGATCAGGACGTTCGAAACGCATGGGCAGAACCGACTGTGCAGCGCTCGTTGAGGAGCAGATCCGGCCGGCACGGCTGATGGCCGACAAGCAGTCATGCGTGGATGCCGACCGCGCGTTTCTGCTGGCGCGGCGGGCAGAATGGGTGCGCGTGGCCTGCCCGGCGTGCGATGTGGATGATCCCCGCCCGTATGGAGAGAAGCTGGGCTTTGCCTACGTCGAGTGTTCGGCCTGCGGCACCGTCTATACGAACCCGCGGCCGTCGCTTGACCTCATGCAGGCCTTCTATGCCGGCTCGCAGAATTACGCCTACTGGAACCGGCACGTCTTCCCGGCCACCGAGAACATCCGGCGGGAGCGGATTTTCCGCCCACGGGCGCGGCGGCTGGCCGAGCTGTGCCGGGGCCACGGCATCGCCGGCGGCACGCTGATCGAGGTCGGGGCCGCTTTCGGAACTTTTTGCCAGGAAATCAGCGAACAGGGCCTCTTCGACCACATCGTGGCCGTCGAGCCGACGCCGGACCTGGCCCGGACCTGCCGCCAGCGCGGCCTTGAGGTGCTCGAGATGTTCGTCGAGGACGTCCCGGACACGCACCCGGCCGACGTGATGGCGGCGTTCGAGGTGATTGAGCACCTGTTCTCGCCACAAGCCTTCATCGATCACTGCCGGCGTCTGATCCGGCCCGGCGGCCTGCTCGTGCTGAGCTGCCCGAACGTTCGGGGCTTCGACGTGGCAACGCTGCGGATGCTGTCGAACACGTTCGACCACGAACACGTGAACTACTTTCACCCGGCTTCACTGGCGTTGCTGCTGGGCCGGTGCGGCTTCCGCGTCCTCGATATCCAGACGCCTGGCCAATTGGACGCCGAGCTGGTTCGCAAACACCTGGCGGCAGGTTCACTCGACTTGAGCGCGCAACCTTTGCTGCGTGAGATCCTGGTTGAGCGGTGGGACGAACTCGGCGGCCCGTTCCAGGGTTTCCTCGCCGATCACCAATTGTCTTCGCACTTGTGGGTCGTCGCCCAACCGGGTTGCTCAGAGGAAGGAGCCACGACAGATGCCCGTTGAAACCCCATCAGTCAAGCTAGACGAGGGGACCGGCCTGAAGTCGCTGGGCGACGGCCAGGCCCCGTCCACGCCGCCTGCCCGGAGCCGGGGATGGCTCGATCGCATCGCGCGGCTTTACCGGGCCGAGATGCGCGGCCTCGTGGCGGCGCACGCCCATGCGACGCCGGCAGAAGACCGCCGCCGCATTCTCATCTACTCGATGATTCCGTGGCGGCAGGGCTGCGTCGAGCATATCCTCTCGACGGCGCTGCGGATCCGCGGGCACGAAGTCGTCTCCGGCGTCTGCGGCGGGATGCTTCCGGACTGCGAAACACATTATTACGATTTCGAACGGCCGGCCTGCAGCCAATGCCGCCGGCGAGCCCGTCGATTCGCGAAGGCCTTCGGCATCGCGCCGGCGCTTTCCACCGATCACCTCACCGAGAGTGATCTCACGGAGGCCGAGCGTATCGTCGCCGACCTGGACGAAGCGGCCCTGGAAGGGCTGGTTTACGACGGTGTGCCGGTCGGTAAGATCGCCCGGTTTGAAATCCACGTGTTCTACCAGAATTATCTCGTCTCGCTCGATGCCATGCAGTTGGAGCAGTTCCGCACTTTCTGCCGCTCGGCGATCCTGTTGACCATGGCCGCGGCCAGGCTGCTCGACCGATACCGCCCCGATATCGCCATCACCTGCAACGGCAAGGCCTTCACCTATCGTCCTTTCTTTCTGCTGGCGCGAAGGCGGGGTATCCCGGTGGTCACGTGGGAGGAGCATGCCTTCGACGACACCCTGAAGTTCGTCTTCGCCCACGACAGCTACGCGAACGAGATCCATCTCGAGACCGCCTGGCAACGGGAGAAAGACCGCCCGCTCACGCCGGCCCAGAGCGGGGACCTCGACGCTTATTTCGGCCGCTGGCAACGCGGCGAGAACACGCCCTTTGCCTACCACCGGGACACCTGCCGCGACTCCGGTTTCCTCTATCAGGCTCTTGGCATCCGGCCGGGCGCGCCCGTTATCGCCTGCTTCCCCAACATGGTGCGCGATACGGCCGCGTTCGACCGCGATGTCGCTTTCCCGAGCCTGATCGATTGGCTTTTGCAGACCGTGGCGTTCATCCGGCGCCGCCCGGAGGTGCATCTGGTCATCCGCGCGCACCCGGCCGAGCGCTGCCTGCCCGAGCGTTACGCCAGGTATAACCGCTTCTTCGTCTGTCCTGAGGTGCGGCGCCACTTCTCGCCCGTCCCGCCGAACGTGCATCTGCTGGAGGGTGATACCGCAGTGAGTTCGTACGCCCTCATGCAGGCGGCGGACGGCATCCAGGTTTACACCTCGACGATCGGGATCGAGGCTGCCCTACAAGGCCGGCTGGCCTGCGTCATTGGCGACGTGCACTACCGCGGCAAAGGATTCACGCGCGACATGGCCACGCCTGAAGATTTGTGGGATTTCCTGCGGCCCGGTCCGCCGTACCCGCGGACGATCACAACGGCGCAGGTCGAGCTCGCCCGACGGTACGCGTATCTCTGGCGTTTCCGTCACCCGTTCGCCATGCCCTGGTACGACCCCGGCACTACCAGTTTCGACATCCCGACCTTCCGTGCGTTGGCGCCGGGTGGGCACGTCACACTGGACAAGCTCTGCCGCTGCATTCTGACGGGAGAGCCTTTCATCGACATGGAGACCGGTCCAGCCAGGCACGGAATGGAGTCGAGCACGTGAGCGCCACAGGTGCACCTGCATGCCAACTGACCCGCCGGTGGCCGGCCTTGCGCTCGCGCCTGCGTCTGCGGCGATTGAAGCGCCTGGCAGAGAAAACACCGCGATTCAGCCCGGGCCGCATCCGCATCGATGGCCTCGACCTGGCCTACACCGACCTGCTCTCGCTTTACATGGAGTACAAGGACATCTTCGTCCGGAGGATCTACCATTTTCAACCGCCCGCCGGCAGCCCGCGGATCATCGACGGCGGTGGATGCATCGGTATGTCCGCCCTGTATTTCAAGCGCGTGTGCTCCGAGGCCCGCATCATCTGCTTCGAGCCGGATGAAACAGCCCTGTCGGTACTGCGAAGGAACCTCGCCGCGAACGGGGCAGGTGACGTCGAGGTCCTGCCCGCGGGGCTCGCCGCGGAGGACGGTACGGCGGCCTTTGTCCCGGACGGCAGCGACGGCGGACGCATCGCCGCCGAAAGTGATTCCCCCGTCATCATTCGTACCATGCGCTTATCTCCGTACCTGGACGCTGAAGTCGACTTCCTGAAGCTCAATATCGAGGGGCAGGAACTGCCGGTTTTGCAGGAGGTCGAGGCCGCCGGGCGGTTGCGCCAGGTCCGCGAGCTGGTGCTCGAGTACCACGGGTGGGCCGGCGCTCCGCAACGGCTCGGCGAGATCCTTCACTTGCTGGATCGCAATGGATTCCGCTATCTCGTGCATGACTTCGACAACCAGACGTGCCCGGCCAGCAAGCCGCCGTTCCGCATCACGCCCCGCAAAACCTGGTTCTGCCTCGTTTACGGGCTGAGGGTCTGATCGTGCCCTTGACCATGCTTCCATCCGTTGGCAGGCTTGCGGGCGCACTGGCCGATCCCTTGCAGCGGGAGTTCGTGTGGAACAGTCTGCTCAAGGAATTCAGCTACACCCATCGTCTGGAGAACTGCCTGGGATACCCGCAGGTGGTCGAACTTGAGACCACGAATCACTGCCCGTTTCGCTGCGTCATGTGCCCGCGGACCTACGCCATGACCCGCGATCGGGGCCACATGGACCTCGGGCTGTTCCGGGAAATCATCGACCAGTTGCGGCCTGCCTGGCAGGTGGAGCGGCTGGGGCGCCGGCCGGTCATCCGCCTGTTGCACTATGGGGAGCCTACGGTCTATCCTCACTTCGCCGAATCGATTGAGCATTGCCACCGTCGCGGTTTGACGGTCAGCATTTCCAGCAACCCGGCGATCTGGAGCGAACAGCGGATCGAGGAAATGCTCGACTGCGGGCTCGACGATCTGACCATCATGTGCGATGGCCTTGATGATGAAACCTCCATGGCTGTCCGTGGCCGCGCCGCCAGCTTCCAGCGCGGCGAGCGGGCGATCCTGGAACTCGCCCGGCGAAAGGTGCAGCGGGGCCTGAGTGCACCCAGAATCTGCATCGCGATGATCCGCCAGCCGCGCAATGCACATCAATGGGCGGCGTTCAAGCGCCATTGGAATGGTATTCCTGGGATCGACTCGGTCTACCTCGGCTTTTTTTCCGTGTTCGATGGACGCGTCCCCGAGATTAATGCACTGGCCGGCCAGCTTCGGGAACAGGCCCCCGACCAGGCCCAGCATGTGGCTCGTCAACGCATGCTCGCGCAATTCCCCTGCTATTACCCCTGGCATAGCGTCTGCATCGCCTGGGACGGCCGCGTGCTCCCTTGCTGCCGTGACTATGACGCCTCATTCGTCCTGGGCGACCTCAAGCGTCAGACCCTTGCTCGGATCTGGAACGGTCCGGCCGCTCGCGCGCTTCGCCGGGAATTCAACCTGGGCCGCATCAGGACGCCCATGTGCGCGTCGTGTCCTGAGCCCAGCCTGGAGGTGGGCCTGCCGGGTGCATTCTATCCCGTCGCTCGATGGCTGCGCAGGCTCGGTGGCGGCCGCTTACCCGGTGTGACGCGTCAACTCGGCGACGCCCCACCCGATTTGACCGGAACCCAGAACCACAGCCGTGAGGGCTTCCACCGGCCGCAACAGGCTGCGCCTCGTTCGCCGGTGCCCTCCCAACAACCCCAGGAGACCGAGGATTTCGTCTCGGTGTAGTGAGCGATGTCAGACGCATTAGATCAGAGCACCGACAAGGTTGACCCTCCTGTGCCGGTGGGCGCCGTTCACTTCGGCTCATTGCGTCGCCTGCACCCGATCAGCCGCGTCTTTGGTTCCGATCGCGGGCGGTGCATCGACCGGCATTTCATTGAAGGGTTCCTCGCGCGGCATTCCGGTGATATTCACGGAAGGGTGCTGGAGGTTGGCGAGAACACCTATACGCGACGTTTTGGCGGTGATCGGGTGACCCGCAGCGACATCCTGCACGTTCTTCCGGGGTCCCGGCGGGCGACGGTTTACGCCGACCTCGCTGATGCCGCGAACGTACCCTCGGACGCCTTCGACAGCATTATCCTGACTCAGACGCTGCTGTGCATCTACGATGTCCGTTCGGCGGTTCGAACCTTGGCCAGGATCTTGAAGCCAGGCGGCGTTCTGCTGGCAACGGTTCCCGGGATCAGCCAGATCAGCCGCTACGACATGGAGCGGTGGGGCGATTACTGGCGGTTCACCACGCGCTCCGCCCGGAGGTTGCTTGAAGAGTCGTTTCCTCCGGAGAACGTCGAAATCGATGCCCACGGGAATGTGCTCGTGGCCATTGCCTTTCTCCACGGCCTGGCGGCGGAGG
>BTUC01000098.1:0-9016 GCA_045863575.1 Phycisphaerae bacterium
CGTGAATCGCATCCTGGCGGCCGCCATCGAGGCTCACCATGACGCCGACGGCATCATCTGGCCGGTGAGTATCGCGCCCTTCGAGGTGATCGTGGTGGCACTGGATACGCGCGATGAATCCGTGCAGGCGGTCGCGAAACAGATTCACGACACACTCTGCGAGCGCGGCGTGGACGTGCTCATGGATGACCGCGACGAACGGCCGGGCTTTAAGTTCAAGGACGCCGATCTGATCGGCATCCCCATCCGCATCACAGTGGGCAAGAAAGGCCTGGCCGATGGCGTCGTCGAGTTGAAGATGCGTGCGGGCAAGGACGTCGAGAAGCTCGCGCCGGAGGCGGCCGTAGAGGAAGTGGCCAAGCGCGTCCAGGCAGCGCGGGCATAGCTCAGTGCGTGATGATGTACTGGGCCAGGGCCGGCAGGGCATTCTGGAAGTTCGCTCCGCTCCAGTTGCCCAGAGTCCAGGCAGCGCAGCCGATCACGTACGGGTCCTGGCGCATCTGGGTGTCGTACCAGCCGAAGTCATCCACGAACACTTCAGGCCCCGTGAATCCACCGCCCCCATTCTCGCCCGCCTCGGTGATGGCCAGCGGGATCACGGCGTCCTGGGTGGCCAGGTATGCGTAGAGCCGCCGGTAACGCGTGACCAGTGACGTGGGGGCGTCCTTCAACAGTCCGTCCCACGAATACTCGTGCCGTGAGAGAATGTGGTTGCCGTGGGCCCTGGCCCGCTCGCACGATCGGGCGATGTCCGAGTAGTACGCCTCGGGAGGGTTGCCTCCGCTGCATGACCACAAGGCCAGGCGATAGCCATCCGCCTCGGCCAGGTCCATGAAGGCGATATAGAAGTCCGCCTGCCAGGCCCAGTGCCACGACCACTCGTTGCAGGTCTCCCACACGTCGATGGCGGGGTTCTGCTGCCACTTGGGCTTGACCTGCTGGTAGTACCAGGCCGCGCCTTCGGCCGGTGTCTTGTTGCCGACCAGGTAGTCGAGCCCCTGCAGATCGTGCCCGTTGATTTCATTCACCCGGCCGATGGTGAGCGTCTGGGGACTGTACTGTTTCGCCTCGGCCGCCGGGCCGAAGTCGTCCAGGCATTTCACCAGGGCCACAGGTTTGCCGGCGTTGGCACACGTACGAATAAAGTCGCCATAGCCGTTGCGCGGCCCGATCACAATGTGCACGCCGATTTTGTTCAGCGGGCTGTAGGTAGTGACCTCGATCGTTTGGCCGGCGGCAAGCATGGCAAAGCAGCCCCAGCGGGTGTTGGTGGCGAGCACATTGAAGCTGGTGCTGGACGTCAGAGCACCGGTGGGCAGCTCGATGGTGCCGCCCGTTCCCGCGACGGGCGTTCCTACAGGCACGCTGCCGGGTTGCCTGAGTAGCTGGTACGAGGCACCCGGCTGCGAGTTACCCACGGTGATGCTGCTGCTGCCACCGGTGGGAATCGTCGATGCAGTCGCGCCAACGGAGCGGTCGGCCAGAGGCATCGCACAACCGCCGCAGTCCATAGAGGCCGGCACGCCCGGCCCGCTGTAGCAGCGTTGCAGAATGCCGAAATCCGAGAGATCCACGTCCCCGTCCTGGTCCACATCCGCGGCGCGGCATGTGGGTGTGTCTCGGTGAGGCATTTGCGGTCTACCCAGGCAGACCTGGAACTGCCCGAAGTCATCGAGATCCACGTCGCCGTCGTAATTGAGGTCCTGGGCGATGAGCGCCTGGCCGTAAGCGGGATTGATGATTATGCCGCCAGGGCCGGCGAGCACGAACGTAAGAAGGACGATCATCCAGAGGCCGGTTAAACGCCGGGTGGTGTGCTCCATGGTGGTGCGCTCCGCGAAAGCTGTAATGTATTCTACCCGGAATGCATCGACGGACCAAAGGCCTCCGGCGCTCAAGCCGGCACAGGGTCTTATCGGTCGCGCAGCCATCCACTCCACAGCTTTCGCCGGTGTGAGGGTATCGGGGAGCAGGGCGGTGGGTGCGCTGGTCGAAGCCGGTCAGGGGTCGCAGGCAATGCGCAAACCGAGCGCGGCCGACATATAGGATGGACTCGAGCGATCGCGCTGGGCGCAGCGGCACTCGTAGGGCTTGCTGCTCCAGGAGCATTCGTGCCAGGCGTGCTCGCTGCCGGTAGCGGGACCCTTGGGATCCGTCTGCGGCCCGCCGGGATAGTAGGCATACCAGTCCGCCACCCACTCGGCGACGTTGCCATGCATGTCGTACAGCCCCCAGGCGTTGGGCTTCAGTTTGCCCACGGGGTGAGTGACCCAGCCTGAATTGCCCGCGTACCAGCCATATTCGGCCAGCAGTGCCGGATCGTCGCCGAAGCAGTAGCGGCCGGTGCTGCCGGCGCGGCAGGCGTACTCCCACTCGGCCTCGGTGGGCAGTCGTACGGTGCGGCGCGTCTTCTCAGACGCCCATTTGCAGAACGCCTCTGCGTCCGCCAGGTTGACGGCCACCACCGGCTGATCGTCGCCGTTGAAGTCGCCTTTCTCGTTGTGGACGGCACGGCTGACGTGATCCGGACGGAAGGCACGGAACTGGCGGTTGGTTATTTCATAACGCCCCAGCCAGAAATCCCTGGTGAGCGTGACCCGGTGCTGCTTCTCGTCAATGCCGCTGTCCGGCTCGCCCTCAGGAGAACCCATCATGAAGCTTCCTGCGCGGATGAGAGCCAGTTCCACGGATACATCGTCCGCCAACTTGAGCCTCATCGTCCTGATCGGCTTGCCGGGCGGCCGTTCCTCGAGCTTCTGGGCCCACACGTTGCGGAAGCGCAGCGGATATCCATGGTATTGCAGCAGCACCGGTCCGGTGGTTTTGAACCGGTCCTCGGAGAGGCTGCCCGGCGTCGCTTTGATCTCGATGTTGTCGTGGATTCGTGAGCCGTTCAGATAAACGGTGATCCGCGCGGGCGAGGTCACTTTGCGGTCGCCATCGAGGCGGGGGGCATGAAAGTAGATGTCGTAGCTCTGCCACTCACCCGCCGGCAGCGACTCGTCCGAGCGGGGGGCGGCCAGGGAATACACCGCGCCGTTCGACTCGCTTTTGTGCGGCGGACGGCCGCGGCTGTCGATGATCTGGATTTCGTAGAAGCCGTGGATGTAGATGCCGCTGTTGCCGTAACCCGCATCCGCCTTTTCCGGACGTGGCGGGATCTGAAACTCGAGGTGCAGGCGATGGTCGCCGAACTCTTGCCTGGTGAGCACGTCGGCCTCGCGGGCAATCATGACCCCGTCTGTGACCGCCCACGGCGAGGGTCGCCCGTTGCGCCGCTCCCAGTTGGACATGTCTTTGCCGTTGAACAGGACAACGGCGCCTTCAGGCGGTGGAATCACGACGCATCTGGCCGCGAATAGCGCCTGGCCCGACATGCCCGCGGAGACGGCGCAAAGTACGAATAAGACAGATGACCAAGGTCGCAGGTTCAACACGATGATCCTCCAGATGCGCTTCGATCGCGTGGATCGGCAAGGTGCCGGTCCCACACGCTCTCATTTGCCGCCTTTGCTATTCACGCCCTCCACACGCGTCCTGACCGCGTAAAGGCCTTTGCTGGCGGTGATGAACAGGGTTTTGCGGTCCTTGCCGCCGAAGCAGACGTTGGCCGTCCAGGGTTCAGGCACGTCGATCTGCTGAATGCGCCGGCCGGACTCGTCGAAGACGGTCACCCCCTTGCCGGTCAGGTACACGTTGCCCTCTGAATCCAGGGTCATGCCGTCCGAACCCAGATCACAAAAGAGCTGCTTGTTTTTCAGCGTGCCGTCCGGCTGGATGTCGTAGCGATACGTTTTCTTCGCCCCCAGATCGGAGATGTAGAGGGTCTTTCCGTCCGGCGTGCCGATGATGCCGTTGGGCGTTTTCATGTCCTCCACGACACGGGTGAGCGTCTTGTGATCGGGAGTCAGGTAGTAGACGCCCTCGACCTCCTGCTCCTGGGGACCGCGCTTCCACCAGTCCCTCTTGTAGAAGGGGTCCGTGAAGTACAATCCGCCGTCCGGACGGATCCAGACGTCGTTCGGCGCGTTAAGCAGCTTGCCTTTGTGCTCTTTCACCAGCACCGTGACATGCTTGCGGGTTGCCTGCCGGGCGCCGGATGCCGTGTCATCTGATCCCTTGGGCATCTGGATCAGCCAGAGCTCATTCTTCTCATCGGCGCAGGAGACCAGGTTGCCCGTGCGGTCAAACATCATGCCGTTGGAACGCCCGGCCGGCTTCATGAACGTGGAGAGCTTTCCGTCTACGCCCCACTTCATGATGCGGTCGTTGGGCTGATCGGTGAAGTAGACGTTGCCCCCGGCGTCGGCAGTGGGGCCCTCGGTGAACTCGAATTCACCGGAGAGCTTCTCGACCTTGGCGCCCGGGGCGGTGACTCCCTGGTTTTCCGCTGCCATTGCGGACCCCGCCAGTAACAATGCCACCGCTGACCCGACCGCGCACGTCGTTAACATATGCATGGCTTTCTGCTCCCCAATAACCCCCCCAGCCCCCCCCTTCAGAAGGGGGGGAGTTCACTCATCACTCCTCACACTCATCACTTCTCGCACTCATCACTTCTCGCACTCATCATTTCTCGCACTCATCGCTCCTCGCACTCATCGCTCCTCGCACTCATCGCTCCTCGCATTCATTACTCTTACTCATCAGCCAACACTCGTAGCTGATCCCTCAGCACTCAGCGCTCAGCACTCAGCACTACTCCAGGTATCCCAGATCCGACAGCCGCTTCGTGAGGGTGGCCTTCTCCGCCTCGCTGTAGACCTCCTCGTGTTCGACGCGCTCGATGGTCTGCGGCGGTTCGTATTCGATGACCGGGCGTGTGTCGAACAGGTCTACGAGCACCTGGCCTTCCATGTCCGCCGGTACGCGCAGGCCCACCCCGGCCAGCAACGTCGGGGCGATATCCGCGATGTTGGCGTGAATGGCGCCCCCTTTGCGGATGTGCGGCCCCTGGGCGATCAGAATGCCCTCGACCCGGTGAGTTCCTTCCATGCGCCCCGGCGAGGCCCAGCGCACTGCCTTGCGTCCCCGGATCTTCCGCACGACGGCCAGCCCAGGATGCGGCACCAGCAGCAGATCCGGCAGCCAGGGCTGTTCCTCCCGGCTGCACTTGTACAGTTCTTCCGTGAAATGCACCTCGGGGAAAACCTGAATCGTCTCGCCCTGCGGGTTCTTGCAGGTTACCGAGAGGAAGCGGTCGCGCAGGTCGGTTCGGACCTGGTCGTATTCCTCGGGCTCGATGAGTCCGCCCGGCTGACGGCCCTTCAGGCTCAAGTAGAGGAATCCGTAGATGCCGGCATGCATGACACAGGCTCGAGTGCGCGACCAGTCCACGTCCACTTCGTGCTCGATGCCCAGGTTGGCGGCGAAGCGCTTGGGCGTGCGTCCCAGCATGCGGTCCACGATCCGCTCCGCACGTCGCCGGGTCTGCGTCACCCGGCTCTTGATGGCCAGGTAGCCCCATTGTTCCAGCATGGAGTTGGGCTGAGCCTTGCCGTCCAGGCTGCCGTGACCATGGTCGGACATGATCAGGACGGTCGCATCGCGTGAAGCGGCATAGCTGGCCAGATCGCCGATCACGTCGTCCAGCCGGGCAAAACAATGAGCGGCCATCTCTGCGCGACGCGGGTTCTGGTGGCTCGTCCGCGGGTCGAGGTATTTCCAGGCTTTGTGTTGCAGGTTGTCCACCAGCTTGTAGAGCACCATGAGCACATCCCAGCCGTATTTCTCGCCGCAGAAGCGGGCCAGCTCGCAGCCTTGGCGGAAGCTGGCTTCGATGTAAGACAGGTTGCGCTGGAACAGCTCGTCACCGCCGAAGGTCTTCCGCTGCCAGTCGGAGCGGTAGTTGTAGTCCGGCCAGCGGCGCAGAATCTCCTGCTTGAGCTCCGGCGGATAAGTGAACTCCTTCTCGATACTGGGCGTCTCGAAGCCGGAGATCATGAAGCCGTTGACCTTCCGCGGGGGATAGGTCATGGGGACATTAATGGACCCGACGCGGAAACCCTTCTCGCTGAGGATCTCCCAGATGGTCTTCTCGCGGATCTCGTAGGTGCTGTTGAAGGAGAGTTGGTTGGCTTTGACATCGTATTTTTCGAAATCCACGATGCCGTGACGCCCGGGACCCTTGCCGGTCATGAAGGTGGTCCAGGCGGCCGGGGTGATCGGCGGCTTGGTCGAATCGAGGATGCCGGCCGTCCCCTCCTCCACCAGCCGTTTGAGGTGAGGCATGCGTCCGGCGGACATCATCGGGTTGAGCACGTCGAAAGTCGCCCCGTCCAACCCGATGACCAGCACCCGACGGGCCAGTGCCGGCAGCTCAGCGGGGGGGGGCTCGATGGGCTGAGCGGCTGTGCCCATGCCCTGCTTGGAGGCCGTCTGTGGCCTCGCGGTTTCAGCCATGATGTCCATCACATTCACCTCAACGATGCGCCGGCCTGCCCGCGCCGGCAGACCAGCCAGAACCGGAATGGCTGCTCCGGAGAGCAGCGCAAACCCATAGTGTCTCAATAATCGCCCAGTCGTCAACGCCTTGCCGTTTCACCCCTTCAACTCGGCAGGTCGGCGAAGATCTCTTCGACGATGTCATTTACGGTGATAATGCCCACAAATCCCCGGCGCGGATCGGTCACGATCGCCAGGGTGACATCCGCCCGCTGGAGCTGAACCAAGGCTTTAGCCGCCGAGTCCCGGGCGCCCACCGTGATGGGGGGCCTCAGATGCCGTTCGATGGAGCCGATCTCCCGGTCTGCCAGCGTGTCGTTCACGTTAACCACGCCGGCCACGGTGCGCCGGTCCCGGCTGAGGACCGGCAGGTGTGAGTAGGGGTGCCGGCGGACCACCAGTCTGAAGAACTCCTGGGTGCCCTCAACCGGGAAGGTCAGCACCTTGCGCCGCGGAATCATCAGCGATCCGACGCACACGTCGCCCAGGCTCAGCACCCGCTCAACGATCTGGGCCTGCTCCTCGGTGAGGGCCCCCTCCGCCGCCCCCTCGCGCAGCAATGCCAGCACCTCTCCGCGGGTGCCACGAAGCTCCAGTCGCTCGCCGCCGCCGGCGATGCGTTCCGCCAGCCGCGGCACCTGTTCGAGCAGCCAGACGATGCCCGTCCAGCGCATCAGCATCACACTGAGCCACAGCACGCGACTGACGCGGTACATGATCCAGTCAGCCTCGATCTGGAGCCAGTTCTTGGGGACCACGTCACCGAAAGCGAAAGCCAGCGGCGACAGGATGGCCGCGGTGTAGAACTCGACGCGGTTGGGGTTGATGTCTCCCAGGCTGGTGAGCCACGCCGCGGTCGCCACGGTCAGCAGGTAGCCGGCAACGTTCTGCCAGAGGAGCACGGAGAGCACCGATTCCTCCTGCTTTTCGATCAGGCCCAGGAGGAGCCTGGCCTCACCGCTCCCGTCCTGCTCCGCCCGCAGCCGCAGCCGAATGCGGTTGATCGAATAGAGACCCATCTCGCAGCCGCTGTAGAAACCGGCGGCCAGCAGAAAGAAAAGTGCCAGCAGTCCCAGGCCCAGTTCCGTCATGGCGCCGCCTCCTGCCGGTGAATAGAGGCATCACGCCGTTGAGCGTCCCCATTGACCAGTTCCAGACGCACCCACTCGATACGCCGGCCGCGAAGAGACTCCACCGTCAGCAGCAGGTTGCCCATACGCACCCAGTCGCCCGCATGCGGCACCCGCCCCAGGCGCGCCAGAATGAGTCCGGCCAGCGTGGTCACCGGCTCGTCGAGCCGCCGAATGTCGAACTGCTCCGCCCAGTCGCGGATATTGAGGCTTCCAGAGACGCGGTAGCTGCGCTCGTCGAGGCGCTCCCACGCCTCGCGATCGACGTCCTCCGGACCGGTGAGCTCGCCCACAATCTGTTCAGCGACCGCCTTCAGTGTCACCAGTCCGACCACGCCACCGAACTCGTCCACCGCCACGGCGAAGTCTGTGTCCGTCCGGCGGAAGTGGTTCAACAACTGCGTCAGGTTGATCACCTCCGGCACAAACCGTACCGGCCGGACCAGCTCCTCGAGGCTCTCTCCGGGATCGAGGAAAACCTCCTTGGCCAGCACCAGGCCTACCACCCGGTCCACGGTTTCGTCGTACACGGGCGCCTTGGCGAACCGGCGCTCCCGGAAGATACGCAGAACCACGTCCGGATCCTCGTGGATTTCAAACGCCATCATGTCCACTCGCGGGACCATGATGTCGCGGACCTTCAGCCGGCTGAGCTGAACCACCTCGCTGAGCATCGCGTTCTCGTCCGCATCGATGATCCGGTGCCGCTCGGCCATCTCCACCAGCTCGCGCAGCTCTTCCACCGTCACGTACTCGTCCGGCCGTCGTCCGCCGATGAGCAGCCGAGTGAACGGCTCGACCAAGAGCGTGCTGAGCAGGAAACTAAAAGGCGCAAGCACAATCTGCGCCAACCGCACCGGCCGGGCCGCCCAAGCCGCCGCCCGCGACCGCAAGACGATGGCGGTTCCTTTGGGCACCAGGTCGCCAAAGAGCGTCACCAGCACCGGCGAGACCAGACCCAGCACCGTCACCAGCACTCCGCTCCGCCCAGCGATCGATTCCAACAGGGCGACGCTGGTCGCGAAGATGAACATGTTGATGGTGACATTTCCGATCATCAGCGTCAGCAGGAGCTTGCGCGGATTGCGGAGCAGGTCGGCGACCAGCCGGTGGCTGGCCCTCCGATCACGACGGAATTGACTGACCTGATGCCGGCTCAGCGAAAAGAGCGCGGTCTCCGCGCCGCTGAACAGGGCGGATACGCCCAGGAGCGACATCAACAGAGCGACTTGGAACAGCATTGGCCGGGATCATCCTCCACCATCGGCGATCGCCCCGGCGAGCACCGACTCTTGGCCGTTGTGAGTGTATCGGGGCCGGCGCACCGGGGCTAGTGCCCCCTCCCAGTTGAAGACTTCCGCGCGTCCGTAGCGGGCGGGGGGGGGGGGGGGCGGGGGAGGGCCAGGGGACGGCCCGCCGGCGGGGCGGCGGGCCGCGGCACA
>BTUC01000098.1:9026-13700 GCA_045863575.1 Phycisphaerae bacterium
CTACGGACACTGAAGTCGCCTCGGCAGGGGCACTGGAGCATTGAGCCATCGAATACCCTTCCCATCGCTGACCGCTGATTGCTTATTTCTCCCCTTGCAGATCCGCCTCTCGACGGCGATCATCTCGGCCCATGCCCATCCGCCTGACCCATGTCGTCGACGAGGCCACGCCCGAGGACGGGCTGCACCTGCTCTCCCTGCTGCTCGAGCGGTTGCCGGCCGCCCGGATGCACCAGTCTGTTTTGGTCATTGGCAGAAAGCCGGAGCTGTTGGAGGTTACGGAGCACAACTCGTTTCAACGCATCGGGCGTCGGTTCGACTGGCCTCTGGGTTCTGCCCTGGATCTACAGCGTGGCCTGACCGACGGGCAACCTGAGGTGGTGCACGCCTGGAGTGCGGCCGCTGCGGGTGCAGTGGGAGCCGTGTGGCACGGGCGCTCGCCCGTCACCGTGACGATCAGCGACCCGACCGAGGGAACTCGCTCGGGCCGCTGGTGGCGGAGTTTGCAGCCGTATACGGCCGGACCGGCCATCATCTGTTCTTCGAGTCTCATTCAGCGGCGGCTGGTTGAAGCGGGTATTCCTATGGATGCCGCAACGGTCATCCGCGCCGGCGTCGATTTCGGCGCTATCCGCATCGCAAAGCAGAACATGCGGCGCGAGCGGCTCAAGCTACCCGCTGACGCCAGGGTCCTGGTTACCCCCTCGCCACCCTCCCGCAATGGCGGGCACTATTTTGCGGTGTGGGCCGTTGCCATTCTGCGCCAGATCTGGCCATCGCTGCGCCTGCTGATCCCCGGAGCGTCGCGGGAGGGAGATCGGCTCGGGCGCCTCATCGGTCAGATTTATTGCCCGGAGGCTTTCCTGCTTGTGGGCAACCGCTACTCACCTGCGGAGCTGTTGGCGGTCAGTGACGCGCTGCTTGCGCCTGCCATCGACGACGCAGCAACCGGCTGGCTGGCTTGGGCCATGGCCGCTTCGGTACCCATTATCGGTTCCGCGGTTCCTGCGATTGCGGAGTTGATCGCGGACCGCCAGAACGGTTTTCTCTGCAAACCGGCCGAGCCGCACACGCTGGCCACGCGCATTCGGACAGCCTTCGACTCACCCGCGGTCATGCGACAATGCGTCGAGACGGCCAGGGGCCAGGCTTATGACGTCTTCCGCGCCCAGGCCTGCGTCGATCAGTATCTGACCCTGTTCGAGAACCAGTCAGCCGGTCGAAGCCCGCTGGCCGGCGTGCGCGACACGGCCGTCGACGCCTGAGCGCATGTGTGCCACCGCCATGTGAGCGTGTGCCACTGCTCTGTGAGCAGTGCTGGAGCAAGGGCCCGTCGCTGAGATCACGGCACTGCTGACCCGCCTTCGCGAAACAGCCGTCGTCGTGGCAAGCACAGCAGTGGCACACGAATCATGGGCCCCACACACCCCGGGCCGATCGGTCTACGGGCTCTGGTGGGATAGGCTCTATAGCAGAGGCGGGCGGAAGCGGTGTTATGCTCTGATCCGCTGGAGACGCAGTGAGTTGAGCACCACGGAGATGCTGCTGAACATCATGGCGGCGGCCGCATAGCTGGCCGGCAGGATGGCCAAAGCCGCCAGCGGAATGGCCACGATGTTGTAAATGAATGCCCAGAAGAGGTTCTGCTTGATGATACGTGCCGAACGGCGGGCCAGGAGAACCGATTCGGGCAGCAGTTCGAGCCGATCGCCCACCAATGTGATGTGGGCGGTTTCGCCCGCGACCTGAGTGCCGCCGCCCATGGCGATGCCGACATCCGCGGCAGCCAGCGCCGGAGCATCGTTGATGCCATCCCCGACCATGATGACGCGATGACCGGCAGCCTGCCGCGCTGCCACCCTTTCGCTCTTGCCGCCGGGCGAGACATTCGCCTCGACGTCGTCGATGCCCACGACCGCACCCACGGCCCGACCGGCCGCCTCGCGATCGCCTGTGAGCAACACAGGATGAACGCCGATCGTCTTGAGCCGCGCGACCGTCTCCCGCGCCGTTTCTCGCAGCGTATCCTCCAGCACGACCGCCCCAACCGGCGAAGCCCCCCGGACCACATAAACCAGCGTGCCCGCGCCAACCTCTCCCCCCCTTGATAGGGCAGGGCTGGGGGGGGGCTTGTCCGTCGCCGTATGATCATCGCCTGTTGAACCACCCTCCAGGAACGCCCTCACATGCCGCTCACTGCCAACGGCCACTTCTGCGCCGTCAATGGTCGCCACGACGCCCATGCCGGCCTCGGCGCGATAGGCGCTGGGCATTGGCAGTTTGAGCCCGCGCTCGCGGGCGTGTTCGACAATGGCCTTGGCCAGCGGATGCGGTGAGAACTGCTCGGCCGCCGCCGCGAGCGTCAGCACCGTCTGAGTCTCCACCCCCTCCTGCGGATAGACAGCCGCCACTCGCGGTTGGCCGGTGGTCAACGTTCCCGTTTTGTCGAGAAAGACCGTGTCCGCGGAGCCCGCTCGTTCCAGCGCGGCCGCATCCCGAACGATGATGCCTTTCATCGCGGCCGAACCGGTGGCCACCATGACGGCCGTCGGCGTCGCCAACCCCATGGCACAGGGACAGGCCACCACCAACACCGCCACCGTGGTCGAAAGCGCGGCGCTGATGCGGTCTTCGGCGGCCCAGATCAGCCAGCCGGCGGCCGTTATCGCCGCCAGGGCGATCACAATGGGCACGAAAACTCCGGCCACCCGGTCCGCTACCCGCTGTAGGTGCGTCTTGCTGGTTTGAGCCTCATCAACGAGCTGTATGATCCGGGCCATGGCCGAGCGGGCGCCGACCGCCGTGGCCTGAACCACCATCGCCCCCGAGTGCACGTAGGAACCGCCCAGGACCTCGTCACCGGGTCCGACCTCGACGGGCAGCGATTCGCCCGTCCACATGCTGGCATCCACCGCAGCCGAACCGGATACCACCCGGCCGTCCACCGGCACGTACGACTCCGCAGCCACCTGAAGCTGGTCGCCGGGGTTGACTTCGTCGACGGGAACCTGTCGGGGAGAGCCGTCCTCGATGCGGACGGCCGTGCGCGGAGCCCGCTTAGCTAGGGCGGCGAGGGCGGCAGACGCACGCCCCCGCGCCCTGACCTCCAAATATCGTCCAACATTGATGAAGCCCAGAATCATTGCCGCTTCGTGGAAATGATTCAGGTGCAGGGAGGGGAGAAACATCCCCGCAAAACTGCCGATGGTGGCGGCCAGAACCCCCAGCGAAATCAGCAGGTCCATGTTTGGCGAGCGGTGGATTATAGCGCGGAAGCCGCCCACGAGTATGGGTCCCCCGGCCGGAGAGGCCAACAGCAGGATGGCAAGCAGTCCCTGAAGGGCCATCGGCCAGAAGTGTGCTCCCGGCTCCGAGCTGCTCAGCCGGTGTGCGAACCAGTGCAAGCCCATGATGGGCAGGCCGAATCCAATGGCGGTGATCACCGCCTGGCGAGCCTCGCGCAGGCGCTGCTGGTGGCGGCGGTCGGTGCTGACGTCGGCGCCGGTCCTGGAGAAGGGTGCGGCCTCGTAGCCGGCTGAACGAACCGCCTGGACCAGGGCTTCGGCCGGCACATCCCCTTCAAGCTGGACCGCTGCCGTCTCGGTGGCCAGATTCACGCGCGCCGCGGACACGCCGGGCAGCTCGCGCAACGCGGTTTCCACTCGAGCGACGCAGGAAGCGCAGGTCATGCCTTCGATGCGCAGCGACACTTCCACGTCGTTATGAATCGTAGTGGACGGAGCCGTCGGGGTGGTGGTCATGGGGGCTCAGCTCAATCCGCCTCGGACACGGTGGTAAAGCCGTCCACCTGAAATCCGGCCCGCTGCACGGCTGTAAACAGATCAGTGAGGTTGCTCACCCGCTCATCGTGTTCCACTCTGGCCGTCTTGGTCAGCGGATCCACCTTGGCATCTCGGACCCCGGGCATCCCTCGCAGACTGTTCGTAATCGTCTGCGCGCAGCCCTCACAGGTCATGCCTTTGATGTTCAGCACGTGAGTAACCATGGCAAACACCTTTCTTGCTGAAACATCGAATGTCATCGATGTTGATCTAGTGTAGGTCGAACAGGTCCCTTCTGGCCATCAGGCCGAAGGCGCCGCCGGTGTGTATGAAGACGGGTATCGCCTCGGGTCGGGCCGCGTCGCTGCGGAGCACGTTCAGCATGCCGGTCATGGCCTTGCCCGTGTAGACGGGGTCGAACAGCATCCCTTCGGTCACGGCCAGCAGGTGAATGGTTTCGACGGCTTCCGGATAGGGGATGGCATAGCCCTCCCCGATGTAGCCGTTGATGAGCTCGATGGGCGTGGCTGACTCGTCCAGATCGAGCCCGTACTCCGCCACCGTCTGCCGCTCCAGCCGCCTCAGCTCCTGCTGGAAATAGCTCACGCTGTCACTGACCGGCACCCCCAGGACTCGCCATTGATCGCACCCCCACAGCGCCTTGCCCAGCATGAGTCCCACCTGTGTGCCGCCCGAGCTGGTAGCGCAGAAGAGGTCCACCTGGCTTTCCCGGCCAAGCTGCTCGATCAACTCGTGCACGCAGCGGATGTAACCCCAGCAGCCCAGCGGGATCGATGCCCCTACCGGGAAAAAATAAGGCGTACGCCCACTGGCATGCTCGGCATCCATGGCGGCGTCGAGGAGTTCCTGCCGCCGGTGGTTGTAATCATCG
>BTUC01000098.1:13710-18912 GCA_045863575.1 Phycisphaerae bacterium
GTGGCAACTGACCTGGGCGCCGAACAGCCGGTCGAGAAACAGGTTGCCGTCCAGCGGAGGCGAATTCTCGGGGCAGCGGAGCAGCAGCCGCACCTTCACACCCAGCCGGGCGCCGACGGCGGCCGTGGCGCGGCAGTGATTCGATTGAAACCCGCCATGCGTCACCAGCGTATCCGCCTTCCGCTCGAGCGCATCGGCGACGATGTACTCGAGCTTGCGCACCTTGTTGCCGCTCAGCTCAAAGCCGGTCAGATCGTCACGCTTCATCAGCAGGCGGGGGAAGTTCAATCGCCGGGCCAGATTCCTGAGCTCGACCACTGGTGTGGGCAACTGAGCCAGTGGGTGCCGCGCAGGTTCCTTCGGATGTATCCTGAATGTTTCATCCATGTGAGCTCATCTTTCCTGGTAGCCCGCCTTCACCTGGGAGCCGCCAGATCCAGCGCCTCGTTGAGCACCCGCCCGATCGCGTCGACGGGGGCCTCAATGCCCAGCGCGGCGGCCACTGTGGGGCAGATGTCGAGCAGATCTGCCGGAGCGAAATAACGCCCGGCCCTGATGCCGGGTCCCATGATCACAATGGGCACGTGCCGGTCGTGATTGGAGGCGGTGCCATGCTCGGCCAGGTCTGCGCCCAGAAGGTTCCAGTAAGGCGACAAGTGGACGTACAACTCGCCCGCGCGGCGGGGATGGTAGCTCCGCCAGGCCAGGTACTTGTGCAACTCCGTCGGCTGCGGCTGGGGACCGGAGAGCTCCAGCGCAGTGAAGACGTCGGCGATGCCCTGCACGCCGCGCAGATAGTCTGCCGCCGTGGCCAGCACATCCCGGTAGGGCTCCGGTCCGAGTTCGAGAACGGCATTGTCCAGGAATATCCAGGGCATCTGCACCGCAGATACGTATTCTTTCTTGTTACCCGGTAGTGCGGTCACCCGAGCCATGGCCGCATTGAGCCCCTTGAGCATGCGCTCGGGATCGATTCGTCCGCCGCCCAGCCCCAGGTGCTGGGCGAGCCGCGTCGGCGTCGTGATTCCGTGATCCGCGGTCAGGACCACCAGACATCGGTCCAGTCCGACGGATCGATCGAGCAGGCCCAGGAAACCCGCCAACTGGCGATCCGTACGGAGCACGAAATCCATCATCTCCGGGCTTTCTGGACCGAACAGATGGCCCGCGGCGTCAAACGACGACAAGCCGACGGCCAGCATGTCCAGCGCCGGACCCGCACCGAGCCGCTCGGCGGCCATGATGCGCCGGGCCATTTCTAATACCACGTCATTGCCGAACGGCGAGGCGAAGATCGCTTCATACCCCACACGAGCAGGGACTCCCGTGGTGGGCGGCATCAGGTGCGGGAACACGGGTCCCAGACCATCGGCCGGTCCGACCCATTCAGGATCCAGCGGGTGCGTCAGCTCATAGGCTCCGGTGGGCAGAAGCCGATCCCATTTTCCGGTCAGAAAGCGATTGGCCCAGTTCTGATTGTTGAACTCGCGCACATAGTTGGGCGCCTCGATGCCGTAGTAGGTGCTGGTCACGTAGTGCCCGACGTTGAGGTCCCACCAGAACACCCCATCCGGGCGTTTGCCGCCCATCAGGATGGCCGCTCGGTCCTTCAACGAGACGGAGAACACGCGTGAGCGCCGGTCGGCGAGCTTGATCTGATCGCCGAGCGTCGTACCGATCAGCCAACGGGGGGAGCGCCCCTCTTTGGCCGCACCCGCAGCGGTGACCACCGGCTTGACCTCCGGATCGTACACGAAGGCCCTGAGTTGTGCCTCCGCGCGGTCAGGAAGCCACTCGTTGGCCACTACCCCGTGCTGGCGGGGGAGGCGGCCGGTAACGATGGTCGCATGGCCGGGGGCGGTGGCCGTCGAACCATAGGAAACATGCGCGTTGCCGAAGAACGCGCCGTTATTGAGGAGCCTCATAAACCCGCCACTCTCGAACTCGCCGACAAACCGCGTCAGGTAATCGGCGCGCATCTGGTCGATGACAATCAGGACCAGGAGCCCAGGCCGGCCACCGCGGATCTGAGCGTCAGCCGAAACTGCCGGGAACAGCAGTGCCATGAACAGGATTGTGGTGGACAGAAGGGATTTCCAGGACCCAGGCAATGGAGGTTTCATGGGGCATCCCTCGCGTCAACAGGAGCGTATCGGATGCTTGGGACACCAGCCTCGTCTGACGCGGCCGGTGCGCAAAGCAGACGGACGCCTCCATCATAGTGAGAACAGGCGGAAGGGGTAAGTCTCGGGATCACGGCGGTGCGACGATTTTCTCAGAGCCGATCGGTGAGGCCCCATGCAGCGCCGGTTTCAAACCTGATGTACACCGGTTGGAAACCGGTGCCAGGGGCCTGCGCCGGCCGCTGCCAAGCTCGGAACTCATCAAACCGAAGGGGGCCATAGCGTTGCAGTAGTCGTCGACTGCCCGCGGCCCCGCTTGCCCCCGGCCAGGCACGCCACCCCTCCGAGAATGGTGAGGAGCAGCATGGCCGGCTCGGGGATAGCCAGACCCCCGAAGCCCGAACCTGTCAAGGGAGGGGCGAATGTGCCGATGCGGGTGGTCTCGCCGGTGAACAGATCGAATCTGTACAACTCGCTGGAGCCGGGGACGATGTCTCCCGGACCCGAGGTGACGAAGTAGCCTGTGTCGCCTGCGGCGGTCATGCCCCCGGTTGCGCCCACGTTGGCGGCCAGCGTGACCAGCGTGGACACGCTGCCATCCGAAGAATCAATGACGATCAGAGCGTTGCTTCTGCGGTCCAGCGCGATGAGCATGCCGTCACTTCGCCAAGCCAGACCGTTGACGTCGTGGGGCTCTGCGCCGATGGTCACCATGGGACTGGCCAGGCCGTTCTGGCTGTCGATCGTGAACAGGGTTGCATTGGCCACGCTTCCGCCGCTGGCCCCATAGGCGGTCCCTTCGGGCGTGAACACCAGCGCGCCCTCGAAGACGAAATCGTCCAGGGACCCGACGCTGATGGCCTCCGCCGTAACCGGGTCAATGCGGTAAAGCTCGGCCGATGCCCCGGACGTAAAACCGTACAAAGTGCCATCCGGCGAGAACTCCAGTCCCGACAGGTGTGGCACGCCCGTGTTGCCGATCAGGGTCGGCAGGGCGGTGCTGGTGGAGATGCGGTACAGCCTTCCGTCATCCCAATCAACGCCGATGAGAGCTCCGAAGAGCCGACTGGAGGTGAGCAGGCAAATGGCACCGCCCATCCACCTATGGGTGGAGGACTTCATCTCTCTCTCCTTGATCTGCATGTGTCCGGCCGGCGATATCTGCCCGTTCGTATCGCTCAAGGGCAGGCTGCGTCGGCCACATTCGCGAAGACTGTCGCCCCGTCGGAAGCGGGGGAGGTTGTCTCGAAAATCTCGACCCCCAGCAACAGATACAGCCCGTCGTCATGCGCGAGCGTATTCAACTCGAAGGCCAGCAGTTGCCCGGCGGCCAGATCGGCCGGGTAGTCCAGGCCACCCGGCGTGTTGATCGGCAAATCGACCACCCAGTATAGCCCGGCTCCGGGAGCCACTGCGGCCGGATCAAAATCCAGCCGTACCGCCCTGGACCCGCCGTAGGTCTCGATGTCCGACCCGGACCTCAGTCGGCGTGCGTCCACCTGCAAGAGCAGGCAATTCCCTGCCGCCACGGGACCAGTGCGGTAGAGGAACAGCCGCAGCACCACCGCGTTGCCGGGCGAATACGCCTCCGGCACCGCGAACCGCCAGGCCAGTGCCCGAATCTCGCCGGTGCGTTCATCGGGTACGCCCAGTGCCGCTTCTATGATAGGCACCGCACGAACGGTGAGCTGGCCCGGAGTGGTCGCCGCCGCGCCGAAGAAATCATCGATAAACAGGTCAAAGAAGCCTGCCTGCACGTTCCCCGGTGCGCCGGATCCTCCCGACGGTCCCTGAGGCCCGGCCGGTCCGGCGGGACCTGGCGGCCCCCCCGGCCCTTCGGGACCCGGCGGACCGGCGGGGCCTTCCGGGCCTGGTGGTCCTGGCGGCCCGACCGGCCCTGGTTCTCCGGGTTCCCCCGGGATCGGTGCGCCCGCACCGTCATCACCGCCATCACCCGGCTCGCCCGGAGGACCGGGGGGTCCGTGGGGACCTTCCGGCCCGGGTGGAGCGAACTGATCCAGAAGCAGAGCGACCGCAATCGCACCAGCCCCGAAGAGAATGTCCCGCTGGTAGTCCTGCAAGCCCAGAAAGCCAGAGGCGCCACATCCCGGCAGAATCATTCCGCTCGCGAGCAGCCCGACCAACAAGACATGTGCAGTTCGGTTGAGCCTCACCGCGAGATTATTTCTCGCAGTTGAGGTCAGTCAACGAGGCCGCTGCAATTAAAAAGAATTGAACTCGTCGCCGGTTGCGCTATTCGTGCACGTTCCGGGTGGCACACGGCTGACGGCATGGGGCCCCGGTTTCCGCGGTGCCACATGCCACAAGAACAGGCTGCTTACTGCGGGGCACTTCCGCCTCGGGGTGAGCGTGTGCGTCGGGGCGGTCGGCGCCCGGCGGCGACGTCCTCGTCAAACACCCGCTTGCGTCGGAGCAGATGATGGTAGTGCTGCGCGAAGCGGTGCGCCTCGTCGCGCACCTGTTGCAGCAGCCGCAGCGCGGCGTCGTTGCGAGCCAGCCGGATCGGCTTGCTACGTGCCTGGATGTAGATCTCCTCTTCGCGTTTGGCCAGCGAGATGACCATCGGCGGGCGGATGTCCATGTCGCTGAAGGCCGCCATGGCCGCGTGCAGTTGCCCCAGCCCACCGTCGATCAGGATCACATCCGGATACAGCTCTTCTCCGCCGGCCGCGTAACGATAGCGGCGCAGGACCACTTCACGGATCATCGCGTAGTCGTCGATGCCCTCCACGGTCTTGATCTTGAATCGCCGGTATCCGCCCTTGAACGGCCGCCCGTCGATGAAACAGACCAGTGAGCCGCACGACTCCTCACCATGCAGGTTGGCGATGTCGATGCCTTCGATGGTCCGCGGCGTGGCGTCGAGCTCCAGGACCTTGCGCAGCCTCTCGAGCCCCTTCTGGGGGTCGATGTAGAAGACCTCCGGCTGGACGTCTTCTTCCGGATCGCCCGACAGGGAGAGCGCCTCGAGCGCTTTAATCTGATCGCGCAGGCGGGCCGCTTCCTCGTACTGCCGATGCCCGGCTGCCGCCTCCATCTCGCGGTTGAGCTCACGGAG
>BTUC01000099.1:0-16186 GCA_045863575.1 Phycisphaerae bacterium
TGCTGAGCACGCGCCGCGAGTTTCTTCTGGGCTGCTGGATCGCGGATGCCCAGGGCTGGGCGACCAACGACGAAGAACGTAGGCTGTACGAATGGAACGCCCGCAACCAGTTCACGCTCTGGGGCCGGCCGGACACCTGGTTGCAGGGCTACGCGCGCAAGCACTGGGCGGGACTGATGGCCGACTTCTACGGTGGACGCTGGCAGCTATTCGTGAAGCGCCTGGATGAGGCCCTCGCGGCCGGCGAACCGTTCGACGCCGACGCCTTCGAGAAAGAGTGCCAGTCCTGGGAAGACCGCTGGACGAGAGCGACCAATCTCTATCCAAACGAACCGGCCGGCAACCCCATCACGACAGCACGAAACCTGCTGAACAAGTATGCGGACGCGTTGACCGCCAAACCGCAATAAGGGCGACAGGAGCTCGCCCCCATCTCACCCAGAGGCTGATGCAGAAATCCGCTGTACCGCGGCAGCGACCGGCCCGATCGCGCCGAGGACCGCTACCAACCATCCGAACCCCAGACACGGCCGCATGAACATCCCCTCAAGCAGTTGAGTTGGCCCGGAGCCGTCCTACCGGCCCCAACCGGCCGAGAAGAACGGCCGGCACTGCCGGCCGGCCGGTTCCAGTAGGGACATGTCATCAATGGCCAAGCGCGTGGCATCGCTTCTGGGCCACGCCCGCTCAACTCTACTTCGCCCAGCCCTTGGCCGTTTCGCAGTGGCACGGGCAGTCGTCGGGAAAGTGAACCATCAGTTCGACGCTGCGGTGCTTGCGGAAGCGGTCGCGCTCCGCGAGGGCGAACTCGGCAGCCTCTTCACGGGTCTGGAACACCTTGAGCTGGTCGCGAGTTCCGTTGCCGCGGCAAATGGTCACGGTCCAGACGGGCCGTTCATCGTCCTTGATGACGCAGATGTCTCCGATAGGTTCGTTCACGTGATTACTCCTCGATGGGCGGTTTATTCCCGCTGGTTCTTGAGATACCTGTCGATCGCTCCGGCCGCTTTCTTCCCGTCGCCCATCGCGAGGATGACCGTCGCCGCGCCCCGGACGATGTCGCCTCCGGCGAATACGCCCGGTTTGCTGGTCATTCCTTCGGCGTCAATCTCGATGTAACCCTTCGCGTTGACTTTCAGGTCCGGCGTCGTCTGCGTCAGCAGCGGGTTGGCCCGCGTGCCGACCGCGACCACGACGATCCCGCACGGAATATCAAACTCGCTGCCCTTCACCTCCACCGGGCGCCGCCGACCGCTGGCATCGGGCTCACCCAGCTCCATCCGCACGCAGCGGATGGCCCGCACCCAACCCTGCTCGTCGCCGAGAATGGCCACCGGGTTGGTCAGCATCTGGAACTCGATCCCCTCTTCTTCGGCGTGGTGAACTTCCTCCACGCGGGCGGGCATCTCGTTGCGCGACCGGCGGTAAACGAGCGTGGCTGACTTGGCGCCCAGCCGCTTGGCGGTACGTACGCCATCCATGGCCGTGTTACCCCCGCCGACCACTACCACTCGCTCGGAACGCAGCACAGGCGTCTGTCCCTCTGGATTGTAGGCACGCATCAGATTCACGCGGGTGAGGTATTCGTTGGAGCTGTACACACCCTTGAGGCTTTCGCCGGGCACACCGAGGAACACCGGCAGCCCGGCTCCGTTGGCGATGAACACCGCGTGAAACCCTTCCTCCGTCATCAGGTCATCGATCGTGTACGTCTGGCCGATGACCACGTTCGTCTCGATGCACACACCGAGCCGCTCGAGCGAAGCGACCTCGGAACGCACGATCTCCTTGGGCAGGCGGAACTCGGGAATACCGTACACCAGCACTCCGCCGGGCTCATGCAGCGCCTCGAACACGGTGACGCCATGGCCTTTGCGGGCGAGCTCACCCGCGGCGGTCAGGCCGGCCGGACCGCTGCCCACGACGGCCACTTTGCGGCCGGTCGTCTGGATACCCGCCGCCGACTGCACCGGGCGACGGGTGCGCGACCAATCGGCCACAAAGCGCTCAAGGTGACCGATGGCCACCGATCAACCTTTGCCCTTCCCCCGGATACAGAGCGACTCGCACTGCTTCTCCTGAGGGCAGACGCGCCCGGAGATTCCCGGCAGCGCATTATCCCGGAGCAACACATCCGCTGCGCCGGCCAGATCCCCGTCGGCCACGCGCCCGACGAACGCCGGAATATCGATTTGTACCGGGCAACCCTCGATGCATTTGGCCTGCTTGCATTCCAGGCACCGCCTGGCCTCGAGGACGGCGAGCTGCTCGTCGAAGCCGAGATTGACCTCCTGGAAGCCGGTGGCGCGCTGCCGGCCGTCACGCGCCGGCATGGTCTGACGGTCGATCTTCATCCGTTCGGCCGGTTTGAGCTTTCCGTTAGTGGTCATGATCAGCGTGCCTCCGCGTTGGTCAGTCGGCAAGTGTGTCGCTCGTTGGCAGTCTTCTCAAAGTCCCGATAGGCCGTCAGCCGATCCGACAGCTCGCGGAAGTCCACCTGGTGAGCATCAAATTCCGGGCCATCCACGCAGGCGAACCTCATTTCACCTGCAACTTGCACGCGGCACCCGCCGCACATGCCGGTACCATCGACCATGACCGGGTTTAGCGACGCGACCGTGTGGATTCCGAACGGCCGGGTCAGGTCCGCGACCGCACGCATCATGGGCACGGGGCCGGCGGCAAAAACCGCATTCACTGCTGGATTTGCCGCTTCGATGAGCTCGCGCAACCGGTCGGTCACAAAGCCCTTGAAACCATAGCTGCCGTCATCGGTGCACGGACAGACCTGGTCGCAGACCTGGGCCAGCTCTTTCTCGAGAATCACGTACTCCCGGGTACGGCCGCCGATGATCGCGGTGACGTGGTTGCCCAGCTCCTTCAGCGCACAAGCCTGAGGGTAGATCACGGCCGTGCCCACGCCGCCACCAATGACCACCGCGTGGCCAAAGCGCTCCATCTCCGTCACCTTACCCAGCGGGCCGGCCACGTCTGAAAGCTGTTCTCCTGCTTCCAGGGCACAGAGCTGCTTCGTGCTCGCACCAACGGCCTGAATAATGAGCGTGATGGTTCCAGCCGAACGGTCGGATCGCGCAATAGTCAGCGGGATCCTCTCGCCATCCGGCGTTGCACGAACAATGACGAATTGACCGGGCCCACAGTGCCGCACGACGTGCGGCGCCTGCACGACCAGCCGACGCACGTTCGGCGCCAGCCACTGCGATTCAAACAGATGATGACCCATACCCACAGATGCAACCTCCGGAGAAAACGTAGTTTGACGATGAAGCCTGCCTTCCGCGGATGCAGGGCTTGGGGGAGCGGACCTGCAATATGCGGACCATCAAGAGGAACCCGCGTGCATATCTTGCATCAGCTTCGATTCGCACTGATGCTGCCTTGCGCATTGTCGGACAATCACTTACGCGAGACGATGGCTCGCCGGCGATGTCTTTGGCTGTTCTGGCCATTGATCGTGGCGTATATAGATTCACTGTTCGGGCTGAGGGTAAAAGGAAGGCCGCGTCGCCGCTGTCCGAGAAGCAGTGAGATTCAGGACAGCGACGACGCGGTTGGTAAACGGAGCGGACCAACGACTCCCTTCCTTGTTCGGGCCGGAGAGGGGATTGCAGCGGAAGGGTTCGGAACGTCATTGGCCCGCTACCAGTCTGTGGTGGTCGTTCTGTGAACGTCCTCCTCTATCGGTGATCGTCGATTCCTCGACGGTTACTTACGCCCGACGGCCGCCAGTGCGATGCCCAGTCGTCACTTACGCGTGCTGCCCGTCCTGTTGCGACGGCCGTCGGATTCTCGTTGGGACGCCTCCTGGCGACATACCGTATCACTCGATCTGACCAAAGACGCTCGACCGTGCTTTCAGTCAGACGTTCAGGCCGCACAACTTATCCTGGTGCGTATCTCTGGGGCGACCCGACACTGTGAACTCGGTGGGATCAAAGCTGTTGCTGCATCCCAACGCGGAAATACTGAGCAAGTGTCGTGCCGCACCCTACAAAACGGAGGGAGCAGATTAAGTTTTCTTCATTTCGCACCCCATGCGGCCGTTTGTGGCCACCAGGCGGTCAAGAACGGCGAAACCGTACTCCGGACCCGCCTCCGTTCGTCTCAATAATGAGAAAACCACCTCAGGAACTGAGGCATTTGGCACAATCAGTGAGGACTTTCACACTGGCACGGTCCGGGGAAACCTCGCTGATCATCCTGTGGAAGCCTTCAAACCCAAGCGAGCAACATGCTCCGGCCGCCCCACTTCCCCCGGACGAAGGCGGTACAATGCGCCCCCAATATTGGACGCGCTAAAGTCGTATCCTGGTGGCGCATATTCACCCACCCAGGATTCACCGGCCGACGTAACGTACAAATCCATCCAGTCCGGCCCTCCGAAGATGCAGCTGGAGGTCTGTTTGGCTGGCATGGCGATGCGGCGCTCGACCGCGCCGTCCGGGTCATAGCGGACGATCTGGGAACCATACCACTGAGCGCTCCAGAGGAATCCTTCCCTATCAACGGTCATTCCGTCGGGAATACCCTCATCGCGCGGGACCTGAACGACCACACGGCGGTTCGACAAGTCTCCGGAGTCCGGGTCCACGTCGTAGGCGTAGATCTTCCGCGCGCTGGAGTCGCTGTAGTACAGCGTGCGATCGTCGGGGCTGAAACCCATTCCGTTCGACAGCTCGATGCCCTCGTCGACCACGCGGACTGAGCCGTCGAGGTCAAACAGGTAGAGCTTGCCCAGCTTCTCCATCCCATTGGCGCCCCAGTAAAGCGTTCCGGCGTATACCTGGCCGCCAGGGCCGGCAATGATATCGTTGAAAAACAGCTTCTCCCCCGCGTACTCCTGGGCGACTACCTGCACGTCGTCGGGACTGCGCCACAGATACAGACCCGTCGCGCCCGCGAAAACCAGCCGCCCGTCCGCGTTGAGGGCGATTCCGCCCACATTCAGCCCCCGGCTGATCACCTCTTTCTGACCGGTGGCAGGGGTATACTGGAATACGAGATCGGAGGCGTTATCCACCCACAGCAATCGGCCGGCCGTCGGATCCCAGATCGGCGACTCTCCGCAGCGGTTGTTGTCCTGGGCGATAATCTCGATCGATGGGCTCATGATCAACCTCCCGTCATTGGAGTGTGATGAATGCGTCTCCGAATGGGCCGAATCATAAAGAACCGGCGCCGCTTCGCCAACCACCCACATGACTGACCGCGGTGGCTGGTGACGGCAAGCCGTTCACTCTTCAGACGCTTGGCCGCCTGAGCCCAAACGCATCACCAGGTCTGCCACCTCGCCTACAGTTTTGAAACCCCGGATGCCCTCAGCTTCTTCGTCCGATATGCTCAGCGCGAAGGCGTCTTCCACCTGCATCACGAAATCCACCATGTTCAAGCTGTCATAGTTGAGATCGGCGATGAAGCTGGTGTCGGCTGACAACCGGAGCGGATCGGCTCCGACCTGTTCGGCAGCCAACTGGCACAATCGCCTCACCACCTCCTGACGTTCCGGCATTTCACGCATGTGTTATCTCCCGAGCTCTTGCTCAGCTTCCTTCAATGCCATCACCAGTTTCCGAATGGTCTTGAAACCGGGCCCGGTTCGCCAACAGCCAGGTAGCGGTCTGACAGGTTTGAGGACAACCGGCCGACAAGCGTGTCTCGACTTCGAGTCGCCACCCTTCCGGCTCACCTCTGTCCCACTGGCGGGCCCGGGTGGGTCTTGCGCTTGCCCGGCCACTCGCCCGGGCGTAAGATGCGGTGTCTTCGGCTCTTGCATGCGCGCGGCAGGCCAGTGGCCGAGGGCGAATATAGTCTGGACATGGAACTGACCGAGACGACATCGAGCCGCGATGCGGCCCTGCCGGGCTTAGCCCTCCGCACGGTCCGCCGGGAAGTGTCCGCGCTGACTCATCCTGGGGAACGCTGGGAAGAGCGAGCGCAAGGACGCTGGATCTGGCAGGTCCGTCCGGAATGGACGGCACTGCTCGACACCCCCGACCATCCGGACTGGTTGAACCTGCAAGCCGACCCGCGTGCGCGGCTGATCAAGACCAACGACGGGCGCCAGGTCTGGCGCGTCGCCTGGGGGCCACGGCTGGTGTACGTCAAAGTCGGACGTCCCCAGCGTCGCTGGGCGCGCGCCCGGCAGTGGCTGTATGGCCCGGATTGCGCACGGGAGGCGGCCGTCGCCCGTTACGCGGCCGCTCACGGCGTGGACTGCGTCGTGCCCATCGCCCTGGGGGTCGCGCCCCTCGAGGGGCGTGAGCCTTTCAGCATCCTGATCACCGCCGGCCTGCCCGATGCCCGACCGCTCAACGAGGTGTGGGCCGGTGTCGGTCAGGATCATCCTGCGATCCGACAGACACGCAACCAGTTGATCGACGCGGTCGCCCATCTGATCGCCAGGGCCCACGAGGAGCGTCTCGAGCATGCCGATCTGCATGCCGGCAACATCCTCATTGAACCCACCGCGGACGGTGGTTTTCGAGCCCTGTTCGTGGACCTTCAGAACATCCGCACCGGCCGGCCGGTCACCGATGAGCGCGTCGTCCGCAACCTCGCCCAGTTGAACCAGTGGTTCCGACAGCATGCGCCGCTGAGCGATCGGATCCGGTTCCTCTACCGCTATCTGCTCTGGCGCGATCAGTTCGGCGCCGGAGAGACCACCCGACAGCCCCTCTGCGGAGGTCGCCGCGAGTTGCTGGCAGCATTGGATCGCGCCGGAGCGGATCATGCCCGCCTGCTGTACCGGAAACGCGATCGGCGATGCCTGCGAAGCGGCAAGTACTTCGCACGGCTGCCGCTGGCCGACGGCTGGCGCGCCCACGTGTTTCTGGAGGCCAAGCACCCGGTAAGCGGCTCCAGGAGTGCATCTCTGCGGCTTACCCCCGAGCACTGGCAGAATTGGCTCAGTGATCCCCCTGGCTGGGTCCGGGCCGTCGAGCGCCGATATGTGATCAAGGATTCCCCCTCCGCCCTGATCTACCGGGCATCGCTACAGGTCGAATCAGCCGGACCGCTGGATGTCATCTGCAAATACGCACGACCCAGGAACCTGCTCAAGAGAGTCCAGAACCTCTTCCGTTCATCACGACCGATGTGGACCTGGATACGGGCGAACATGCTCCTCAACCGACAGATCCCCACGGCGCGCCCGCTGGCCGTGCTCGAACGACGCCGATGGGGCTGGCGGCAGGACACGCTCATCATCACGGAATACCTCGAGCACGCGCATGATCTGGACGCGCTGCTGACCGTCCGGTTGCGCGAGCTGGATAAGCCCCGTCAGCGCCGGGTGAAACAGCAGATCATCAGCACATTGGCCGGAACGCTCCGCCGCCTGCATGAACGGGGCTTCGTCCATCGCGACCTGAAGGCGCCCAACGTGATGGTCCAATGGCAGCCCGATCAGGAGCCGCTGGTCTGGCTGGTGGATCTGGACGGTATCCGCCCCGTTCGCCGCCCCCGTCCGGCGGCCGAAGTGCGGGCGCTGGGTCGGCTCAACGTGAGCCTCGACAAGTGCCGCGCGGTGACGCGCACAGATCGCCTGCGTTTTCTGATCCGCTACCTGGCGCGTCCCGGTCGCCCCGAACCCGACTGGAAGCCGGTGTGGAGACAGATCGAACGAAGCACCCGGCGACAGCGGGCACGCCGGGCGGACTGAACAGGTCGCAGCGTCGTGTGCGTACCAATGGGCCGGGCATGCCGGACATTCCGTCCAGTGAACGGCCGTCAGGAACGCGCGGCGCTCGCGGTGCTGAATCGGCCGCTTATTCTTCCCGACGACGGCTGCCGTGGGAACCCAGGGTGGTTCCATCCTCGTCCTCAGACCCCTGAAGGATCGGACGACGCTCCACAACCAGCGTGCGAGCGAGCAGGTCGCCGATGCGCTGGCGGTTTCGCGTAAGAAAGACCACCAGCACAAAGGGCCAGATATGAAGATGAGGCTCCAGCTCCAACAGGCGCAGGACATTGCGCAGGACGATCTGAGGACGCGTAGCCGGCTCGGCCCCCTCGGCCGTGACCGCACAGCGCAGCAATCGCTTCCCAGGAGTGGTGGTCAGATACAATTCAAATCCCAGGCACCAGGCGGTGTACAGACCAATGAAAGCCAGCCAGGCCCAGGTAAGCTGGTCAGGCCAGGGGGCACGTTCGCCGGTCTCAGACCCGCGGCGAAACTCCTCGATGTAGGCAGCCAGCGGTGCGTGCCAGATGAGCCCCACAATGAGAGCTGAGGGCAGCATGTCCACGAATGCGGCCGCGCCACGCCGCCCGATGTCGGCAACGGCCAGGCCGGGTGGCAGTGACGCCGGCGATGAGATACTGTCGTGACGCAGCCAGAAAACCAGCAGCAGCACTACTGTGACTACGGCCGTCGCCGCCAGCTCGCGTGCGTGGGCGGATCCTGGTGAACCGACAGGTGTGCGCCTGATTTCCACCGGGCGGAAATCGACCAGCGGATCGCCGGGGGACCAGAAGCCCAGTTGCGGACCGGCGTCGCCCATGCGAAGAACGGCCACCTTGTCTACAAAGCCCGCGAGCACCGAGCCCTCGGGAAGCACGAGCGGCTGGCGCTCCTGATCCACCTGCACCACCGGCGTCCCCAGCGGCAACCACCGATCCTCATCGGGAACCAACACCCAGCCTTTACAGCTGGGCCTTGATTCACCCGGCCGTGAAACCAGAGCGGCGAAAACGACCCGCTTGTTGAGCACACCCGCAAACGCCGCCTCGATTGGTCCGCCGGGCTCGATGGTGGGGCCTTCGACCCACTCGTCCTGGACGCGACGGGCGAAGCGGAGCCGCTGGGCCCCCGGTGCACGTTTCCAGAAGATGAGCTGCCTCTCGCCGCCGACGGCCAGCCACACCCGCTCACCGCTGGTGAGTGCGTCGGGTGCGGGAAATGCCGGCTGCCAGTGCAGACCGTTGTAGCGCACGAGCTCGAAGCCTTGGCCGGCAGGACGTGTGCTCATCGAAGGCACTTCCGTCAGATCCGGCAGGCTCTCCGCCGGCTGAGTCTCGTCGGCGCGCTGGATTTCAGCCCACTCGTTGGCCACCTTGCGAGCCGTCTCCGCCGGGACAACGGCCCACAACACAGGCCGGGGCTCCCCGGGACCGCCCGCAATCGCTGCCGGCACCACATTGTCCGGAAGACGCAACCCACGTCGGCTTTCCGAAGACGAATAGGAATAATGCACGCCGCTGCGGTAGAAGACGTGGAGCGTCTCGCCTACCACGGCACTGCGCTGAACCTCCCCCTCCTGGGGCAGCAGCCAGGGCACCTGGCGAATTTGCAGGGAAGCACGCTCCACCCAGGCGAAATAATTCAGAAATCTCTCGCCCTCCCATTCCCCGGTCACTATCCAGAGGATCTGGTCGTTGCCCGCGGCGGAGAGGATGCGGGCCGAACGATCCTTTTCCTGGGCCAGTACGGGACCGGCCAGGCTGCCCGCCAGGATGACTGCACCGGTGCACAGGTACCGCGCCATCAGCGCCGCTCGGGGAGTGCCATCGCCATCACTCAAGGCCGCACCGCGGGTTTCTGCAGCAACGTATGGACTGGTCCTGCCCCCGCACGGGATACACCGCGCGGGCGGTCCACCCGGATCTGTTCACCCACGTCAAGACCACGCTGCAGCGGGGACCGAAAACGCGTCGCCGCCTCGGACATGTCGTAACGATCCATGCGCCCGAACTCCAGTTCCATCCGCTCGCCGCGGTGGGGCCAGAACATTTCGATCTTGTGCGGAGCCCTGACGCTGCTGCCCTCGACGACCTGGTAGTCAGAGAGCTTGGCGTCCAGGGCCACCGAGCCGCCCGGCCGGAGGTACTGAAGCTGGCGAATCAGGTATGGGGGGCGCCGGTCGATGAACAGCACCTTCTCGACCTGCTCACCACCCGTTGAAAACCCGCCCTTGAACCGGAGCTCGTACCGGTCCGGCAGCACGCGGAAATCCGGCTCCTGTCCGGGCTGGAACTCGGAGGGAATGCCACCCAGACCCAGCACTTCAACAATGTGGTCCGGCCGGATGGGCAAGTTGGCCTGCTCGGTGGGGCCCAGGTTTTCGTGGAGCCCCCACCAGTAGCGGTCCTCGTCGATCTTGTTCCAGACCCAGAACTCCCGCTCGTTGGAACCGATCTCCATATCGCCGCCCAGCGTGTGCTCGAGCTTCAGGAACAGATCCCGCGGGTTGCGATACAGCAGCTTGGCGGTCATGGAGAAGGACTCGAGCTTGCCGCTGGCCTTCAGGTACTTGCCGGACGCGGACCCCTGAAGCCCCCGGAGCAGAAAGTTCATCGCCGCGCTGTTTTCGTTCACCCGCTGGATAACCGGCCGAAGCTGCTGCTCCTGCTCGATCATGCCGATTTCCTGATCGGGCCCGCAGCCGGGGAGGCCGGAAAGAACGGCCAGGAAAACGCAAAACCTGGCAAGCACCGGTTCATGACGTCGCCGCATCAGCGGCATTTGCCTCATTGGGCTCATTAGGCAGGTTCTGATCATGAGTGGTTCCCTCTCGCACGGCGGGGACTTCGTCCAGCCGTTCCACCGTATCGATCTCTCCGGTCAGCAGCGCCGTCAACTGGGCATTCAGCCTGGCGACCTGCTCGTCAGTGAGTCGCGGATTGATCACCTGGTGCAGGCTCTTGTCGCTCAGCAGCCGCAACTGCCAGTGCTCGCGATCGCCCTTACGCACGGCCTGCTCGAACCGCAGGACCCTCTTTCTCAACAGCAGCAGGGCCAGCACAAAACGAAACTGCTGGCGCGTCTCCGAGTCCGACTCCTCGAGATTCAGGAACAGGTGCGTCAGCATCCCCAGGTCAATCTCGAGCGTCTGGTTCTTCCGGTTGCGTACAGGGACGCGGCCACGCCAGTGGCAGATACAGCCCTCGGGCGGGCCGCTCCAGGCATCAGCCGCATAGTCGCGGCGGTCCATGCCACCGGGCGACTCGAAAAGTGCCGCGTAGTAAAGGTCGCCCTCGGCAAACGCCCGTCCGGACACCGCGCATCGGCCGGTGGCCCGGGAAATCTCCCAATCTGCTGCCATGGTCCATCCTTGCCGGACCGGCGGGACAAGGCCCCCGTTGCCAGCCCCCCGGCCTATCGTCCCGTGCTTTACTCTTCCGTGAGTCCGGTCAATGTCAAATTAAACTTCGCGGCCGTACCGCCTGACGGCCCGAAATTGTCCGGCCGGCCATTTTAACCGGAGGAACCAATCAACGCGACGATTGCGCCGAGAGGCATAGTCGGTTGGTCCCCGCGACACGCATTGACGCCCCTCAGAGCCCCGAGCGCAAGCGAAGGGGGATCGCCTGCCAGGAGCCGCCTGACAATTTCGGTTCCTCCCCTGGCGCTTGGGACTCCGACCCTCGGCACCCGAGCTGTCACGCAACTGATCGGCTCACGGCTTCCGCGCCTGGGGCCGCTCCGTTCAGGCCTGCCCTCAGGACGGCTCAGCGGGCGGCGAAGGCTGCGATGAAGCGGGTGGAGGAACGGCCGGGGCCACCGTTGCCGGCGGCTCGGCCACAGCCGTGGCCGGCGCGGCGGGTGCGGAGCCGACGGTTACACCGGCCAGTTGCGGCTCCGGCTCCATGTCGCCGTCCTCCATGTAGACGTCTTCGACGTCCGTCGCATCCACCTCCCGCCGCAACAGGTAGTAGATCATCGTGGAAGCGCAGAAGTAGAACGACACCAGGAAGGCACAGAGCAACAGAACCGTCACCAGGACCCACGCAAAGATGAGCGCGGCGGCGAGGACATCCCAACCCTCGCGGGCCATGGGCAAGGCCACTGGCCGAAGCAGCAGGTCAAAGGTCGGGGTGGGCCAGATCACATCCAGCTTGGTCGCCTGCTCGGCACCCGCGCCCGGACGGTCGGTAGCGGCCAGACCCAGCCCGAGGAAGAACCGAGAGCCGCGCAACATGAGCAGAACGAAAAAGCGGAGAAAGAGATAGCACAGCGAGCCGTAAATCAAAGCCACCAGCCCGTACCACAGCGCCTTCCACGGGCGGGAATATACGTAGCTGTAGCTGCGTGACATGGCGTCGAAGCTGTCCGAGCCCTCCACGGCAATGGTCGGCCACATCAGGCTACCGCCCCCCAAAGCCCCCACTACCACCAGGGCTATGATGAACCCGGCGGCGAGGACCAGCGGCACACCCAGGGCCAGCAGGATGTCCCCGAAATAGGGAATCGCACTGACCCAGCCGCCGATCAGCAAAAGAATTCCCACCCCAAGCACAAGACCGATCGGCAGCAGCGGCGCCGTGAGGAAGCCGACGAACTTGCGGCGGGCAAAACTCAGGCCGGCCTTGATGGGAATGCGCTCTTCACGAGCGATATCCAGTGCGGCCGTCCGGCAGATGGCCCCGCCCAGCAGTGACCAGATTGCCAGCGACCCGAGCAGAAAAAGCACGGCGAACCAGATGTGTTCTGACAGCAGCCATTGCACACCCCGGGCCATCAGGAACAGAGACGCCAGCACGCCGGGATCCATCTGCTCCGGACCCAGCACGGGAGATGCGAGGTCGGCCGCCGGTCCTCGCCGCGCCATCGCCACTCGATCGAGGCCTCCGAAGAGATCGAAGGAAGCCGCGGCCCGCACGAGTTCGCCCGTGGCTTCTGTCTCAAACTGCATGAATTCCTTGAAGACACCACTTCGACGCAACCCGGCGATGAGCCGGGAGGCCGCCGCGTAACGGCGAGCAATGGCGGGACGCTCCGCAGGCGTGGCCACAACGGTTGCGTAGCGGTTCTCCAGGTCATCCAGGACTTGCTCGATCGCCTCGTCCGGATCGGACTGCGCCAGCTTGGCAGTAGCCTCCGGAAGCGCTTCTCCCGTTGCGTTGAAGTATCCGGCGGCAATCAGCTCACTTCGCGAGCGCAGCACGTCTTCGCGCCAGGTATCAATATCCGGTCGCTGCCAGAACGCGCGCACCTCGGCCTCCAGCGGCTCGTACGAAGGCCGCCAGATGCCATCAAGGATCCAGCCCCAGATCCCCATGAGAATGATGCCGGCCAGCGCCAGCAACAGCTTGCTCGGCTGAATGGCCAGCCGGAAGGTGCCGAACAGACGGGTGAATGCGAAACAACTCGCCCAGTTGATCCGCTGAAGTTCCGCGGTTTGCTCGGGCATGAATGCATCCTCCGCACGAAATGTCAGGTCGCTGTACAGTCCATCAACGGTCGGGCAGGCATCACCACGCCACGGATGCCCCGCGTCTGCCCGGGCGGCCATTATAAGGCCGCGCACTTTGGCTTCAATATGGGTATGTCCTGCGAAATCCGGCAGTTGCGACCGTGAGGACGGGCGCGGAGGCGGCGGCCGTCAGTCACCATCCAGATCGTTTGAGCTACCGGAGCGCAGCTCGGGGGGCAGTTCCTCACTGACGCGGAACTCTTCGTTGAGCCAGCGGCCCAGATCGACCAGCTTGCAGCGACGTGAGCAGAAGGGCCGGTATGGCACTTCCTTCAGGTCGGCGTATTTGATCTGCTTTCGGCAGGTCGGGCATTCAAGCGTGGGCATGTGGCACCGGTATTCTACCGGTGGAAAGTGCGGCACCGGTTTCATATCGATGGAAAGTGTGGCACCGGCATTTTACCGGTGAACAGTGGAACATCGGTGCTTCGCCGGACGGAGTCTCAAGCCCCTGTCACCGCATCGCCGCAAATCGTCTTAGCCCGCGATTCACCGGTAACATACCTGGGCCACAGATCCCACAGGTAGGCTACCCGTGCTCAGCCTGGCCGCCCCTCAGTCGGACGATGCCGTCTTGGCGGGCTTGCTCTCGGCAGCGGCTGGCTTTTTCGACTCGCTGGGCGTTTCCTTCTTACCGTTGGCCGATTCGGATTCGGCTTTGGCCGCCTTCTTATAGCTGTCGCTCCGGTAGTCGGTGACGTAGAAGCCGGAACCTTTGAAGATGATCGTACCGCCCGCGCCGATCAGTCGTTTGGCTTTCTTCTTGCCGCAGGCCGGACATTTCTTCTCCGGCTGGGCGGTAATCGACTGGAACAATTCGTACTTGTGCCCACAGGCGCCGCACTCGTAATCATACGTCGGCATACACGCTCCCCACTGACTCCAGGCAGCCGCGGCGATCGCCAAAAGGCGTCTTACCGGCTGCGGGCTGGATACTCTACTGGCTCTTCGTCTCCTCTGCCACGTCCTGGGCCGGGGTCTCTGCCGGCTTGGAGACAATCACGCGGGACGGCCGCAAGACGCGGTCATGCAGCTTGTAGCCCCTCGCGATCTGTTGCAGCACGACGCGCTGATCATGGTCCGGCGACGGCTGTTCAAGCAGAGCCTCGTGCACCAGCGGATCGAACGGCTGGCCCTCTGCATCGATGGGCTCGACATGATGTTCGCGCAGGGCCTTCAAGAATCCCTCCAGCGTCAGCCGCGCCCCTTCGCCCAGCGTCTGGACCGTGGCCGCGGCGTCGGCACTCGACTGGACGAGTCGTTCAAGGTTGTCCAGTACCGGCAACAGCGACTTGGCCAGCCCCGCATTCGCGTAACGCAACGCCTCGGCGCGGTCTTTCTCCGCTCGGCGCTGATAGTTGCTCAAATCGGCCCGGGCACGAAGAAACTTGTCTTTCCATTCCTCCTCCGCGGGAGGCGGAACCTCCCCCGATTTTTCATCGATCTGCCCGGATTCCGGGGCGACCTGCTGCCCGCCCTGCTCCTCGCTGGACGCGCCGTGATCACCGGCGTACTGGGCCACTTCATCTTCAGAGGGGATGACAATTCGCTTCTGGTCTTTCATGATCGATCACCTGTGCGCCCGCCCTCCTGAGTCCCAGAGAAGAAATCGGCCAGCTTTTGAAAGAATCCGCGTGACTCCGGCAGGACGGACTCGTCTTCAGCCTTGGCGTATTCCCGGAGCAGTTCCTCCTGACGCTTGCTCAGCTTGCGCGGCACCTCGATCCACACCTGCACAATCTCGTCGCCGTTCTGGCGGCTGCGCAGCGAGGGCAGCCCCTTGCCGTTCAACCGGAACATGTGCCCGTGCTGCGTGCCGGCGGGTATGGTCAACTCGACCGGCCCGGCGAGCGTAGGCACCTCGATTTTGGCCCCCAGCGCTGCCTGGGCGAAGCTCAGCGGCACCCGGCAGAGCAGGTCCTGGCCGTGACGCTCCAGGAACGGGTGGGGTTTGATCCGCACGTAGACGTGCAGGTCGCCCCGGGCCGCCCCGTTCTCACTCGGTTCGCCTTCGCCGGCTACGCGGATGCCCTGGCCGTCGCTGATGCCGGCCGGGATCCGCACACTGAGCACGCGGTGTCGCGACTGACGGCCGCTGCCCCGGCACTTCTTGCAGGGCGTCACCACCAGGGAGCCTTTGCCCCGGCAGGTCGGGCAGGCCGTCACGACCCGGCCAAACAACGCCCCGAAGCCGGTGCTCTGCTCCACTTGACCGTACCCGCCGCACGTGGGGCAGGTGCGCTTTTTGGAGCCCGGTTCGCTGCCGCTGCCGGCACAGGTCTCGCAGTAGTCCTGGCGATCGAACTCGATGGTCTTTTCGACGCCCGCGGCCACCTGGTCGAGGCTCAGCTCGATCTCCATCTCGAGATCGACGCCGCCGCGGCCCCGACGGCCACCGAACACGCCTCCCCCGAAGATGTCGTCGAACATCGAGAAGATGTCATTGACGTTCATCCCCGAGAAGTCGTGGACGCCGGCGCCTTCCACGCCCCGGTGCCCATGTCGATCATAGCGCTGCCGCTTCTGGGCATCCGAGAGAACCTCGTAGGCTTCGGCGGCCTCCTTGAAGCGCAGCTCGGCCTCAGCATTGCCCGGGTTGCGGTCGGGGTGATACTTGAGCGCGGCCTGGCGATAGGCCTTCTTGATCTCCTCGGGACCGGCATCCCGCGAGACACCCAGGACTTCATAGTAGTCGCGCTTTTGTGCCACCGGCATCTCGTCAACCGTCGGTTTCGGCAAAAACCGCAGAGCCCGGGAAAACGCAGAGGAAATCGCGAACTGGCAGTCCGCCGGGCGGCAGCCCCGGCCTGTGCTCATCCGTGGTTCCGTCCCCCCTCTGCATCTTCCGCGGGCTCCGCGGCGGCCTTCGCTACTGTTCTCGGTTAGCGGCCTTCGTTTCGAACCTCATTGTGTAGCGGCCGGCCTCTGTGCCGGCCGTTGGTCCACCGACTTCGGCCGATCTGCTCGGCCAA
>BTUC01000099.1:16196-18899 GCA_045863575.1 Phycisphaerae bacterium
CCAACGGCCGGCACCCCGGCCGGCCGCTACAGGCGGGGAACACGACAGGCGAATCCGGCTTACCGCACGGACCCGGCGATGTCCTTCTTTTCGTCCTTCAACTCGGTGACCAATACCTGCGTGGTGAGCATGAGGCCGGCCACGCTGGCGGCATGCTCCAGCGCGCTGCGGCACACCTTGGCCGGATCGATGATGCCGGCCTTGAACATATCGACATATTCGTTCTTGCGCGCGTCGTAGCCGATCTTGCCGCCACGCTCCAACACCTCGGCCACCACCACCGCGCCGTCCTGGCCGGCATTGTCGGCGATCTGGCGGGCGGGTGCTTCCAGTGCCCGGCTGACGATGTCGAAGCCGATCTTCTCCTCGCCGCGGGCCTTGTCACGGGCCTTGCGGACGGCCTCGATGGCCTTGAGGTAGGCCACGCCGCCACCGGCCACCACGCCTTCCTCGATGGCGGCGCGGGTGGCGTGCAGGGCGTCGTCCACCAGGTCCTTGCGCTCCTTGACCTCAGTCTCGGTCGCGCCGCCCACGCGGATGATGGCCACGCCGCCGGTCAGCTTGGCCAGGCGCTCCTGGAGCTTCTCGCGGTCGTAATCACTGGTCGTCTTCTCAATGCCGGCGCGGAGCTGATCGCAGCGGGCGGTGATCTCCGACTTCTTGCCGGCGCCCTCAATGATGGTGGTCGAGTCCTTGTCCACCAGGACCTTCTTGGCCCGGCCCAGGTCGTTGACCTGCACGTTCTCGAGCTTGAGGCCGAGGTCCTCGCTGATCAGCTTTCCGCCGGTCAGCACGGCGATGTCGCCCAACAGGGCTTTGCGGCGATCGCCGAAGCCCGGGGCCTTCACCGCCGCGACGTTGAGCACCCCGCGCAGCTTGTTGACCACCAGTGCCGCCAGCGCCTCGCTCTCGACGTCTTCGGCGATGATCAGCAGCGGCTTGCCGGTGCTGACCTGCTTCTCCAGCAGCGGCACCAGGTCGCGCACATTGGAGATCTTCTTTTCGTAGATGAGGATCTGCGCATCCTCGAGCACGCACTCGAGCGTGTTCGGGTTGGTCATGAAGTAGGGCGAGATGTAGCCCTTGTCGAACTGCATGCCCTCGACGACCTCCTTCTCGGTCGCCAGGCTCTTGCCCTCCTCGATCTCAACGATGCCCTCGGTGCCGACTTCCTCCAGCGCCTGGGCGAGCATCTGGCCGACTTCCTCGTCGCCGTTGGCGCTGATGGTGCCGACCTTGGCGATGTCGTCGCCTTTGACCTTCGCGGACTGGGCGCGGATGCTCTCGACGGCCGCGGCCACGGCCGCGTCGATGCCGCGCTTCAGGGCCATCGGGTTGGACCCGGCGGTCACGTTGCGCAGGCCCTCGCGGTAGATCGCCTCCGCCAGGATGGTGGCCGTCGTCGTTCCGTCGCCGGCCACGTCGTTGGTCTTGCTGGCCACCTCGTTGACCATCTTGGCGCCCATGTTCTGGAACGGCTCGGGCAGCTCGATCTCCTTGCTGACCGTCACGCCGTCCTTGGTGATACGTGGCGAGCCGAACGACTTCTGCAGGATCACGTTCCTGCCGGTCGGTCCGAGCGTCACCTTCACCGCCGCCACCAGCTTGGATACCCCCTCCAGGATCTGCTGGCGGGCGGTGTCTTCAAACATCAATTGCTTGGCCATATCAACTCGCTCCTCGCGAAAAGCCGCCTTGGAATCACTTCTCGATGATCGCCAGCACGTCGCTCTCGCGGAGGATGACGAATTTCTCGCCGTTCACCTCCACGTCCGAGCCCGAGTACTTGCCGTAGAACACTTCGTCGCCCGTCTTCACACTGAGTGCCCCGCGTGCGCCGCTGTCCAGCAGCTTGCCCGGACCCACGGCGACGACCTTCCCTCGCTGCGGCTTTTCCTTGGCGGTGTCCGGCAGCACGATACCGCCGGCCGTCCGCTCCTCGGCCTCGGCCTGCTCCACCACGATCCGGTCATCCAACGGCTTGAGATTCAACTTGGCCATCGCGTCTATCTCCTGGTTTGCTTCTGTAAGCTTTCCGTGTTCTGTAGCGGCCGGGTCTGTGCGCCAGCCGTTTGTTTCGTTCTGTAGCGGCCAGCGTCTCCGCCGGCCGTCCGTTTTGTAGCGGCCGGCGTCTCTGCCGGTCGTTTTGTCTTTGTCGTTCAGGATCCTCGCCCACCAACGGCCGGCACCCAGGCCGGCCGCTACGGGATACCCGGCGGGCCTCAGTAGTCTTCGCCCATGCCCTCGCCGTGCTCGCCAGCGCCTTCTTCGTCCTTGGCCTTGGGCTTCTCGGTCACCACGCAGTCGGTGCTGAGCAGAATGCGGGCCACGCTCGACCCGTTCTGCAGCGCGGTGCGCACGACCTTGGCCGGGTCGATCACGCCATCCTTGACCAGGTCGCCGTATTCATCCGTCTCGGCGTTGTAGCCGAAAGTGGTGCCCTTGTTGGCCTTCACCTTGGCGAAGACTACGCCCGGCTCCTGGCCGGCATTCAGCGCAATCTGCCGCAGGGGCGAGCTCAGGGCATGCCGCACGATGGCAACGCCCGTCTTCTCGTCGCCGGCGGCCTCGACCTTGTCGAGGGCCGACATGCAGCGGACCAGGGCCACGCCGCCGCCGGGGACGATGCCTTCCTCGATGGCCGCCCGGGTCGCGTGCAGAGCGTCCTCGATGCGGGCCTTCTTCTCCTTCATTTCCGTCTCG
>BTUC01000100.1:0-18858 GCA_045863575.1 Phycisphaerae bacterium
ACACGTTTCCGGAAGAATTGTTCGCAAAGTCGCTACGCGGACCTGTTCTACGATTCAAAGGCGAGTTGAACCGGTTGTGCTCAGCCGAGAGCATCCCGTTCGCTCGAAACACCGATGGCTTGTGCTACTTCACCTGTGCCGGCTGGCTCGTGAATCGCGCCGTCGCACTGGTCAGCGGCAAGGCAGGTTTTGAAGCGGGCGATCTGACGCTCCAAGTAGCGTCGCCTATCGATTGGTCCAAGCTCCCTACGGACGTCCATGCCTACGAGCACGTACTCGCCAATCTCTTCGAGCAGCGAGCTGACCGTTCGGTCTATCAGGAGCTCCTACCGAAGGACCTGCAGCTTCGTGAAGAAGCACAAGAGTGGTTCAAGGACGAAACGATGCCGCGGATTCTTGCCCGCTTGTCGCGGTCGACGCCCGTGCAGATACCAGCTGAAGCCATGCTCCCCGGAGCTTAGATGGTGGTGTACGAGATGAGGCGTGCCGTCTTCTTGAGCAGATGTCGCCACCCGCCAGAACCAGTGCATGCCATCAACATACAACTCGCAGCACGCGCAAGGGAAGGTTCGTGTGCGATTCGTCCAGGACCCATGTGCGATCGGATGGGCCGGGTTAGAATTCTGGCGCGGCGTGTAATGCGCCGTCCGGGACCCATCATCAACCAATGTTCCCGTTTTTCACGCCCGCAACCCGTGTCCAAACGTGGCCGTCTACGAAACCTCGAGAAGATTGGGATTCGTGCGGTTCCGTAGACGTAGACGCCATGGCACCGAAAAACCACGACGCGGCGAGGGCAAGATAACTCGATGGGACCCGAAGCGCGCGGCCGGGGGGCGTGGGCAAAAAAACCCCGGACTCATGGGGCCCCCGCGGTGCACTGCGTGTTTCTTCCGCTTTGCATCCGGCAGGTTTCCGGCCGGCTTCCGTATGCGTTCCGCATCGATGATCGGCGCACGCGTGCGCGCGAGCGCGATGGATGATCGGCGCTGCATCGCGCGTCGCGCTGCCCACTTCCGGCCGGAAGTGTAACGAGTCATTCCACGCCGATTCCGCCGCGATTCCTGAGCATTCCTGCAGATATTTTTCTGTCACGCGTGGTTTTTAGTTGACACACGCCAGAACGTGGTGTATCTTGGAAGTGACAAGTAAAGAGGCCCGCGACGACGCCAATCGTCCGGGCCCGTGGCCGGGTGCATGTGACACCCGACACGCACATCTTATTGGCCTCAGGAGCCTGAGGCAATGAAGCCTTCCGATGTATCGCGCCGCTTGGCGCGCCTGATTCCCGCCCGCATGCCCGTTCTACTGGCCGGGCCGCCGGGTGTCGGCAAGTCTGATCTGGTCACGGCCGCGGCCGAAGCCGCGAGCGCCGATTGCCAGGTGTTCCACCCGGTGACGGCCGATCCGACGGACTTCAAGGGATTGCCGGCCATCGTCGGCAATGCCGCCGAATTCCTGCCTTATGGTGATCTGCGGGCGCTGCTGGCCGCCGAACGCCCCACCGTCGCGTTCCTGGACGATCTGGGCCAAGCGCCCGCCGCGGTGCAAGCCGCGGCGATGCAGCTCATTCTGGCCCGGCGCATCAACGGCTTTCGCCTGCCGGATGCGGTGACGTTCATCGCGGCCACAAACCGCCGACAGGACAAGGCAGGCGTGACCGGCATCCTGGAACCCGTCAAAAGCCGATTCGCGACCATTCTTGAGCTCATGCCCGATCTGGACGACTGGACGCAGTGGGCTTTCACGGCAGGCGTTCCCGCCGAGATCGTCGCGTTCCTGCGCTTCCGGCCGGGCTTGCTACATGACTTCAAGGCAACCGCCGATCTGGTGAACTCGCCTTGCCCGCGAACGTGGGCCAATGCCGGCCGGCTGGTCGCGCTGGGCCTGACCGACGTGGAAACACTCGCGGGCGCCATCGGCCAAGGCCCGGCTACTGAACTGGTTGCGTTCCTTCGCGTCTATCACTCCCTGCCATCCATTGACGGCATTCTGCTCAATCCAGATACCGCGGCCGTTCCGACTGACCCGTCGGCGCTGTACGCGGTTTCGGTCGCGCTGGCCAGTCGCGCTTCGGCGCAGAACGGTGAACGTGTCATCGGCTATGCGGCCCGCCTGCCGGCCGAATTCTCCGTGCTCTGCGTGCGCGACGCGCACCGCAGATGCCCGGATATCGCCAACTGCCGCGCGTTCGTGGAATGGTCCGCCCGTAACTCTCACGTCCTCATGTGATGAAAGGGAACACCCATGCAATCCCTGACTGATAAAGCAATGCTCGCGAGACTCTCGATTACCCAATGGTCCGCCCGCAAGACAGACAAGCGCGTCACGGCCGAAGTTCACGCCGCGCATCAGGCTTCCGCCGATGCCGGCCGTTACAACAAGGCGCTGGTGAGCGCCGATGCGCTCCGGGCCATCCAACAAGCGGCCACGGCCGGCCGTGAGACGCACTATCGATTCACCCTGCCATGGCGCGACGATGGCGCCCGCATCCTGCCGGCCAAGGCGTACCTGGACTATACCGCGGACATGCGCCGGCTTCGGGCCGAATTCGATGCCGCAGTGGACGCGTTCTGCGTGGGCTATCCGGATTACGTGGAAGATGCCCGGCATCGGCTGAACGGCATGTTCAACCCGGCCGAATACCCCAACATCGACAAGATTCGCGCCAAGTTCAGCTGGAACGTGGTGATGGATCCACTGCCCACGGGTGAAGACTTCCGCGTATCACTGGCCGATGCCGATGCCGAGCGCATCCGGCAGGAAATCGACCAGCGCACACGGCAGGCGCTGGCCGATGGACTCGCGGACGCGTGGAAGCGCCTGCATGACGGCTTGCAGCATGCCGCCGAACGGCTGTCCGATCCGAATGCCATCTTCCGGGATTCGCTGATCGGCAACCTGCAGGAGCTCTGCAGTGTGCTGCCGCTACTCAACTTCAACGATGATCCCGATCTGGAATCCGCCCGGAAGTCGGTCGAAACCCGGCTGGCAACCCTGGATCCCGAACAACTCCGCCGGATGCCACTGGCCCGGGCCAAGGCCGCGCAGGATGCCCAGAGCATCATGGCGGACATGGCCGCATTCATGGGGGGCGCGTCATGACGGCCGCTGAGAGAATGACCCGCGCCCGCGCGGCGCTGGTGATGGATCATCCATTCTTCGGCGCGTTGGCGCTTCGGCTTCGGCTGATCCCGGACGCATCACGTGATACCGCGGCAACCGACGGTCAGGTGATACGCTACAACCCGTCGTATGTTGATTCCCTGTCCGATGCTCAACTCCGCGGCATGATCGCGCATGAGGTTCTGCATTGTGCTGCTGGCCACTGCTGGCGGCGCGATGGGCGCAATCCCCGCGCGTGGAACGTGGCGTGCGATCGGGCCATCAATCACCACGTTCTGGCCGCGGGCCTGACCCTGCCGGAAGGCGTGCTGCCGGGTGAAGATGCCGCGGCCGAAACCATCTTCGCCGGAATGGCCACCGATCCGGGCGATATGCCCGGCGCGGGCGCTTCCGGCGCGGGCGGACAGAACGCTCCGGATGCCGACGGCGATCCCGGCCGATGCGGCGCGGTGCTCGATGCGGCCGACGATGCCGACGGCGATGCCGACGGAAGCGGCGCGGGCGTGACGGAGAATGAATGGCAGGTAGCCACCGTACAAGCGGCCATGTCCGCCCGGGCCATGGGCAAGCTGCCGGCCATCGGCGAGCGCATGCTGGAAGCGTTCACCCGTCCGCCCGTGGATTGGCGGACGGTGCTCGCGGACTTCATCACCCGCACCGCGCGGAATGATTACGACTGGTCGCGGCCGAATGCCCGGCATGCCGGCCGCGGCATCATCCTGCCGGGCCTGCGCTCCAATGAACTGCCCGAAGTCATCGTGGCCATCGACACATCGGGCAGTATCGGCGCGGAGATGCTCGCGGCATTCGGCGCGGCGGTTTCGGACATTCTGGCCGCATACCCGACTACGGTGCACGTGCTGGCCATCGATGCCGACGTCCAATCATCCGCCGAGTACCGGACGGCCGATCTGCCCATCCACCTGGACAAGCTGCCCGGAGGTGGCGGAACGGACTTCCGGCCGGCTTTTGAATGGGTGGACGCGCAAGGCATCACGCCCGCGTGTCTCATCTACCTGACCGATCTGTACGGGTCATTCCCGGACGATGCGCCGGATTACCCCGTGCTCTGGGTGTGCACGTCAGATGAGCGCGCCCCGTTCGGTGAGACGTTGAACGTGCCCGAGACGCAGTGAAGACAGGCTTCCGGCCGGCCGGGGATTCAATCCCGGCCGGCCGTCGGAGGATAGACCATGCTCGCTGAGAAGTACCGCCCGCAGTCGTTTGCCGAAGTCATCGGACAGGAGCGCGTGATTGCCGCGCTGAGATACTACCTGGACCAGCAGGCCGGCCGATCGGGTCTGGCGTTCCTGCTGACCGGCCCGTCGGGCAGTGGCAAGACCACGCTCGCGGAGTGTGCCGCCGAATACTGGGGCATTCCGCCCGCGGGGCGCCACAAGATCGAATCGGCCACCTGCGACGCATCAACGCTCAATCAGTTGGCCAGTGATATATACGTCTACGGTCCGGGCCGCGCCGGGCGCAAGCTGTACGTCATCGATGAGATTCACACGGTGACCGGCCGGGCGGCGGACCGGCTGCTGTCCCTGCTGGAATCGCTTCCGTCCCATGTGCTGCTGATCGGGACCACCACGCAGGCCGACTGGACAGACGGCATCCTGCTGTCGCGCTGGGTGCGCTTCGGTCTGCAGAAGGTGTCCAGTGGGGCTGTCGCCGCGCACCTGGAACACGTGGCCCGCGAGGAAGGCCTGCCGATCCCGGAAGATCCGCAGTGGGCCGCCAAGCTGTGCAAGTATTCGCCCACGGGCCTGAACGTTCGGGACCTGTTGAACCAGTTGCCGGCCGCGCTGCTGGCGGGAATGGCCGCGGCCGCCTGAGACACGCACGGCCCCCGGTGACCCGGTTCAGCGCCGGGCACCGGGGGCCGCTCTCGAAAAAGGAGGAACCATCATGGCGGATACCAAGCACATCGCTATCTACGTCCGAGTGAGCACCACGGGTCAGGAACACGCGTCACAATTGCCCGACCTGCAGCGCTGGGCCGCGGCGCAGGACGATCCGATCGTCTGGTACAAGGACAAATTCACGGGCAAGAGCATGTCCCGCAAGGACTGGGACCGGCTGATGCAGGGGGTCCGGACCGGCGCGGTGAAACAGATTGCCGTGTGGCGTCTGGACCGGCTGGGGCGAACGGCCAAGGGCCTGACCGCGCTTTTTGAGGAGCTCCTCGAGCGCAAGGTGAACCTGACCAGCATGCGTGACGGCATCGACCTGAACACGCCCGCCGGCCGCCTCATGGCCAACGTGCTGGCCAGCGTTGCGCAGTATGAAACCGAGGTGCGCGCCGAGCGCGTCCGCGCCGGCCAGGCCGCGGCGCGGGCCAAGGGCCGGCGCTGGGGCGGCAGCAAGGCCGGGCGCTACCTGAAAGTGACGCCCGACCAGGAGGCCGCCATCCTGCAAATGATTGCCACAGGAACGAAGCTGGCCCGGATCGCGCGAATCACGGGGCTGTCACGCCCGACGATCTACCGCGTGGTGGCCAACCAGCAGCGTCAGGCCGCGCCCGACGAGCGGGCGGCGTCCTGACTGCGGGATGAACGCGAATTCACTGGGCGCGCTGCGCGGGTTATTCCTAAACTGCACCCCGCGTAGAGGAGAGGAGCAGAGGCCGGGCGGAAAGGGATACCGCCAGGAAGGCGACGCCCGGCCTCTTCTTATGCCCCGTACCGCCGGACAACGCGCTGCTTGATCTCCTCGACCGAGTTGCCGCGAACGCGCTCGACGACCTGGTCACCCCGCCAGACTTCCCGACAAAGGGCTGCCGCGCCGGCCTACCCTCGACCGTCACAGACCAGAACTGAACCAGCGTCGCATCGTCAGACGATCGCCAACTGGAAACGAATGGGTGGATCTCCTGTGGATTGCCAGGCAAGGGCCAGCTCCAAAAGCGATCGGCCCGTGGCCAGCGGGGAACTGGCGGCGGGCCGATCCAAAGGGGGAAGCAACCGTTCGCGAGACTACTTCCGCGTGCACAACGGGTCAAGACGAGTGTCGCCGATAGCACCGCCGAACCCCTCGCGGGCGCCCGCGCGGGGCGGTGCCCAGAGGCCGCGACGCACGTGTGATTGATACATAAGCCCAGATGCAGCAACTGTTTGCACCGTGAGGAGCTGGGCTGAGGGACGCTGGGGGGCTATGGGGAGGCACGACGTCGCAAACCCGGCTTTGCCCCACTGAGAGTTATCCTGCGCTGCCACGATGACACCCGCGCGGGAGCGGACGCCGGAAGATGCACCTGCTGCCCTTCTCGGCCTGTTGTTTGATGATCGCGCTCTCGAGAGCGCTGGAGATTGATGACATGGGAAGGCCTACGTCACTCAAATCAGCCGCGCCGAATTTGAGGTGCGGCTCGACGCGGCAGTTTACGCAGGCTGGAGTTCGGCTACGACTGATTGCTGCTCTGCGACTTCTATTATTCCTTTGTATGACTTAAGAGTAATCTCGTCCCCAACAGACCAAGCTCTTGCGCGGAGAATGTGGGCGAGTCTTACATGGCCGCATTCAACGTCGATTACTACTAATCCAGGATGCTGAGAAAGCAGGCGCGAGACGCCTTTGATCAGCGAACCAATGATCTTCTGGCTATGGTCTCCGTGGTAGACGGTCAACCAACTGTCGACCCTCTGAGCAGTAAAAGGTTCATTCGACACGAAGAACTCGATGCAGTCTCCGTCTAAGTCGTGGTAGGCAAAGGGTTTGAATGGCCCCTTCCTTGAGTAGGCCGCTCTGACATGTGCTACTAGATTCTCGGGCGACATTACAGTACCTGTTTCCCAAATCGTGGGTTACTTACGTCACTGGCTCCAATGGGGAGATCGATCGTACCGTCCTCAATCGGTTCCCACCTCCAGTTGTACGCTACTCGCTCCACGTTGACAAAGATGAGAAAGATTTTGCCTGGTCTCGGATCGGAGCGGACGTCAGAATCTGGAGTCCGAAAATCTACACTCGGTATCCCAGCGTAGCAAAGCCACTCGTCTATGGGACTATTGCTGTCGCAGTCTTCCTCCCACCGAATGCCCTCAAAAATCCGGCCGGGCTTGCGAAGAACTTCTGACACGACCCATGCCATCTCCCTTATGGCATGCTCCCCTCGCCGAGCCACTGCCTGCATTCTTCTCGGACTGACGAAGACCTCATGTGTTTTCCCATCGTCAGGATTGACCGCTTCAAATGAGGCATATCCTGCCTTTGGTCCTGATCTGAGTACCATATCGTCCTCGGGCGGGCCGGATCACCTCATGCGGGTGTACACTCGAGTGTTTACCAGGTACCTGAAGCGACCGCGAATGTCAATCACTGGGCAGCTGACGCAGTCGTCGCCGTAGGCCTACCAGGCTGAATCCTTCCATTACGCTGGAATTGCTCTCCAGGAAACCATGGCAGCAATCCGCAAACAGCCAGGTACCTGCGCTGCGATCCACCTCCATGGCCTGCAGTGGGAACACCAAGGCCAAGTCCTCGCGCATGCGCGCATCGCGCCGCGCATCTCTCCCGTGCGATCTCGTGCCTGCGATATCTCCCGGTAGGGTTTGATCGCAATGATCCGTCGATGTTCGTCCGGCGGCGCCCCCCCTCAGGACACGCACTTCTCGCCGCGCCAAGGCACGATCTCGCCTTCGCCCGTGGTTTGGGCCGTCCGATCCCCGTTACCCCCCCTGTTGGGGCATTTTCGCTGCTCTCTCGAGCGCCTAGGGACGGCGTTTGATGCCGGGGCGGTACGCGAAAGCCGGGCAGCCGGGCGACGTGCAGTCTTTGACGGCCTTCGTCTCCCACCCCATGCAGTGGTAGCAACCGAGTTTGATGACCTGTCGGGGAGAGAGCTTGCCGGCCAAGGCCTTTTCGTACATGCCGCGGAGTCGGAGCGGAACGTCATAACCGTTCATGGGGACCTCCTTCTCTGGAGACGCGCCGCGCTGACACAACCCTGCCCCACGCATCCCTCGCGGGAGGTTCTGTCAGTGCCGGCATTGTCAACCGTGTTCATTGATCGCCCCTGCCGCGACAGCAGCAGCTACCATCGAAAGGACGTCCGTGCGTACGGCGGCCGGCAGCGTTGGCCATCGATCGACAATCAGGGCCAGATCGGGATCAGAGGGGGTGTTCTCGGGGCCGAGTGCACCGGATTTTGCACCGCTCTTGCTGGAGTGATCGGGAAGATTTGATTCTAAACTACTGCCATCACAGGTGTTGGAGTCGAGTCCGGCCGCTACCGTTCTGACCCCGTTGGGGTCATTGATTTAGGAGGTCAACCACGAGGAGTCAGTTTCCGTCGACTCCGTTCGCGCCTTGTTGACCGAGGCCCACGGAACGGGCGGACGCAGGCTCGATGACACCCAGCTCTCCCCCCTCGCCAGTCTTGCGGAGCCAGCATGTTTCTGAATCTCTTGCCGCCCGGCTACTTCGGCCCCGCCGGTTGGAGAGTACTGCTCATCGTTCTGGTCGTGGCCGTGATCGTAGCCAGTCTGTTCGCCTGGCTGCTGGTCTATGCGGCAAGGAGCACGTAGACATACCCATCGCCAACCCTGCTCTCAGAGCCGCCAGCCGTGTCTATAATCCGGCGTCAACAACTTGGTGGCTTCATCACTGTTGGTGAAGCGCATGCCCGGCCCGTCCCACCGCAGCTCCTGGCCTGGAAATCGCAGCGCGATCACACCCAGCAGGCCGAGCTCAGTAAGCGGCCCGCCGTAAAACCAGTCGGATCCAGCCTGAGTACCCTTGCGAATCGCGTCGAGCCAGTCCTGATGATGGCCTTCAACCCGCGGCAGCTTCTGCGGCGGATCCTTGTAGTCCTTCATCTTCTCCTTGGGAAAGAGTCGCGCGTCGCCGGCCCCGTGGGACTGGTGAGTCATGCCGCCCTCACTGCCCAGCACGACCGCGCCGGTCCCCGGCGGTCTGGCCCCCGGCTCCATCCCCTCCACCCACGGGATCCGTTCAGAGCCTGCGTACCAGTAGAGAGTGATCCGTGACTCGCCGCGGCCGCCGCGGGGTGCTGCTTCCTGGGCGGGCGAAGCTCGCTGCGGTGCGTTGAGCTCGGCCGGCCCGCGTTTGCCCTTGGCCGCGAATTCATATCGCAGCACGAAATCCCGAGGGAACGTCAATGCGTGTTTTTCGGGATCGTAGCTTCCCACCTTCTCCGCCTGGACGCTGGAGGGAGCGCCCAGGTCAAGCGCCCAGAACGCCGGGTCGAGGACGTGGCAGATCCAGTCGCCCAGCACGCCCGTGCCGAAGTCCGCCCAGCCGCGCCACTGGAACGGCAGGTACGCCGGGTGGTACGGCCGGCCGGCTGCGGGCCCCAGCCAGAGATCCCAGTCCAGCTCGGGTGGAACCTCGTGCTTCTCCTTGAGCTTTTCGAGCTGGCCGACCTTCGTGTAGACCTCCGCAAACTGGTCGCACCCAGCGTGAATGGTGTGCACATCGCCGATGGCCCCGTCCCAGATCCACTCGCAGAACGTGCGGATCCCGCCGGACGAGTGGCCCTGGTTGCCCAGCTGCGTGACCACCTGGTGTTCTTTCGCCGCTTTCATGAGCTGGCGCACTTCCCACACCGAGTGGGCCAGCGGCTTCTCGCAATACACCTGTGTGCCCCGCCGGACGGCCCCCAGGCCGGCCACGGCGTGCGTGTCGTCGGGCGCGGCCACCAGCACGGCATCGATCTGATCGCCCATCTCGTCGAGCATGACGCGAAAATCGCGATATTTCCTGGCGTGGGGGAACTTCCTGAACGTTTCCGCGGACGGCCGCAGATCGGCGTCGCACAGAGCCACGATGTTCTCCCCGGCCAGTCCGTCGACGTCAGTAGCCCCTTGGCCGCCGACCCCGATGGCCGCGATGTTCAGCTTCTCGCTGGGCGGCTTGCGACCCGCCCCACCCAGCACGTGACGTGGCACGATGCTGATCCCCGTGAGCGCCGCCGCCGTTCCACGCATAAACTCCCGCCGGTTCATGCTCGCTCTCCTGCTTCGCATGAAACTGCCCCCATCACGCCGGCCCGGTCCGGCAACCTGTCTTCTGGACATGAGCCGGGAGCATAAGGCTGAAGCGCCAGATTGTCGATGCCCGCGCGCGGCAGCACACCGGCAACAGGCTGTCAGGCTCTCACTCTGGAAGTGGACGCTACCGCTCGCTACCATGGCTTCTGTCCGGGCGAACCCCCGATGGTGTGCATTCATCCAGTCGGAGAGCCGTCGAATGAGTACGGGTGATAAACCGCAGTTGGAAGTCATTTGGGCTCATCGCCACTTCTCGGCCCACTGCTTCAACGCGACCTGGACGCTCATCGAAAAGCAGGACAGAACCACGGAAGACAACGAGGCCATGCTGTTGACCGCCCTGGCTTCTCTCTGGCACTGGACGCAGCGCCCAGACTGTACCCCTCAGAACCTCTCGATCGGCCATTGGCAGGTTTCACGCGTGTACGCTCTGCTGGGCCAGGGGGCGAACGCGCTGCATCACGGACAGCGCTGCCTCCATTTCTCCCAAAACCTGCCGCCGTTCTACGTCGGCTACGCCCACGAGGCCCTCGCCCGCGCGGCTGCGGTCATGGGAGATTCTACGACGCTCCGCGCCCACCTGGAGCAGGCCCGCGCCTGCGCCCGGGCCGTTGAGGAAAACGAAGACCGCCAACAACTCGAGCAGGATCTTCAAACCATCTCGAGTGTCTCACCCGCGTAGATCTCCAGACAAGATGTAAGCCTTGACATGCTGCAGAATCGCCGACTGCGAAAAAGACGACCGGGTACAGATACCGCCCGCGTCGGGTCAACTCCCGGCTCACGCCTCAGAATGCGCCCGGCGCCAAACGAACCCAAACTTTCCCCATTGGCGCTTCAGAAACGAGGTTTTGACGCGCGGTCAGCCACGGGACGAACCCAAAGGTGCCGCCTTTTCGCCAGGGCTGCCCATTGCCCCCACTCCCCACGCACTCCCCATCATTCATGACTCGTCACTTCGCGCCCCATTACCGTCCCCCACTCATGACCCATCACTTTCCCCCATTCCCGCTCCCGGCTAACATACGCCCTCACGCGACGGCAGGTCGGCCGTACTTGGCGGGCCTGTTGCGTCGCCGACTTACGGACAGGCTTTAAGGAGCACCATGCCATGGCACAGGAGCGAAAGACTCAAATCACTCGCCGGCAGGCTTTGCGGACCGCGGCCGCAGCGGTGGCCGTCCCTGCCTTTATCCCCGCCCGGCTGTTGGGCGCGGACGCCCCCTCCAACAAGATCCACATCGGCATGATCGGCGTGGGCTGGATGGGCGGTGCGAACATGGACGCCTTCCTGGGCATCAAGGAGTGCCGCGTGGTGGCCATCGCCGACCTGGATAAGAGCCACCTCGACGGCGCGGTCAAGAAGGTCAACGAGAAATATGGCGACGATGGCTGCCAGGCCTACAAGGATTTCCGCGAGTTGATCGCCCGCGACGACATCCAGGCCGTGTGCATTGCCACGCCCGACCACTGGCATTCGATTCCCGCGATCGCGGCCGCCAAGGCCAAGAAGGACATTTACTGCGAGAAGCCCCTCTCCAAGACGCTGGCCGAGGGCATCGCCATGGTTGAGGCGGCGCAGAAGAACAAGCGCATCTGGCAGACCGGCTCCTGGCAGCGCAGCGGCAACGACTTCCGGCGGGCCGTCGAGTTGGTCCTCAACGGGTACATCGGCAAGGTCCGGCGGGTCGAGGTGGGGCTGCCCTCGGGCCACGCGGACTTCGAGAAGACCGGCAAGGATTGCCCCGATTCAGAGCCGCCCGAGAACGTGGATTACAACTTCTGGGTCGGGCCATCGGAGATGATGCCGTTCAACAAGTGCCGTTTCCACAAGAACTGGCGGTGGAACTACAACTTCGGCGGCGGACAGTTGATGGACTGGATCGGCCACCACTGCGACATCGCCCACTGGGGCCTGTCGAGCCCGCAGTACGGCGTGGGCCCGGACGACAAGATCGGGCCGCTGGAGGTGAAAGCCACGGCCGAGTTCCCGCCGAAGGACGCCAACTGGAACACGGCCACGAAGTACCGCGTGGAATGCAAGTACCCCAAGGGAATCGAACTGGTCATCGGCGGCGGCCAGGAGGGCATCCGCAGCGGCGCCAAGTGGATCGGCGAAAACGGGTGGGTGTGGGTCGACCGCGGCGGGTACGAGGCCTCCAATCCCGAGTGGAAGAAGGAGATCGAACAGCGCGAGAAGAAGGGCGACCTCGATGTGCTGCTCAAGGACACCAAGGGCGCCCACCAGAAGGAATTCATCGAGTGCATCAAGTCCCGCGAGAAGACGCTCACGCCGGTCGAAGTTGCCCATCGCTCCGCGACGCCCGGCCACCTGGGCTACATCGCTTCGGTCGTCGGCCGGACGCTGAAGTGGGATCCGGCGCGGCAGCAGATCGTCGGCGATGACGAGGCCTCGGAGCTACTCTCCAGGCCGATCCGCTCACCCTGGCGCCTGTAGTTGACGGCCGTTATGCTCGAGTAAACAGGGGCGGGCGGAAAGGCGGCGCACACTGGCATTCGGTGTGACCCCCGATCCGCCCGCCCCTTGGTATTCTCCACATAAGCTCTCTTCTGCATCGGGGGAACACCGCAACAAGCGAGTCGTCGAAAACGCTTCTTGGGCAAAACTCTCGTGCGTTGTGGCCCCCCTCCAGCCGTGATATAACGGCCCCCCATGCCCAAAGCACATCTTCAGAGCATGGACTGGATCGTCGTCGGGAGCTACTTCCTGGCACTGATGGTCATTGGGCTCTACTATCGGCGCTTTGCCGGCCGCAGCCTGGAGGACTACTTCCTCGCCGGCCGGCGGAATTCCGGCTGGGCCAACGGCGTCTCCTACTCGGCGGCCTTGATGAACGCCGACGTGGCCCCCGCCTACAGCGGGCTTACCGTGGTCACCGGCATGTTCATCTGCTGGTGGTATCTGACCCGCTTCGGACTGGCCCTCTTCATCGGCGCACTGCTTTTTGCCGTGTTCTGGCGGCGGCTACAGTTGTTCACAACACCGGAGTTCTACGAGCTTCGTTTCGGCGGTTTGGCCAGCAATATCATTCGAACCTGGGTAGCCATCCGCTCGTCCCTGATCGCCATGGTCGCCTGGACGGGGACGGGCCTGCTGGCGATGTATAAGATCATCGTTCCCATCCTGAATCTGGAAGGCGCCAGCCCGGAGGCCGCGCTGCGCGGAAAAACCATCACCCTGCTGATCGTGCTGCCGATCGTACTCGTGTACGTGGGCATTGCCGGCTTCTCGGGCGTCGTGGCCACGGCCAGCATTCAGAGCCTGATCATGCTGGTGGGCAGCGTGATGCTCTGCGGGATCGTGCTCTACGACATCGGCGGACCGGCCGTCCTGGCGGAGCGGCTGGCAGCCGTCGCCGGCCCTGAAACCATGCAAGCCCTGCCGCCGGATGGGCACGCCATCTTCCCACTTGCCGCGGCCGCGATCTACCTGATCGGCTCAAGCATCGGGTACGGCGGTGATACCGCCCCGCTCGGCGGAGCCATGGAGGGTCAGTACCTGCTCTCCAGCCGCAACGCGCGCGAGGCGTCCAAAATGTACATCGTGGCCGTCATCACGCTGTTTATTCTCCTGCTGCTGGTGACGTTACCCGCGCTGGGCGCACTGGTGCAGTGGCCGGAACTGCGTACCGGCGGGCTCGACCGGGAGATGGCTTATGGCCTGCTCATGACCGAGTACCTGCCACCCGGCCTGCTGGGGCTGCTCTTTGTTGTGATGCTGGCGGCAGTCATGTCTACCATCGGCAGCAATCTGAATTTCGGCGCCCAGGTCCTGGTCAACGACGTCTATCGCCGCTACTTGAGCCCCGGCAAGCGGGATCGGCACTACGTCTGGGTCGGGCGGGGATTCACCCTCCTGATCCTGGCGCTGTCGCTGCTGGTCGTCTACAACGTCGATCTCATTTTTGAAGTCGCCATTTTCATGCTGGCCTTCTCGGCCGCCGAGTTACCGGCGAACTGGGCTCAGTGGTGGTGGTGGCGTTTCAACCGCTGGGGACGGCTGGCCGCTTCATTCGGGGCGCCGATCATCCTGCTTCTGGTGCGCGGCATCAGCCTGCCGGCCGCCGGGTGGCAGCTGCCGGGACTGGCCCGGGACTGGGCGTGGTGGAACCAGACCTACCTGGTGATCGGGCTGAACACCGTGTTCTGGGTCACGGTCACGCTGCTGACGCCACCGGACAGCCCTGCGATCCTGGCGCGCTTCTACCGTAAGGGGCGCCCCTTGGGCGCCTGGGGCCCCATACGGCGGCAGGCGGAGGGCAATGACCCTGACTTCCAGCTAGCACTTTCACCCTCTCCCGCATCGCACCTGCGATGGATTCTTGCGGGCCTGGGGCTGGCCGTTCTGGGCTGGGTGGCCATCGTTCTCATGACCCTGGGTCTTTCCCATCTGTACATTGGCCGGTACGGGCTGGCTATGGCGGAGTTGGCGGGCTTCGTGCTGGGCGGCGTCGTGTTTTTCGCCTCTTACGGACCTTTCCTCACCCTGCTGGAGCGATGGACAGAGGCACCTCAGTCCGCGCCGATCGCGCCGGTGCAGGCGGCAGACGCGCCATCCTCCGAGGCGCCCGACACAGGTTCCGCTCAGCCGGCCATGATCGATTCGGCCAGCCAGCCCGCGGCCACCAGTACCGTGGTGGCGATCGCGACGGCCAGCTACGGGTTTCTGATCGTGTTGCTCGGGCTGGTCTGCACCACGGGCCACGACCTGGCGCTCAATGCGATTGCCGGGGTTGCTTTTCTGCTCAGTGCCAGCATTGTCTGGCGGCTGGGAAAAGGACCACATGCCGAGGAGCAGCCGGCCGCGGCTCAGAAAGAGGATAGCGTGCCCTCTCGCCGTTGCGTCTGAATGCTCCGTTGCGAGTTCATCCGGCGGCGCCGAGCCGCTCCAGAGCCTCCAGGCAGTAGATCAACGCGCGGGGCAGGTGGAAGGGATCCTTGACCGGTAAAGCCACCACCGTCTCGACGGGCCGGCCCTGCCGATCCAGGCGCTGCGTCCACTCGCCATGTCCAGGTACCGGGTAATGCGCGAAGGCATACTGCCGAATGCGTTCGTGCCAGTCCAGGCACCATGGCTCGCCGCAAAGCTCGTGGGCCAGGAGTGTGGCATACAGGATCTCCGAGTGCACCCACCAGAGCTTGTACTCCGCGAACGGCCAGCCCACCTCCGGTCGCCTCTCAGCGTCGACGGCGTAAAAGACGCCCCCGAATTCTTCGTCCCACCCGATCTCCAGATGCCGGCGGATCGCCTGGAGGGCACGATCGATGGTGCGGCGATCCTGCTTGTCCCGCGCGATGTGGATCTGGAACCAGAACGATTCGATCGCGTGCCCAGGCAACACGGCCGTTCCGCCGGGGGCCGGCAGCTCATTGCCTTGATCATCGATCCACTCCAGGAGCAGGCCTCGATCCACGCGCAGGAAAGTGTCCATGACCAGCCGATGGTGATGATCGGCCGCAGCCCGGACTTCCGCCGCGCCGGTGGCCTGGGCCAGCTCGTGTGCGACCAGCGAGTACATCATGCTCAGGCCGTGGGCCCGCGCGGAGGGGCTGGGCGCCGGAGGATAAACGGCCATCGGGGGCAAGACGGGCTCCTGAAGCGCGGCTTGGGCCGCCCGGAAGGTGTCCAGGGCCAGGTTGAGCAGATGGTCGTCTTGCGTGGCCCGCCACAGTTCGACGAGGCCGTAGATGGCGAATGCATCGGTGAAGATGCATTCGTACCCTCGCCGGACAGAGCCGTGCTCATCCATCAACAGTGGCCAATGACCTCCAGGTAGTGGGCCTCGCGATCTCAACCAGTCGCAGACGCCCCGGGCAATCCTCAGCCAGCCGGGCCGCGGACTGATCCGGTTGTAAAGGGCACTGAAGACCCAGACCGCCCGCCACTGGGACCATCCCCAGCGGTCGCGCGACACGAGACTGCCGTCGTCCCGGATACAGTTATTGATCGCTCCCGTGGGATCGAGCGCGTGACGCTCCCAGAAAGGTACCACCTCATCGAGGAGCGTCGTGCGGTAGAGCTCGTGCAGTCGATTCAGGTTCATATGATGCGGGCGCTCCAGAGGTAGCTGGATCGGTGGTGATTGTCGTTCTCTGCCAGGTAGAGGGTGTCGTCATCACCGACCGCAAGTTCGTGGATCCGTGCCGGACGGTCGTCGATGCGGGCATCCACAAGCTCGCTGAAGCTTTCGATGTGGTCGCTTTCCGGCCGGAGCCGCATGACCTGGGTATAACCTCTCATACCCCCGGCGCCATAGATGGTGCCATCGCGGCCGATCGCCAGTGCCGGGAACCGGCCCGTGGCCATCACGTGGGCCAGCTTCTCCACGCAGTCCGTTCGAGTGTCGATCCGGCAGAGCACGCCGGCCACCGTGCCCGCGTAAATGTGGTGCCGGCCGTCGAACAACATGCTGTCGCAGAACCCGTGGTCCTGGGTGTGCCGCGTTTCCGCGAGCGAGGAAGGCGCGCCGGCCGGCTTGGGTGGATCGGCCAGCAACTGGCCGCTGTCCTCGCGCCGCGGGAGGCCCCACTCGAACCATCCGAACCGCCGGCCCTCCGGATGATACTTGAACACGCGAACAGGCCGCTCGCTGGGCGTTTCATCCCAGGCTCGGGTTTCCGCGTACGTGCCCCACAGCCAGCCGTCCCCATCCACCACCGGATTGTGTGGCTGAGACATCATCAGTGCGTTGCCGGTGTAGGCGAGGATACGGCTCTCCCGAGTCGCCAGGTCGAACTCGAAGAGCGCCTCGGCCGGATAGGTGAATCCGTAGATCAGGCCACGATCGAAATCCGCGGCAAGGGACTGGATATACAGCATCGGCACGGGCACACCCAGAATGTCATAGTGGTTGGCGGCCGGGTCGTATCGGACCAGCTTGCCGCCGCGGGCATCGGGCTGCTCGTCCACGTCGTGCAGCATGGAGGTGCCAAAATAGAAGCAACGTTCTTTGCCGTTGTAGAGCAGCGTGCGATGAATCTTGACGTCGAAGCGGTCGGTCCAACCTTGCGTCTGAAGGCACGCAAAGGACTGCATCCGGGGATCGAATTTGTACAGCAAATCGCCATCGATGGAGTTGAGGCCGCAGTAGACCTGCCGGTCGTGCGGGTTCCAGGCCACGGCGTCGAAGCTGATCCAGCCGTTGCGCCAGTCCTCGTCTGCGATAAGATCGCGGTAATGCCATCGGCCGGAGATGCGCTCTTCCCAGCCGGCCAGCCGGTAGTCCCTCAATACGTGTGCCTGAACTTCGACAGTTGCGGCCATTGGAGTTCTCACGCCTCACTGAGTAAGCCGCGGAAATGTACTGGCTTGGCTTCCTCACGGCAATGGGCAGCGAGAGACGGCCTGAAGCCTGAGCCTATCGGCGGCCTCACGCGGTTGAACATCTTTGACTCACTTCTCAACCTAATGAACAAACGTTAATCCCCAGACGTGCTCGCGAATTACGGGTACAATGCCGTATGAGCGGGCCCAATCCAACTCAAACGGCTGCTGCCCCGGCACGGCCTGATACTCGACCGGTCCAGGAGGAAGCACTGGAGGGCAGCCCCTTCCCGCGGGCTGGCCGTGCGCGCGTCGTGATCGAGCGAGTGACCCCCTGTGTGGACGGCGGGCGTTATCCGGCCAAGCGGAGCACGGGAGAATCCGTGCGCGTCGAAGCCGACTTATTCGCCGACGGCCACGACCAGATCGCCGCGGTGGTGCGTCATCGGTCGGGCGAAGCGGGCATGTGGCACGAGGTCGAAATGCGCCCGCTGGTGAACGACCGCTGGACCGGCGAGTTCGAGGTCCACGCGGTGGGCTGGCACGAATTCACCGTTCTCGCCTGGCTCGACCGCTTCGGAACCTGGCGTCACGATCTGCACAAGCGCGTTCAGGCCGGCCAGGACGTCGGGGTCGACCTCGCCATCGGCGCGCAGATCGTGGACGACGCCGCGGCACAGGCGGACGGCACGGTCGCCCGCACGCTGGCGGCGTTCGCCGAACTGCTGCGCTCCGGGGAGCGTGACGAGGCGCTGGAATTGGCCATGGGCAGTTCGCTGAGCTCCTTGATGCGCCGGCACGCCCCGCGGCAGTTTGCGGCCGAACTGGCTACCCCCAGCCGCCTCTGGGTGGATCGGCCCAAGGCCCGCTTTAGCGCCTGGTACGAGCTGTTCCCGCGCTCCGCCTCGCCTGCACCCGGCCGTCACGGAACGTTGCGCGACGTGGAGGCCCGCCTCGACGCGATCGCCCGCATGGGCTTCGACGTGCTGTACCTGCCGCCGATTCACCCCATCGGGCGGACATTCCGCAAAGGCCGCAACAACGCCCCGCAAGCTGAAGCCGGCGACGTGGGCAGCCCCTGGGCCATCGGCGGACCGGAAGGCGGCCACGACGCCATCCACCCGGAACTCGGCACCCTCCAGGACTTCGATCGCCTCGTGCGGGCCGCCACGGAGCACGACATCGAGATCGCCATGGACCTGGCCTTTCAGTGCTCCGCCGACCACCCTTATGTGCGTGCCCATCCGGAGTGGTTTCGCCACCGGCCCGACGGCACCATCCAGTATGCCGAAAATCCACCCAAGAAGTACCAGGACATCTACCCGCTGGACTTCGAGTGCGAAGCATGGGAATCGCTCTGGAATGAACTACTAAGAGTCGTTCTCTTAAGGCATTGGCACGGCGTCCGGGTTTTCCGCGTGGACAACCCCCATA
>BTUC01000101.1:0-18848 GCA_045863575.1 Phycisphaerae bacterium
TGAAGGCGGCGAAGGCCAGATCCGCGCCGGGCAGCGGCGCACGGTCCGTCTGCAGGACCTCGCGCGTGTACATATCGAAGTTCACACGGAGCCGATCGCGCATCCGCTCGAGTTGATCGAGCAGGTCGCCGAAAGTGCCGCGGAAGTGCAGCCGCTCGTGCTCGCGCTCAGGCAAGCCGAAGGCCGCGTCGTAGGTCGGGTCGCCGGTCATCCAGCGGTACTCGGACAGCGTGTTGACCAGTCCGCCGCCGGGCCAGGGATCCGGATTGATGCCCAGACGCGCATTCTGAATGGCCCAGGCCAGCGGCTGCGTGTTCACGTTGGCCTGTGCCAAGGCCCCCGGGGGCAACTCGCTCTGGCACCAGCCCATCCAGGCGTGCAGCGGTTGTAGGTAATAGGGATCGCGAGAGAGATAGTAGGCGGCCAGAAAGGCGTCCTGGATCCAGAAGTTTCCGATCTGGCAGCAGCCGTAGAGATTGTAAGTCGGATGATCCCAGGGTGCGCCGTTGGGCGGGGCGATGTCGCCGGAGGGGTACCAGATGGTTCCGGGTGGCACGCCGACCGGCTTGGTGTACTTGGCCGTCATGGTGGCCGCCACCCAGCCTCGGGCCCAGTCCAGGTAGAACTGCCGCGCCTCCTCGCTGCCATACCAGGCAGGCCAGAGGAAGTGCTTCATAGGCCGGGTGCTGTAGTACGTGTCGCCGCCGTCCTGCAGGTGTGTGCTGACCTTGTCGCCGCCGAAGAAAGCGGACTTGAAGCGCACATACCCGTTCTCGTCCACGCCGGTATAGTAGCGGCGAACACGCCGGCAACTGGCCAGGTTGCGCTCGAACCAGACGGGATCGCCGTAGCGCAGGGCCAGCATGGTCGGCAGCGTATCCGCCGACGGCTCGGCCGAGTGCTCGACGTCTCCGAACTCCGGATCGAAACCGTCCTTCAGCACGCGGTCCCACACGCCCTGGCACAACCGCTCGATGCCGTCGCGGACCACCGGGTCGGCGCTGGAGATCATCGCGAACGGACCCCACGAGCGCAGCAGCTCGACATCATCGCCCCACCCGCCGCCGAGCTGGCCGTCGGGCATCTGCCGCTTCGTGAACCAGTAGTGCATGACCGCGAGCTGTCGGCTGTACATCTCCTGCAGCAAGGCGGCCCAACGCGGCACGCCGGCGTCGGACACAGTCAACTCGTCTCCCCAGGGCACGTCCTGTCCTGCGAGCTGGCGCAGCAGCGGATTGTCCGGTACCCTGGCGTGAAGCTCCTTGAAGGTGGCATTCGTCGCCGCCAGGAGAGAGGCGTCGCCGCTCTCCTGGGCGTTGGCGCGGAGAAACCGGGCCCGATACAGCCTGGCCTTGTCGTAGAAGGGATTGTGCTCCGGCCCCAGATAGACCAGCAGGCTGCACTCTTTGGTCGCTCGCGGAAAAATGCGGATGCGGCCGAACTGTGCCGCTGCCCAGGCGTAGTCCTTCAGCCGCTGATCGCCGGGGGCAGACTCCGACAACTCTGAGAACAGCCGGGCCACCCGCGGAAAGCTCTCCGGTGTTTCGTCGTAGTTGAGATGGCCATAGACGTATGCCAGCCCCGCTGCCCGGAGTTCGCCATCCAGCGATGCGAAGCCTTTCTTCGCCGCGGCCAGATCGCCCCGGTTGAAAGCCTCGATCGCGGCGCGGGCTTCCTGACCACTCAGCGCCGACTCTCCGCCGCTCGACATCACCATTTGTCCCGAGGCGTTGACGTTGAGGGCCAGGCCGGTGAGCCTGGAAACGTACGGCGGTGTATCGGGATGCGGTGTCCGGCGTTCATAAACACGAACGTTGTCGACGTACATCCCGTTCCAGGTCAGCAGGCCAACCGTGTCGAACCCCGGTCCGCCCATGACCTCCTGGTCGACCCCCTCCATGAGCAGCTCGCCGTCGACGTACATGGCGATGCGCCGACCTTCCTTGACGGCCTTCAATGCATACGTCCGACCGGGTTCTACCATCTGTTTCGGCTTGAGCACGCGGACGTCGCGCATCCGCCGCCCGCCGCCGATCCGGTTTTCGGTGTTGTTGTTGCCGCCGAACGCGAGCAGGTAGTTCCAACTCATCGGCGGGAACGCTTCGGCCGCCAGGTTCATCGACAGGTCGCACGGCGGCCGTTCTTCGCACGCCAGCGCGGTGCACTCCAGGCGGACATCGCCCGGGAAGCTGGCCTTCACCTTGGCGCAGGCCGGCCCTACAGTGCCCAGCAGCATCCGCCCGTCGCGAATCACGGCATCGTTGGTGATCCAATTATCGCCCAGCTCGGGTCGCTCGAAATCATCCGAGAACTTCAGGACCCATTCAGCCGGCGCCTGATCGGCGGCGAGGGCGATTCCCGCGCCGCAGTTGATACCGAAAACCAGACACGCCAACCCAGACAGCTTCATCACTGACCTCCCGGGAGCGCTCGCGCACCGCCCCCTGATGTCTCAAGGTGCGGCGATGGGTTGAGCCCCCTGCGCGCCTGATCCTGGGGCGACCTCAATCGCAGACAGAATCGCTTCGCCTCCGTTCGAACCCGTCATGCGGATGGCGATCACGCCATGCTCGGGTTGGACTTCATTGAAAACGAGGTCCACGGCCGTGTTCAGCCCCTCGTAGACCTTCACCCGGTTGGGCAAAACGGTGATTACCGATGCCGGCCGTCCGGCCGCGGTGGCCGCGATGTCCATCCCTTCGACGACCGAGCGTCCGTTCAACAATACGTTGACCGCGCGACCCGCCGGATCGATCGAGCGGTGCTCCATGAACTTCAAGCGGACGTGGTAGGTGCCCGGCCGGACCGTGACGTATGCAGTGAAGTCGCGGCCATGCACGCCGTGGCGGTACACAATCGGGTCGCGCGTGTTGGCCACGTGCCAGCGGCGCGGCGCCGTATGCCATGACGTGGCCACGGAGTCGCCGGTTTCGCCGAGGCGGATGATGACCTCGCCGCCGGGCCGCCAGGCGTGGCCGTCGGAATCGATATAGTCTTCCCGCTCGGGATAGCCGAGGATCCAGCGCTGCGGACCGGTGGGACCTCCGCCGGAGCCGAAGCCTGCATCGCCTCGGGCGTCCGAATATTGAATGCCGCTGATGGTCACGCGCGAGCCGGCCGAGCGCGGGTTGCGCTCCCCGGACGCCACCACGCGCAAGGTATGACGGCCGTCGGACAGGCCATTGCGGTACCAGAGCACGCCGCTGCGCGAGGCTGGGTTCCAGCAGTCGATTCCGCAAAGCTGGCGCACGCCATCCAGGTAGACGTCGGCCCGTCCCCCTTCCGGGGCGGCGCGACCCAGCAGCCGTACCTGGTTACCCTCGAACGTGAACTCCAGCGATGCGCCTGGCCCGGTGGTGGTCAGCATTTCTTCGTCGGAGGCGGTATCTCGACGAACCCAGGGGCCGCTGGTCTGCAGCGCCTCCGTGGATACGCTTTCCTGCGGATCGTCACCTCGAATCTCTACGCGCGTCTCGGCGTCGTGGCGGACACTCACGATGCTATCGCTGTTGGTCAGCTCCTTGAGTGTATAGCCGTTGGCGTCGAGCTCTGAGCGTAGCGCCAGCGGGCGGCCGCCGGCAGCGACCTGAGTCGGCTTGAAGGCGAGCCGCAGAACGGTCTGAGTGGCCACGGGGGCATCAAACGTTTCGAAGGCGATGCGCCCGTCCTCGTAGGTCACGTTCCGGACGACCGTAATGCTGCGGACGATGTGGTTTTCGCGATTGGCCCCGAGTACCTCTGGAAGCCAGCCGATGCCATGCAGCACGTACTTGAGCGGCAGCGGATGCGAGATCTGGAACCAGCCGCCCGCCACCACCTGGCCGCCGTCGATGTTGTCCTCGACCACGCCGGTTTCGTGCGCGTCGTAGGTGGCCAGGATGAACTGCCGCCGGGCCAGCTCGCGAGCCCATTCGCTGTCCGCGCGCACGCCGTACTCAGCGAAGGCCGCGCCCACCTGCATGGGCGGATACGAGAGCGAGCGGTCGCAGCACTGGCAACTCTCGGGATAGCCCCAGGCGCCGTGAAACACATCACTGTTCGATTCGACTGAGACGCTCGAGCGGTTCAGATAGAGCGACAGGATGTTGCGGGCATCCACCCGCCAGTTGGGGAAAAGCTCGGGATGTCGGGTCAGATAGCGGGGCACCATCTCCGCATAGGTCTCGCCCATGGCGGCGTGCTGCCAGTCCCAGTAATCGCGGCCCCAGGTGTCGTCCTGAAGCCAGCGCGGTAGAAGGACGTCGCGAAGGTAGGCCAGGCCGGCGTCACGCGCCTTGATGATCGCGTTCTCCGTTCCGGTGTAGCCGACGCGGATCAGTTCATCCAGAAACCTGATGATCAGGATGACGCCGCCGGTTTGAAGGTCTTCCCAGTGGACGTCCTCTGGATTGGCGTAGCGGTTCCATGGCGGCACGCGCGGGTCGGGGTTGTGATGGCGGGCCAGCAGATCGCCCCAGCGCTGCACCGCTTCGAACCAGGCGGGGTTTCCGGTGAGCTGGTAGCCTTGCGTCAGTGCGAGCCCGAACAGCCCGACCAGATCGAGCTGGATCATGCCGCGCGGATCGCAAAGCCCATAAGGCTCGCCGCGGTTGGGCACGCTGACCAGGAATCCCGGCCAGGGGTGCTCGGGCGGCGTCTGGCAATTATTCAGAATCACGTCGGCGATCATCCAAATATGGGCGACGGCCGCGGGATCACCGGTGTAGCGGTAGTAGTCGAGCCAGCCGAAGAGGGCATAGGCGCCGCGCTGGGTAAGATCGCCGTTGCCCCAGTCCTGCAGTTCGCCGGGGTGGATGGTGCCATCCGCATCGATGGACCACCGGCCATTGTAGACGTAATCCGGTGCGGGCGGGCCGTTCTTCGGATCAGCGGCCCAGGGATAGCGTTTCATCGTCTCGGCGGCGATCCGCGCGCGGAAGTCGCACTGGCCGTTGAGGCCCGGATACCACGGGGCGATCACGCCGTGCCGATCCGTTCGGACCTCGTGCGCGAAGTATCGGGCCGGCTCGGCCGCGGCGGATGCGATCGGGCACGTGAGTACAAAGAGCCAGAGCGGCAGTGTGCGCATCGGCAGGCTCCTGTTGGCCGGCGCTTTACAGCAGAGACAACGGATGCTTCCGGTTCTTGAGCGGCAGATCGACCGGCTGGTTGAGCCGGTGCGACTCGTAGACGGCCAGGATCATTTCCAGCGCCGCGCGGCCGTCGTACATGCTGCCCTTGGGCTGCGTGTCGGTCTCAATGGACCGGATGAGGTCCTGAGCGATGAGAATGTTGGCCGGCGACTGCGGATGCAGGTTGGTGGCCGTTTCGGGCTTGCCGATGCCGGCGGTAGTGATCTCGATCCACCCCTTCTTGCTGGCGCCCGGGGACCAGGACGGATCCTCAATGAAGTGGATCGACGGAAAGCTCGGCGCACCGCCCCCGCCGATGGTGAGCAGCCCTTTCTCGCAGAAGAGCTGCAAGCCCCAGCGGGCGCCAGCGCCGGCCTGGGCCCGCTCGCTGGCGAAGTAGCCGGCCGTGGGATGCTTGAAACCATACATGGCATGCAGCTCATCACCGGCCAGCGGGCCGATTCCTTCGCTACCGTCGCGGACGTGGGCCTTCGTGGCTGGTGCTCCCTTGTCGAAGACACGGGCCGAGCACCAGGTCGGGTCGCCCGCCAGAAACCGCATCAGATCCATGATGTGCGTGCCCAGCACCATCATGTCTTCGCCGCCGCCGCGGTGGTCCTCCTTGCCCCGGCCGCGGAGCTCGAGGATACGGCCAAGCCGCCCGCTCGCGAGCAGTTCGAGCAGGTGCGGCATACGCGGGCTGTAGCGGGTCTGATGGGCGATGGCCATCTTGAGGTGCCGGCGCTCACAGGCGTCGATCATCTCGTCGGCCTCCTCGAGCGTGCGGGCCATGGGCTTCTCGAGGAACATATGGCAGCCATACTCAGCGCAGGCCAGCACCATGTCGCGGTGGCAATCGAGCCAGCGCACGCCGATGCTGACGATCTGCGGGTGTTCCTTTTCGAGCATCTCGCGGTAATCGGCGTAGGTCCGCTGGGCCTTGACACGCTGGGCGGCTGCGGCCCGTCCCTTCTCGTCCTCATCGGCGACCGCGACCACCGTGGCGTTTTCGATATCGTTCCACACGACGTCCAGGCCGTGCCCGTAATCGCCCCGGCCGGTCCGGCCGATCACCGCTACCTTGTATGTCTTGGCCATGGCTTCACCTCGTACCTGAGCCTGCTCGCTTTTGTGATTCGAGCCGGCATTCTATCACCTGATGAGTGGGCCTGAAACAGGTTGAACGGATGGGGCGGTGGTCAGTCGTTAGCGGTCATTGGTTGGGTCAGTTGCCCTGTGGTCAGTGGAGGTACTGATAAGGCGAGTCGGAATGACAGCCTCTACCTCGACCTGGACGACACAGGGACCCGCAGGTACCCAGCGCGTTCGTCTGACGCATTTACCTTCTATATGCATGCAACCATGTTAGCAGCCCGAGCGTACGGCTCACACTCACCGATCACGCTTGTTACGTCTTCGGCGCCGCCCAGTGCCCATTCCGATACTGGCGGCCGATCAGGCGCTGGGCCTCCTCGTCGCCCGTCACCGCTTCTGCCTTGGGTTCAAACCGCAGCACTCGTCCCACGCGGGCGGCGATGTTGCCCAGGTGTGACAGGCTGGCCGACAAGTGACCGATCTCGATATCGGCGTTAGGTTTGCGACCCGTACGGATACAGTCGAGAAAGTTGCGGTGGTGTGGGACCGAATCGAAGCCGCCGCTGTCCATCCTCAGGCCGGGTTCGTTGCGCGGGCCGAACACCTTCCAGCCCTCCTTCTTGCCCAGAAGCATCATGCCCTTCGTGCCGTAGAACGCGTTGCCGTTCTCGAAACCTTCTTGAACGTAAGGCGACCAGATGCGCTGCTCGTAAACGAGCTGGCGCTGGTGGTCGATCCGGCCGTCGGCCGGGTAATCGTAAATTACGTACTGCGTATCCGGGAACTGCTGATCGTCGTCGAAGAAGCACTTGCCGCCGATGGCCGCCACCGTGGAAGGGTGCGTCTCGATGCCCAGCCCCCAGCGGGCGATGTCGATGTCGTGCACGCCGTCATTGCCGATGTCGCCGCTGCCGAAGTCATACCACCAGCGCCAGTTCCCGTGCAGCAGATTGGACTGATATGAGCGTGCCGGGGCCGGCCCCAGCCACAGGTCGAAATCCAGCTCCGGCGGCGGCGCGCCGGGAGACTTATGGCCGATGTTGCCGCGGAGCTGGCTGTTCCAGGCCTTGGCGACCAGGACATCACCGATGATCCCTTCTCGAAGCTTCTGGATGGCTTCGATCACGTGGCGGAGGCTGCGCGTCTGCGTGCCCGTCTGGACCACCCGGCCGTAGCGGCGCGCGGCCTCGATCATGAGGCGGCCCTCCCGGATGTTGTGAGCGCAGGGTTTTTCGACGTAGACGTGCTTGCCGGCGGCGCAGGCCAGGAGGGTCGCCGGAGCGTGCCAGTGATCGGGTGTGGCGATGACCACGGCATCAACTGCCTTGTCGTCGAGAATGCGGCGCAGATCCTTGACCGCCTTGGGTGCCCGGCCGGAGGTCTGCTCCGCACTTTGGGCGGCAGCCGCCAGGCGCGTGGCGTCCGGATCGCAGACGTACGCGACGACCACGTCCTTCATGGCCGCGAAGGACTGTAGCAGCACGCTGCCCATGCCGCCGCACCCGATGACGCCCAGCATGATCCGCTCCTGCGGCGCCTGTGCGCGGGAGGGAACGGCCGCCGCCAGCCCGATCCCCGCCTGCATCAGAAACTCTCTTCGATTCGCCCTGGCCATGAGGGTTCCTCGCGTCAGAAAGTGATATGAGAGAACGACAGGCCGTGATCCTCGCAGTACCCGACCAGCAGGGCAATGTAGCTGCCTGGAATGCCGGCAGCGTCGTTCAGGTCGAGTTGCTCGCGCACGTGATGGATGCTGGTCTCGTCCGGCCCTTCGATTTCGACGAATGTGCCCAGGTAGGGTATTTCGTCCAACTCGACCAGGCACTCCGCCAGCTTCCAGCTCTCACGGCGTTTTTCAAAGCGGACGGTCTCGATGTAGCCGAGCGCTTCCAGCAGCCGGACGGCCGCGTCCGGATCTTCGGTGCTGAACTCGATCTCTTCGCGGCGCTTGAGCAGCCCAGGGTGCTTGGGGCCTTTATAGGTTACAGTCGCGGAGGTCAGCCGGCCCGAGAGCTCGTGACCGGATCGAACGCGCAGGCCGCGGTCGGAAGCCAGCATGCTGCGGGCGGCATCATCGAAGATGCGATTGGTTTCGAGGATCCGGCCCAACGACACTGCGCCGAGCTCGATGAGCTTTGCCCGCACCGGCTCGTGCGACTCGACCTTCAGCTTGAGCTCGATCTCTAGACTCAATCCGAAAGCTCCCGGGAACTGGGCACCTTGCAAGCCGCTTTACGCGGTAGCGACGATATTCACCAGCCGACCCGGGACGCAGATCACCTTGCGCACGGTCATGCCGGCCAGCTCCTGCTGGATGCGTGCCTCGGCCAGCGCGGCGGTCTTCATGCGCTGCTGGTCGTTGGCGTCGCCGGCCGGCAGCGTGAGCTTCGAGCGGAGCTTGCCGTTGATCTGCACCGGCACCTCGACCTCCAGATCGACGGCCAGCTTCTCCTCGTATGCCGGCCAGGACTCCAGAGCCACCGAGTGCTGCCAGGCGACGCCCCGCAGACGCTGCCAGAGCTCCTCGCTGATGTGTGGCGCGATAGGGGCGAGCAGCCGAATGAACGCCTCGGCCACCTCGCGTGGAACAGCATCCCCCTTCAGCGCGTTGTTCAACTCGATCAGCGCCGCGATGGCCGTATTAAACCGCAGGTTATCCATGTCGCCGGTGACCCGCTTGATGGTCTTGTGCAGCAGCCGGCGCGCGGCCTCGTCGGGCGCTGCATCCGTCACGCGCAGGGAGCCGTCTTCGGCCACGAAATGACGCCAGACGGATTGGAGAAAGCGGCTCATACCGATGATGTCCCGCGTGCTCCAGGGCTTGCTGGCCTCCAGCGGACCGAGGTACATCTCGTACGTGCGCAGAGTGTCCGTGCCGTATTCGTGCCCGATCTCATCCGGCGAAACGGCATTCTTGAGGCTCTTGCCCATCTTGCCCAGCGTGCGCGTCAGCGGCTCGCCCGTGGATTGGCGGAGGAAATGGGCGCCTTTGCCTTCACCGCGCTCCTCGACGTCTTCCACAGGCACGTAGAGGCCCCGGGGGTCCTGGTAGGCATAGGCCTGAATGTAGCCCTGGTTAAACAGCCGCCCGAACGGTTCGGGCGTGCTCACGTGGCCCAGGTCGAAGAGCACCTTGTGCCAGAAACGCGAGTAGAGCAGGTGCAGCACGGCATGCTCGGCGCCGCCCACGTAGAGGTCGACACCGCCCGCGTGTGGGTTGCCGTCGGCCTTGTGTGAGACCATCCAGTACTGCTCCACGTCCGGATCGACGAACTCCGCCTCGTTGCGTGGGTCCAGGTAGCGCAAGTAGTACCAGCAGGAGCCGGCCCACTGCGGCATGGTATTCAGTTCCCGACGGAACTCGCGGAGTTCGACGTCCTCCGGCCGGGGGACCGGACCGTCGGGCGCGCGCACGTGGCCGGTTTCGTCGATCCAGCCGCGCAGATGCGCCCATTCCCGGGCTCGCCCCAGCGGCGGCTCCGGCGGCGCACCGGCGTCCTCGGACGCCTGCGGCCGGAAGTCGTCAATCTCCGGCAGCACCACGGGCAGTTCGTCCTCCGCGAGCGGGTAGACCTGCCCCGTCTGCACATCGTGTACGATGGGGAACGGTTCGCCCCAATAGCGCTGCCGGCTGAACAGCCAGTCGCGCAGCTTGTAGTTGACGGCCCCCTTGCCCAGGCCCTTCTCTTCCAGCCGGGCGGTGATGCGCTTCTTGAACTCGCCCGTGCGCAGCCCGTCGAATTCGCCCGAGTTAACTGCCACGCCCTCACCCGTAAAGCCGCGCCAGTCCTCGCCCCCACCCGGCTGCACGACCTGCACGATGGGCAGCTTGAACTTCTGGGCGAACTCGAAATCCCGCGTGTCGTGGGCTGGGACGGCCATGATCGCCCCGGTGCCGTAGCCCATCAGCACATAGTCGGCGACCCAGATGGGGATGCGGTGCCCGTTAACGGGATTGATTGCGTAGCCGCCGGTGAAAACGCCCGTCTTTTCCTTCGTCTCGGCCGTGCGCTCCAGGTCGCTCTTGTTACGGGCCACTTCCACGTAAGCATGCACGGCCGTACGCTGTGCATCCGTGGTGACCAGCTCGACCAGTTCGTGCTCGGGAGCCAGCACCATGTAGGTGGCCCCGAAGAGCGTGTCCGGCCGGGTCGTGTAGACGCGGATGATTTCCTCGGAGCCATCGATCTGGAAGTCGACCTCCGCGCCCTCGCTACGGCCGATCCAGTTGCGCTGCATGAGCTTGATCGGCTCGGGCCAGTCCACGTTCTCCAGATCACGCTCCAGGCGATCGGCGTACTTGGTGATGCGCAGCATCCACTGCCGCAACGGCCGGCGGAACACCGGGTGGTTGCCGCGCTCGGAGCGGCCTTCGTTGGTCACCTCCTCGTTGGCCAGCACGGTGCCCAGGGCCGGGCACCAGTTGACCGGCACCTCGGCCAGATAGGCGAGCCGCTGGCCGTCAACGGCATCGCGGCGCTGCGCCTCGGTCAGTTCGCTCCAGCGCTGCGTTCCCGGGGGCAGGCCATACCACTCCTGCAGACCGGGCGATTGCACCGGCACAATCTCGCCGGTGAAGTGGACCACCAGGTGCTGCTGCTGGAGTTTGTGGATGAGCTCGCTGATGGGTCGGGCGGCGTCCTCCGCGGGATCATACCAACTGTCGAAAAGCTGCAAAAAGATCCACTGCGTCCACCGGTAATAGGAAACATCCGTGGTGGCGAGTTCCCGGTCCCAGTCATAGCCCAGGCCCAGGCGCTGCATCTGGGCGCGCATGTTGGCGATGTTCTTCTCCGTCGTCTCTCGCGGAGGGACGCCGTGCTCGATGGCGTACTGCTCAGCCGGCAGGCCGAAAGCGTCGTACCCCATCGGGTGGAGCACATTGTGGCCGCGCATGCGCTGGTAGCGGGCGAATATGTCGGTGGCGATGTAACCCAGCGGGTGCCCCACATGCAAACCGACCCCGCTGGGATAGGGGAACATGTCCAGCACGTAGAACTTGGGCCGAGCCGGGTCGAAGCCCGGCTCCCCCGGGTTGGCTGTGCGGAAGGTCTTGTTCTGAAGCCAGTAGCTCTGCCACTTGGCCTCAATGGCCGTGAAGTCGTAAGCGCCTGCCGATGGTGTCATTAACGCATCTCACAAGAATATCACTGCCGGGGTGAGCACCGGAAACGGCACATAATACCCGTCTTGGCAGAACTGGCAAAGAGACGCTCCTTTCTCACGCTCGCCCCATACTCTGCGAGCATAGACTTTGGGGGATAACACGCGCCGAAGTTCATCGTGTGAAACGTGATTCATCAGGCAGATATCGAGTGTGGCTTATGTGCTGCAATAATTGGATTTCTCCCAGGATCTGCGTGCTGTTGACCCTGGGCATGATGGTTCCTGCTTGCGCCGCGGAACCGCGCCTCGACAGGATCCGCCTGCCCGAGGGCTTCAGGATCGACGCGTATTCCTCCCACGTCCCCGGCGCCCGGTCCATGACGCTGGGCGAGAAGGGCACGCTTTTCGTCGGGACGCGGCGCGAGGGGAAGGTTTACGCCGTTCTGGACCAGGACAACGATGGGCGGGCGGAGCGGGTGATCACGCTCGCCAGCGGCCTGAAGCAGCCGAACGGAGTGGCCTTTCGTGAGGGCGACCTCTACGTGGCCGAAACGACCCGCATCCTGCGGTTCGAGGACATCGAGTCACAGCTCGAACGGCCGCCCCGACCGTTTGTGGTGAGCCGCCAGTTCCCGGAGCAGGACTCGCACGAGTGGAAATTCATCGCCTTCGGGCCCGACGATCTGCTCTACGTGCCCGTCGGGGCGCCCTGCAACGCCTGCATCCGCCGCGAGCAAATCTATGCGAGCATCACGCGGATGAAATCTTCGGGCGGCGAGCCGGAGATCTTCGCGGATGGCGTCCGCAACACGGTAGGCTTTGACTGGCATCCGGAAACCAAGGAGCTGTGGTTCACCGAGAATGGCCGTGACTGGCTGGGCGACAACCGGCCGCCGGACGAACTCAACCGTGCACCCCGCGCAGGAATGCACTTCGGGTATCCCTACTGTTTCGGTGAGAGCTCGCCGGATCCGGAATACAACCGTGGCCGCGACTGCGACCGCTTCACTCCGCCGGTCCTCGAGCTTCCCGCGCACGTGGCGGCGCTGGGCATGCGCTTCTACACCGGCCGGATGTTCCCGAAGGAGTACCGCCACCAGATCTTCATCGCCGAGCACGGTTCCTGGAATCGGTCCACACCCATCGGTTACCGGGTCAGCCTGGCGCGTATTGACGCGGATAAGCAAGCGAAGTACGAGGTGTTCGCCGAGGGGTGGTTGCAGGGCTCGGAGGCCTGGGGCCGGCCGGTGGACGTGCAGGTCGCGCCTGACGGGGCCCTGCTGGTTTCGGATGACAAAGCGGGTGCGATTTACCGGATCAGCCACGCGGGCCGTTCGAGCACCCGCCAAGAGGGGCCCCGATGAGGCGTCGTTCTCACAGGGACACCCTCAGGTTGGCATGAACGGCATCAGCGAGGCCTCGAACTCGTCCGCCGAAATCTCTTCTCCGGCATTCAGCCGCCGCAGGATGTCGTCGATGAGCCGCTTGGCCTCGACGGCGGTGCCGCCGCGGAGGAACCCGTCGTAGAAGTGTTCGCCAGCCATGGCAGCGTTGATTTCGAACTCCTTGTTTTTTTCGGTGAGTTCGGTGAAGTAAACCACGCGGTACCGCCGAGAGTAGCCTTCCTCGCGGTACACTTCGAACATGATCTTGTCGGATTCCAGAGACAAAGGCTCGATTCTCCCGGTGCTGCCTGACGGTTGGGGTAGACCGGCCGTTCAGGATACCGCAGCCAGCTCCAGGATGGAACTGCTTTCGAGAGAAGCCTGTGGCGCTCCGGCCGCCTCGGCCCGGAGCTGAGCCTCCAACTCGGCCAGACGGGCTTCAATCTGGGCCCGCCGGGCCTTGTCGCGCACCATGTTCTCCCGGTAGCGCTTCAGGAAGTAGGCGATCGTCTCGATGCGGATCTTGATCGAGCCGGTCGGCTTATTCTCGTCGATGTCCTTGAAGCAGAAATACGGCGTGCCCGAGCGCTCGATGATTTCCTCGATGTTGGAGTAGATGGGCGCATCGTGGCCGCACTTGAAGCTGGACAGCTCCAGGGCCACCAGGTTCGGGTGGCGGGCAGTGTACTTGGCGGCCCAGATCTTACGGTTGGTATTCTCGGAGTAACTGTTCTTCCAGACGTCATCCAGGGAGAGCGCCGATTGGAAGCAGCCGGCCCGCACCTCGTCGCCGAACAGCCGTTCGAGCAGGTCCTCATCGATGGGCAGCAAGTCCTGATAGAAGATCGGATAGCCGAGTTTCTGAAGCTCCTCGCAGATCTCGTGGTTGACGCCCGGGTCATTGTGATAGGGGCGGGCCAGCACGACCACGCCCAGCCGATCCTCGCGTTCGAGCTGGTCGAGGATCTCGCGCGACTGCCGGCGCAGCCGGTCATCAAAGGCGGCCAGGGCCTTGAGACCTTCGGCGGTAGCCCGGTCGGCCTCCTGCTCGGAAAGACCCAGCTCGTCCTTCCAGTCGAGGTACATCTGCCGGGCGCACAGCGCCGGCTGGTCCATGTTGACGAACGTCTTCTTGAACACGATGCCGCGCTCCTTGAACAGGTCGCCTTCCTTGATGAAGGCGGCGTGGGTGGCCTCCGGCGTGGCGACCACCGTGGGGCACGCGCGGCTGGCCTGCACGTGCTGCAGGAACGTGGGGAAAGAGTCCACCATGGGGAAGAAGATGTGCGTCAGCGGTGTTTTCTCGTGCTGCACATAGAGCAGGTCGTGCACGTGCGGGATGCCCAGCTTGCTGGGGAAACACGGGTCGATCGAGCCGCGCTTCGCCCCGCGCTTGTAGAGTTCCTCGCTGGTGTACTCGGAGAACACCAGGTTCTTGTGCGGGATGCCCAGCGACTGGAAGAAGCCGGTGAAGAAAGGCGACTGGCTGTACATGTTCAGCACGCGCGGCATGCCGATGCGCAGGCTCTGGCGGCGTTCGATCAGCTCGCGCCGGCGTGCGACGGCCTCGCGCTTCGCCTTCGGCCACCACCATTTCGCCTCCGGCAGTGCATCCGACACGTTCTCGACCTCGTAGGCCTTGAAGGCGTCGTGGGCGGCAATGTGCAGGAGGTTGGGGTTGGCCTTCTTGACCGCATCGAGACCCGCCTTGATCTCGCGCATGTCGTTGACGTCCTCGACGGTGCCCTTCTCGCAGGTGGCGATGATCAGCCGCTGCTCGCCGGCCTGCATGGGCACCTTGCTCTTGGACTTGGGCTTCGCCGCCGGCACCCCGCCCGGCGCCGCCGCCGGGGCCGGAACTCCCTCCCCCAGCGCGGCTGGCGCCGTTACTCCCTCCCCCGGTACTCCGGGGGAGGGCTGGGGTGGGGGCTTGACAGGCAACGGACCGTTCGAATTCCCAGTGAGCTCGTCGGAAGGTGCTTTGTTACGCGCCGCCGTGCCGGCAGTGGTGTTGATCCGTGCCTGGCCCTGCTCCCCCTCGCTGGCGCTCAGGGTTCCGACAACGGCCGGTTCCGGCGCGTGCTTGATCCTTGTCGGATGGCCCGCCTCCGGACCGGTCTTGATCATGTGCGTGGACAGATCAATGAGACTGTTCGGATTGGGCGCTGCCGCCTGCGTCTTCACGTCGATGAAGGTGCGCAGACACTTGTTCTTGCAGAAATAGCACCGGGTGTTCTCGTTGCGCGTGGTGCGGAACTGGATCTGCCCCACGCGCTCGATACCGATGAACGTCGTCTGGAGTCCGTGCTCCACGTAGAGGCGGCGGGCTTCAATGGCGCAGCCGATAGCACCGGACTCGCCGCAGTGCTTGTGGACGATCACCTCGGGCGCAATCCCCGTGCCCACGAAGCGCGACTCGATGAAATCCACCTGCGACTTGACCGCTGCGAGGTTGTGCTGCGTGCCGCCCTGGAGCACGAAGCGTCTGCCCAGCTTGGCCAGGTTGGGCACCTGGGCGACGTACAGCCAGATGTTCTTGGGCAGCACGGCCGCCAGGCCGGCCATGATCTCCGTCGGCGTCCAGCCCTGTCGCTGGAAGTCCACGATGTCCGACTGCATGAACACCGCACAGCCGTAGCCGAACTCCGGCATGGCCTGAGCGCTGAAGGCCAGGTCCGCGTACTCTCTCACGTCAAAGCCGAAGCCGCCGGCCGTCGATTGCAGGAAGTAGCCGTTGCCGGCCGAGCACTGCGTGTTCAGCTTGAAGTCCTTGACTCGCCCGTCCTTCAGGATGATCAGCTTGATGTCCTGGCCGCCGACGTCCACGATGACGTCAGTTCCTGGGTAAAAGTGCAGCCCGCTCTCGGTATGGGCCACGGTTTCGACAAGGGCCACGTCCGCGCCGATCACGTCCTTGAGAATGTCCTTGGCGTAGCCGGTCGTGCCGACGCCCAGCACCTCCAGCGTGCATCCCTGGCTCACCACCTGGCGCTCCAGCTCGCGGAGCACGTCGATGGTATCCTCGATGGGATTACCCTTGGAGAGCTGGTAGGCCTTGGCGACGACGTTGAGCTGCTGGTCCATGAGCACGGCCTTCGTGCTCGTGGAGCCTCCGTCGAGCCCGATGAAGCCCTGCACGCGCGTGCCAGGCGCGAACGTGGCCGGGTTCCACGGTTCCTTGCGGTAGCGCTCCTTGAACCGGCGCAGCTCCTCCTCGTTCTTCACCAGGCCGCTCGAGCCGGCGGCTTTCTTCTCCTCGATGCGCCCGACTTCCAGGAACCACTTCAAGCCATCCAGGCCAAGATAGACGCCCTGGTTGGGGTTGTCCTCGAGCTCGGACTTGGCGAATTCGACTGCGCCGATGGCCGCAAAATACTGGGCGTTGTCCGGGACGATGATGAGATCCTCGGGGGTGGCGCCCTCCGGCAGCGGCACCTTGCGCTCCTTCCAGACCGCCGGGATGTTGTGCCGCCAGCACTCGACCATGCCGCGGATGTAGGTGTTCGGCCCGCCCAGCAGCAGGACTTTCGGACGCAGCGTGTTACCGCGGGTGAGTACGGAGAGGTTCTGCATGATGATGGACTCGAACAGTGAGGCCATCAACTCGTCCGGCGGCACGCCCTGCTTTTGCAAACCGTTGATATCGGTCTCGGCGAAGACGCCACACTTGCCCGCGACCGGGTGCAGCCGCAGGCCTTCGTAGCCCATGTCGCACAGTTTGTCAGACGGGATTTTGAGCTTGGCGTTGATCTTGTCGATGACCGCGCCGGTGCCGCCGGCGCACTTGTCGTTCATGGAGGGGATCTTCTTCTTTTTGCCGGTTTCCTCGTCTGTTTTGAAGACGATGATCTTGGCGTCCTGCCCGCCGAGTTCCACCACGCTCTGCACGTCGGGGTAGAACTTTTCGACGGCCAGCGAGACGGCGTTGACCTCCTGGACGAACTTCGCGCCGATGTGCCGCCCGATGCCCGAACCGCCCGATCCGGTCATGAAGATGCGGAAGGCGTTGGCCGGAACGCCCGGGAATGCCGCCTCGATGGTGGTGAGCATCTCGGCGCACTTTTCAGGCTGCTTGGTCTCATGGCGCTGGTAATCCTTCATCAGGATCTCGTCGGTGACCGGGTCGATGACCACGTACTTGACCGTGGTCGAACCGACATCCAGGCCGATGAGCAGGCCCTGCGGGTACTGCGGTGTGCCTTCGAAGGGCTTCGGATCCAGTTTGGGCCTGGACCGCTCGGCCTTCAATGCACCCACGTTCAACGAGACGACAGCCGGTGCTGCGGGCGCCTCGGCGTTCTTCGAACCGCAGCCGCCGGAGGAGCACCCGCCCGACGAGCATCCGCCGCCGGAATGTCCGTGATCGGATTTCAACTGAATAGAGCGATTCATGGCAATCTCAACGGGAAAGACTTAAAATAGCTGTATGGAACCCGCGATGAATAAGGCCGAGACTCGGGCCTGGATGGATCGCTGGCAGGTCGTCAACGAGTACGAACGTCAGGAACGTCTGGCGATGAGCCTGGAGGACAGGTTTGCCCAGTTGGCGCGCCTGATGCGCATCGCCCGAACGTTGGACTTGCACTCCTCGACGCCCGCCGAGAACCACATCGTCAGCGAACGCTGGTTGCGGCTCAAGCGGGGTATGCATGGATCCGAGTGACGCTCTCCGTGAGCTGATGGATGCCATTCGCGACCTGACGTGCTGGTTGGAAGCCAGCAGTATTCCCCATGCGCTGGTCGGTGGAGTGGCGGTCACCGCTCTGGGACATGCCCGGATGACGGAGGACGTGGACGCCGTTATCCTGGCCGGCGAAAAGCCGATCGAGGATCTGCTGGCCGAAGCCCAGCAGTACGGTTTTGTGGCTCGATACCCGAACCCGGTCGAGTTCGCGCTTGCCAGACGCATGCTGTTGCTGCAACACACCCCGGATGGCATCCAGGTAGACGTCTCGCTCGGCTGCCTGCCCTTCGAACAGGAGTTGATCGCGCGCGCCCAGCGCGTGCGCCTGCACGACACGGAGTTCGTCGTTCCGACGCCTGAGGACCTGCTGGTCATGAAGACCCTGGCGTTTCGCCCCAAGGACATCGGCGACATTGAGGCCGTTCTGGAAAGGAGCGGCCGACTCGACATGCAGCGTGTACGCCGATGGGTCGGCATGTTGGCCGAGGCTCTGGAAGAACCTGAGGTGGCAGAACGACTGGAACAGTTGCTAGCCAATCGAAAAAGGCTCCAGAAAAGACGCTCCGAACAAGGCTGACAGATGCCATCCCTGAAGCAGGTGCACCCGAACCGTCACGCGCTCACCAGCTCGGCTGCCGACTCCGTCCTGGCCACTCCGTCCGCCTTCATCCGCTCGGCTACGTGCAGGACGAAGTTGGCCGCCCGGCCGATGGTGCCCTGGTGATGGGGGACGTGCTGCAGCGGCCGGCGCAGCTCGCGGTGGGCCGCGACATATTCACGGATCTGTTCAATCGTGTAGCCGGTGCTCTCTACCGCCCGCTTGAACTCGGCCTTGCACTTGGCCTTGGCCTCGCCCAGGGCCATCTGCACCCGGCTGTGGGCGTTGATGTCACCTTCGCCGCTGGTCTCGATGGGCAGGTAGATGAGATCCGGGAAGTGGGCCACGACGGCCGCCTGGGCGCCGTCCGACTGCGTGCTGGGCATGCAGCCGAATGGCTTGAGGCTCAGCACCATGTGGGCCAAGTCGCGGTTGCAGTAATAGATGGCCTTGGCCACCTCCAGGTGTCCCTCACCACCGCCCGAGCGGCTGTTGTAGTAGGGATGACCCAGGCGCTGGAGCTCGAGCTGGTTGGCCAGTTCGTGTGCCGTGCCGCCCAGCGCGTGGCGCAGCCGGTCGTACTCCCGGAAAAGGATCTTCTCGGCCACGTTGAACGTGAACACCTTCTTGCGGGAAGCCATCTGGAGGCGGATGCGCTCGGCGAGGCCGGCGGCTTTTTCCACGCCCTTCTTCAGACCGGTTTCGTCCTTCGTCTTGGTCCGCGCCTGGTTGATCAGGTAGGCGATCCAGGTGCCGATCGGCTCGACGAGGACTTCGGCCCCTTCGCGCTCCAGGAACGGGAACATGTTGAAGTTGCCGTCACCCTCGGTCGTCTGAGCCCAGAACTCGCCGGTGATCTTCACCGTCGG
>BTUC01000102.1:0-18750 GCA_045863575.1 Phycisphaerae bacterium
CCGTCTGGGCCGTTACCGCCCGCGCGCGGGCCGGCTTCGTTGTTGTGGCAGTCGGTGCAGCGGATCAGTGAACCTTGGGAGAGTCCCGGCACGAGACTGACCGTATCCCGGCTTGGGGAGGGTACGACCACGGGGTGGAAGCTCGCGTTGTTGGGGCTGAACTTCAGGCGCAGGTTGGACGTCTGGGCCTGGCGCTGAATCTGCCGGTCCACGGCGACCGCCGAGTCTCCGTGGCACTTGAAGCAGACTTCGTATTCGTGGCGCGCGTCCTGGATGGGTGCGCCGGCGGCGGTGACCCCGGTCACGTTGACCATGGTCGGACCGATGGGCACGTAGGCCGTCTGCGGCGTCGTGGCGCTGCCGGCGTGCGGGTTGTGGCAGTCGGCGCATTCGACATGCGGGCGCCGGATGCCCGGGGTCTCCACCGGATCATGGATGCCCTGATAGAGCCGCGGGTCATGGGCACTGGGCTTGTCCAACTGGGCACGGATGTTCGTGCGCGCTACCTGTCCGCCGTGGCAGTTCAGGCAGTTCTTCTCTTCTTCCTCATGAATCAGCAGACGCTCGTGGCCGCCGGCGGTATGCGCGCGGTGGCAGCTCCGGCAGGCGTTCTCCGCTACCGTCGCGTACGGCCAGTCCGTGCCGACGGCCCCGCTGACCGAAATGCCCGAGAGCCGATGCGAAGAGGATTCCCAGCCGGTCATGCGGTGGCATGCGGTACACAGTGCGCCCATCGCATCGGACAGCACCAGGAAATCGCCGAGCTTGTTGTTGTGCGCGTCATGGCAGGAGGTGCACTGGAGCTGTCCCTCCGAGTCCAGGCGGATCTGCGACGGCAAGGCCGCCGGGCTCAGGAGCTGGCGGTCGGAAGCGGCCAGGCCCGCCGTGTAATGGAAGCTGATGGGATGATCGTCGGAGAGATCGGTCCCCAGATTGGTCAGTCCGGAGGGGATGAAATCCCCGCCGCTCATGCGGATCTGGTCGGCCCGGCTGAGCACCCGTCCGAGGGCGATAGTTCCGTCATGGCAGCTCAGGCAGAGTTTGCTGGACCCGGTGGGCTGGCCGGGCTTGGCATCCAGTGTGGACGACTGGTAAATCCGGTAACTGGCCGTGGGCGACTCTCGGTTCCACAGCGGGCGGACGCCGCCGGTGTTGTGGGGGGCATGGCAGAAGATGCACACCTGCTGCTCGGTGGCCGCCCGGATGCGTCCCGGGCCGCTGAGCGAGAGGTTGTGCACGGTTTCGGAGACCCGCTCCTGGGCCAATGCGGTGGCTGCGAAAACCGCGAGCATGGTCGTGGCCGGCCAAGGAGAGGTGGATCGGCCTGGGTTCATATTGCCTCCTTGACCGGTTGTGTCGCTGGAATGGGCGGCAGCGCCGCAGGCGCGCGCGGCAGGGGTTGTTCCCTGGTGGTTCCATTCTCCGGCGCGCCTGCGTCGGGGCCTTTAAGGTACTCAAAGACCTGTAGCCGGCGGTTGTACGCGTCGCAGATCCAGATCCGGTCGCGGGCATCAATCTCGATGCCGCCGGGGAGCCAGAACTCGCCCGGCCCGCTGCCTTCCTGCCCGAAAACCAGCAGCAAACGGCCGTCGCGGTCGAAGATTTGGACATTTTCAAACCGGGCATCAACTACGTACAGATGGCCGTCACTATCGATCGCGAGGCTCTTGGGGAAGGCCAGATCGCCGGTCGCGTCGCCCGCCTGGCCGAACGAGCGGAGCGGCTCACCGTCGAGGGTCAGTCCCTGGATGCGGTTGTTCCCAGTGTCAACCACCCACATCATCTCCCCATCCCGCGTGATCGACGATGGAAAATTGAATTCTCCCGATTCCCGCCCGCGTTGCCCGATGATGCGGCGCAGCGTGCCATCGGGTGCGAGCACCTTGAGGTCATGCCCGCTGACGTCCATCACGTAGAGTTCGCTGGTCACCTCGTTGAACATCATGTCTGCCGGCCGCTGTAGTTCCTCCGGGAGCTTCAGGGTAGCCATCCAGGCGCCCGTGTCCGCGTCGAGTTGGTGAATAGCTACCGCCTCGGAATCGCAGACGTAGACAGAGCCCTCCGGGCCGGCGCACAGGCCCACCGGGCTGAGGAGTTGTGTCTCCGCCATTCGGCGCAACTGTGCATATTTTCGGTGTTCCAGATCGAACAGATGTACGCAGCGCCCACCGGGATCGGCCACCCAGACGCGCTCACCACCGCGGGTGACCAGGACGTCGCGCGGCCCATAGAGTGGCTGGGGCGGCTCGCGGCCGACGAACAGTTCACCCAAGGGCACCAGCGGCGAGCGGACCGGCCTCAGATCCTCGGCCGACGTGAGCTGTCCCAGGTATCGGATCCGCGCCGGGGCCGGGGGGGGCGGCCAGACCAGGGGCGGTTCGATCGGCGCGAAGATCGGTCCGGGCGTGGCGGCGCACCCGCCGATCACCAGCAGCAATCCTGACCCAAGCGACGTCATCCGACCGCCGTTCATCTGGACCCGAACCTCCGTCTGACCTGCACGTAAAGCAGCGAAGAGTTATTCTCCGCAAAATCATCCTCGTAGCGCCCGTACTCGTAGGTGATCCTAACCTCCGTCTCACGGATGAGCCATTCCAGCGAGAGGTCGAACTCGATGCCTTCATCGTCGCCGCTCAACGAATCCTCCAGCGTGCGGTAGCGGCCGGTCGCTTCGGCCGTCAGGCCCTTGATAATGGGATGCCGGTAGCGGCCCTCCAGCGTGAAGAATCGCGTGTCCCGGTCCACGGGCAGGCCGTAGGAGACATCCGACCACAAGGCGCGCAGCCCGGCCGTCAACCCGGACTCGAACCGATGGGTGTAGCCGGCGTTGAGGCGAATGGCCTCGAACGGATTGATGTTTGAATCGTGATCCTCGTACTCCGCCCCCAGCCGCAGCGACCAGCGGTCGAACTCCGCGCCGATGATGTGCGCCTCGATGTCCTCGGGTACCGCGCCCGTGGCCGTCTCCGGCTCGATCTCCTGGTCCTGCCAGCGCAGGCGGTAGTAGGGGGTCAACCCGAAATCGAAGTGATGCCGCACCCCCGCGTCCTGGCCCACGGTGGTGAGCTCAAAGGACCCGCCGGAGCCGAACACGTAGCTGATCAGCACGGGCTGGCCATCCACGATGCGCCCGGTGGGCACGCGCCGGATTTCCACCCGATCCTGCAGCCGTTGCACGCGGTAGTCACGGCCGGGCTGGTAATTCGTGACCTGGTCCTCCGCGGTGATCCGGATCGAGCCGGGCTCGATGTTGGGATTGCCCAGCACGATCGGCTCCGGATCGCGAAAGGCGTGTTGCTCTCTGAATACCTCAAACTCCCGCTCACCGCCTGTGCGCTCTTCCTTCTGAAATCGAGGGCGGTAGTCCGCCTGCAGCAGGCCAATGGGGGTGCGCTTGCGGTAGTCCAGGCTGCCCAGCAGCCCGAAGCGATCGACCTCCGGACCGTTTTCGTATTCCTGCCGCTGCGCATAGCCACTGAGCTGCGAGATGAGGCTCTGGAAAAGCTGATGCTCCACAGTGCCGCTGAACAGGTACGAACGTTCTTCGATCGGCGGCACGCCGAGCAGGCTGCCCTGAGTTCGATCGATGACCTCCGTCTGGTACCAGGAACGCAGCGATTCAGTATGCTGCAGCCGCAGCGTCTCGCGCCAGCGGAACCGTTCCAGCTCAAACGTGCCCCGCTGGTCGCGGTAGTTCAACTCGGATTCGAGCCGGTGCCGCTTGTCGCCGCCGAAATCCAGCCGGTGGCCGAGCGTCAGTTCGTCCGCATCGTAATCCAGATCGAAGGGCTTTTCGCTGACCTCATCATGCGTATAGAGGAACGACAGTGCGTTGTGCTCGTTGAAGACATAGCCCGTTTCGAAACGGAACAGGGTGTTTTTCTGTTCGCTCTCGTCCTCCTCATCGCTGAGCGGGTCCAGGTTCACTTCGGTATGGTTGAACTGGATGGTGGTCGGGACTTTCGGATGGACGTACTGCCAGATGGCTCCATAGTTGGTGGTGGTGGTCTGGATGCTGGACTGGAACGGCCGGGGTTCCAACGCGCGGTATCGTCGGCCGAAAATCGAGCCGGGATATGGCCGTTTCTTGAAGAAGTTGCCCTGCAGGTCAAACTCCAGGATGGTGCCATCGTCGCTGCTCTTCTCCTCTTCATCGCCGAATTCGCTTTCGAAGCGCTGTTGGAGCAACCCAAACAACCCACCCGCGAAGAATTCCAGAAAGTTGGGGTGATACGCGTATCCTTCCACGTCCAGGCGAGCGCTTTCTTCGAAGATCGATTCTTCGGAACGGATGTCTCCGCTGCCGGTCTTGGATTTCTGGTCGTTCTCCCGCTGGCGGGTGACGAATTCGAAGTAACCCTTGTGATTGGTGATGTGGAAGCCGCCCGGTTCCACGGTCTGGGCCAGCGACCCAGCCGACCCGGCCAGCAGCACAAGCGTCACACTCAGTGCCGGCGCGGACCACCCGCGCCCGCTCTGGCCGCCCCGGATTGCGGGGGGGCAGAGCCGGTGCGGAGATTCACGAATCTTTCGGTCTCTCCGGCGCAACGTTCGCTTCGGCTCTCAAGAAAAACCTGTCCGCTCCACCATGCGGCTTGTGGCAGTCACCGCAAGCCCGAGTGTCGATCGTGGCATGATGCGGGCCAGTGGTGAGCTCCGCGCGGACGTGGCAGCGGAGGCACAGCTTCGCAGGGTCCTGAACCAGCAGGCCGGGCCAGGCGGCCGCGTGCGGACTGTGACAGGCTAGACAGTCATCGACGGCCACGGGTCCGTGCACGAACGGTACTTCGCCGGGTACATCCGGATGGCACTTCCGGCACAGTCCCTCCTGCGCCGTTCGGAAGAGCAATCCACTGCCCGGGTTGTGACAGACGTCGCAGCGGTTGTCGCGGTAGGGGACGTGCGAGTAGGTCAGCGGAATGGCTGCCGGCCTCTCCTCCGCGGCGCCGGCCATGGCCTGTGCGGCCGGTGAGAGCCGGGGCTGGTATCCTCGGGGCGGGGGAGCAGCGCCCGGCTCCGGCACACCGTCGAAGAAGAAGCTCAGAACCCGGTAGCGGGATTGCGGGTCCGAGCAGGCGGCGACGAGCGTGACCACCGAGAGCACGGCACTCGACAGGAGCCGTGCGCGCCGTCTGTGCTCAGGCCGCTGTCCCTTGACCATGAGATCAATCCTGGCTTGGCATCGAGTGCGGCATGGGCGGCTCCGGCGCGGCCGCATCCTCGCCGTTGACCGGCCCGATGCCTTTCTCCGGTGGCGCGGGCAACACCGCGATCTGAGATTGCGACAGCTGATAGCCCTCCGGAAATGACCCGAAGGCGTAGACGTTAACCAGGTAATCGCCGTACTGGCTGACCGCAAAAACGAGATACTCGGCCTTGAAGTCTTTGTGAATGTACTGCTGGAAGTCGGCCAACGAAGTCGTATCGATGGCCACCGAGGACGGCAGCCCCAGCGCGCCGGGGGCGTTGCCCGGCCCGGCGAGGCGCATCAATGGGCGTCCCTCGGCATCGAACAGTTGAACCATTTCAGTGGCCGCGTCCACCACGTAGATCACGCCGTCCGGGCCGGCGCGGATGCCTTTCGGCCGTCCGAACTCGCCGATGCGGTGGCCCGGCTCGCCTCGCACCCACACCGGCTCGCCGTTGCGCGTGAGCTTTTGAATGCGCCAGTTGTGGGTGTCGCTCACGTAGAGGTGGCCATCGGGGCTGGTGCACAGGCTGCTGGGAATTTTGAACTCACCCGGCTCTCCGCCCGGACCGCCGAAGGTGCGCAGCAGCTCGCCAGTCTGCCGATTCAGCACGACGACCTGGCAGGTTTCGTCGTTGTCCAGGACGAACAGCTCGTTCTCATATAGCGCGACGTCCACCGGACGACAGGGCGCCGGCAGATCGAACGCCGTAACGTACTCGTCGTCGGGGCCGAAGACGACGATCTGCTTGCGCTCCGGGTCGGCCACAAACTTGTAGCCCAGTGGATCGATGATGATGTTGATCGGCTTGCGCAGTCGGCCCGGCCCGCTCGCGCCGAGAACCGTGAAGCTCTTGTTGCGATAGTCGAGCCGACACAGACACAGCCCCTTGGTGTCGCACACGTAGAGCACGCCGTCTCGGGCGGCCATGCCATAAGGCTTGTTGATCGCCCGGCTGACCATCGGTTCATCGCCCAGCACGAACCGTTCGAAGGAGCCGCGGGTGCGTTCAACTTCGTCTGCCGAAGTGGCCCAGGTCAGGAACTGGAAGCGCGGTCGTTCCGGCGGCGGGGGGAAAAGCAGCAGAGTCTCTGTCTGCCTGGGCGTGGTCTGGCAGCCGGCTGCCAGCAGCACGGCCGAAGCGCTGACGAATTTGATGAGACGGACGGCCCGGGGCTTCACGATTGAACACCTCGCTGCGCATGGTAAGGTCACGCGGTTCACACCGCAACGTTCCCTCTTGACCCGCGCTGGAGGAAAATGCCCGATAGAGGCATGCAGACCGCACGCGACGGCCATGCCGCCGGCCGCTCCCTTCGGCTGCGCTGTGCGCCAGCGTCAGGAAGCAACCGGCCTTCGCGTTCAGATTACTTGATGTGGCACTCGAGACACAGATAGCTCTCTTCCACCGGCACGCGGAGGAAGTTTCCCAGGCCGTTGTTGTGCACGTTGTGGCAGGACGTGCATTCGACCCGGTCGAGGCCGCTGATGGTGATCAACCGCACGCCCGGTCCGCCGCCGATGCCCGGCGAGAACGTGCTGGGGTTGCGATATTCCGCCGGTCGGGCGGTCGGATATTCAATGCCGATGGGGTGATCGTTGGACAAGTCGGTGCCCAGGTTGGCCCGGCCGGTGATCACCGTCGTGCCGCCGTTGGTTCCGCCGTAGTTGTCGATGGCGGTCACGCCGTCGTGGCAACTGAGGCACATCTTGCTGTGGCCTTCCGGCTGGCCGGCCGTGTTGCCGTACATGATGAACGTCTGGTTGGTCTCCGCATGATTCCACAGCACGTTCTCGCGCCCGGACTTCAGCGCGTTGTGCGGCGTATGGCAGGGCAGGCAGATCTGGTTGCCCGGAATCCGCACGCCGGGATAGTTGTTCAGGTTATGGGGCGAATTCTTGATCTCGACGGAGGGGTAGCTGCCCGGGTCGCCGGGGACGATCTGCCCCAGAGTGGTGGCGGCCATCAATCCAACCAGTGCCAGTGAGAGTAAACCGATCCCGCGGTGCATAAGATGTTCCTCGCTCTGCTTGTGAAGCCTCCTCCCGCTTTCCGCCGCCTGGAACGCCGCTGCGGCGCTGGTGATGTGGCGTGTGTCGCCACCGCTCGGGCGAGAGGGACCTGCGCTCTCTGGCTGTCGAGCTACATACCCTGTGCCACGGATCGCCAGCCGATTTGCGGGCCTAAGCACTCTTGCCCCGGCGGCATGCAACCCGCCACCGCCCAAAGGCTTAACCGCCTCCCAGGCGTCACGCGGCCTTTCCGTGGCCCCCGCCCGGCTCTCTGCGGGCTTCCCAGATCTGGGAAAGCCAGCAAGTGGCTTTGCAGAATGTGAGAAGCGCAGGTTGGCGGTGTACCGATCTCCCATCTCAGCGGCGTCCACCTCCTTTCTCAGGAATCTTGAGTCTTGCAGCCCCGAGGAGATGCCCATAACATGGGCCGGGCGATAAAGTCTCTCGGTGCGGTTGCACCGACCTGACGAGACTTCTGCCCGGATCGACCTGGGTATGGTCCGCGCGACGGAGACCTACCCCGTGACCCCCGCCAGGCCGATTGCCTGAGTGGGGTTTTTTGTTGGGCGCCGAAACGGAGGCGAACATGCGCAGCGATACGATCAAGAAGGGTTTCGAACGGGCGCCGCATCGCAGCCTGCTGCGGGCCACGGGCAACTTCCAGGAGGGCGATGAGAACAAGCCGTTCATCGCCGTGGTCAACAGCTACGTCGATATCATCCCCGGCCACGCCCACCTGAATGAGGTCGGCCAGTTCGTCAAGGAGTGCGTGCGCGAAGCGGGCGGTGTGCCGTTCGTCTTCGATACCATCGGCGTGGATGACGGCATCGCCATGGGGCACCTGGGCATGAAGTACTCGCTGCCCTCGCGCGAGCTCATCGCCGACTGCGTCGAGACCATGATCGAAGCCCATCGTTTTGACGGCATGATCTGCATTCCCAACTGCGACAAAATCGTCCCCGGCATGCTCATGGCGGCGATGCGCACGAATGTGCCGACGGTCTTCGTTTCGGGCGGCCCCATGGAGGCGGGCCGGACGCCCGACGGCCGGACCGTGGACCTGATCAGCGTCTTCGAAGGCGTCGGGGCGCGCAAGATCGGCAAAATCGGCGACGCGGAGTTGCAGACGCTGGAAGAATTCGGTTGCCCCACGTGCGGCTCGTGCTCCGGCATGTTCACGGCCAACTCCATGAACTGCCTGTGCGAGGCGTTTGGCATGGCCTTGCCGGGTAACGGGACCGTGCTGGCCACCAGCGAGGATCGTAAGCGGCTCTACCAGCGCGCGGCGCGGCAGATCGTCGAGTTGGTGGTCCGGGACATCAAGCCCCGCGACATTGCGACGTTCGATGCCTTCGCCAATGCGATGGTCCTGGACATGGCCATGGGCGGATCGACCAACACACTGCTGCACATCCTGGCGATTGCCCATGAGGCCGGTGTGCCCTTCACCATGCAACACATCAACGAGCTGGCCGGCAAGACACCCAACATCTGCAAGGTCAGTCCCAGTTCCCATTATCACGTAGAGGACATCCACCGTGCGGGCGGGATCCATACGATTCTCGGAGAGGTCCGGCGCGGCTGCCCGGGTCTGCTCAAGGAGAGCTGCCTGACCGTCACGGGCAAGACGCTCGGTGAGAACATTGACGAGCACGACATCCGGGATGCCCGCGCCAGCACCGAGGCACTCGAATTGGCGGCGGTGGGTCCCAGCGGCAAACGGCTCGCGGCCGGCTCCAGCGTGAAGCGGACATACCGGTCCATCACCGACCTGACGGCCAAGGAACTGGGCTTCGATCCGCACGACTGTATTCGCCCGGTCGAGAAGGCTTATTCGAAGTCAGGTGGCCTGACCATTCTCTACGGCAGCCTGGCCCCGGAAGGCAGCGTGGTGAAATCCGCCGGAGTCATGGACAGCATGAAGGTCTTCGAGGGTGAAGCCATCATCTTCGAATCGCAGGAGGAAGCCTGCGAGGGGATTCTCGGCGGGAAGGTCAAGCCAGGGCACGTGGTCGTGATCCGCTATGAAGGTCCGCGTGGCGGACCGGGCATGCAGGAGATGCTGGCGCCCACCAGCTACATCATGGGCCAGGGCCTGGGCGACAAGGTGGCCCTGGTCACGGATGGTCGTTTCAGCGGCGGAACACGCGGGGCGTGCATCGGCCACATCTCGCCCGAGGCGGCGGAAGGTGGGCCGATTGGCCTCCTGCGCAACGGCGACCGCATCTGCATCGATATTCCCAACTGCAAGCTTGACGTGCTGGTGCCCGAGAACGAGCTCGCCCGGCGGAAGCAGGAATGGCAGCCGCCGGCGGCACGGATGAATCACGGATGGCTGCGGCGCTACCAGCGAACGGTCGCCAATGCTGCTCAGGGGGCCGTGCTGACCTGACCGTGGGCCGCCTGTGGAGGTTTCTCGGTTCGCGGTCCAAAGCTGACCACGAGCGTTCCCTGTTGGGCGGTGATGACCCGGGCTTTGCCGGACTCCAGCCAGATGGTGGCCGGCTTGCCGTCCGAATCCGGGTATTCGATCTCCAGGGCGGCCACCGTGCCCTTCCCGGGCGCGGGGCGATAAGTTTCCATCAGTTGGGCGGATGGCGAGAAGTCCGCCATACGGAACTTGTAGGGCGAGCCGATTACCTCGATCTGATCCTGGGCGCTTACTTGGCGCGCAATGGTCTTGCCCTTGTGCCGCGTCCATACTTCCTGGGTTTCACCGCGTGGGATGGTGACCAGGAGGAAATCCGGTGTGTCGCTCTGGCGATCCAATGGGCATTCCAGTATCACACGGCATGCGATTGAAGAAGATTCGCGCGGCTTGAAGTCCGGAAAGCGGGCGAATACCCACTGCTGCTCGCGTTTGAAACCTGCCCGTTCGATTTCGACCAGCACGGCCGGGTTGATCCGTTTGTCCGACACGTTCACCGGCCGCCCCGACTTGTTCTCGAGGGCATAGTGCGGATACCACTCGCGAACCCGGATTGTACAGCCCAGATCTTCAAACGAACGCGTTAGACCTGTTTCCGCGGGCATCTCGCGAGGATCGCTGCCGTCGGGTCGACTCACTATCAGGCGGGCGGGCGCGGTCAGTTCATCGCGAAACTGCACGAAGAGCTCATCGCGCTGCGGCTTGCCGGCTACGACCATGTATCGCCACGTTCCAATGAAGCTGATCAGGCGGTTCCGCTCGTTGTCACCAGCCAGCAGCCAGCGTTTGAATGACTGCGTCGGTCCTTCAATCGAGAGCTGGATCGCCGGCTGCGACTGACCGCTTTCGTCCGTCAGAATGCTTTGCTCCAGCACCGCCTGGGGCAGGTACTGCTTCAGGCGCACGGGCTCGAACGGCGCCGGTAACTCGACGAGCTGTTCCTGACCGGCGGAAACCGCCTCCGAGCGCAGTTGCACGGGGACTTCGATGGCCGGGGCTTCTGATCCATCTCCGGTTTCGGGCCGGCACTGGAAGTACAGCCGCTGATCGGGCATGGGGGGGTGAAAGCCGTGTCCGGCCGGTTGCGCTACCGCCGTGGTCGCGACGGCCAGCAGGTACGCCACACAGGGCCACGTGAATCGCGTTCTCGGTGAGTGGCAGGGCATGGAATTCTCACAAGGGAAGGACCAAGCTCATGTCGTTGCGGACGGTTCGGCCTCAGCCAGCGTTTTGGAGATGCCCAACTCTTCCATTTTCCTATAGAGGCTGGAGAGTCCGATGCCCAGGGCCTCTGCCGTCGCCGCCTTGTCGTATCCCAAGCGCTTCATCGTTTTGGCGATGTGCTGGCGCTCAAAGTCGCGGGTCGCTGACCGCAGGTCCAGGCTGAACGCGGGAGTCGCCTGGCGGCTGATCGCGGTCGGCAGGTCCTGAAGCGTGACCGGCTGGTCGCCTGCAAAGATGAATGCCCGCTCGACCACGTTCTCCAGCTCGCGGACGTTGCCCCGCCAGCGGTAGCCGCACAGCGCCTCCATGGCTTCAGGTTCAAAACCGGGGCAGCTTGATTTCATCTCCACCTGGTACTTCTGGACGAAGTGTTCGACCAGTGGGGGGATGTCCTCGGGGCGTTCCCGCAGAGGCGGCACCGTGATGCGCACCACATTGAGCCGGAAGTAGAGGTCCTCACGGAATTCGCCGGCCTCGACGGCCTTCTCCAGATCCTTGTTGGTTGCGGCCACGATGCGGATGTTGACCGGGCGGGGCCGGTTGTCGCCCACGCGGGTGATCGCTTTCTCCTCGATCGCTCGCAACAGGACCGCCTGGCTCTTGAGCGGCAGGTTGCCGATTTCGTCCAGGAACAGCGTTCCTCCGTCGGCGGACTCGAAGTACCCGATGCGGTCGCTCTCCGCCCCGGTGAAGGCTCCGCGGCGGTAGCCGAACAGCTCACTTTCCACCAGCGTCTCCACCAGGCCGCCGCAGTCGACGGCCACGAAGGGCATGTCGCGGGTGACGCCGCTGTAGTGCAGCATGCGGGCCAGCACTTCCTTGCCCGTACCGCTTTCCCCGCAGATGAGAACATTGCTGGTGGTGTGCACGATGCGGCGGATGGTGTCCAGGATCATGCTCATGGCCGGTGAGCGGGCGACCATCTGGGGCGGCTCACACGACTGGCGGATCTGCTCGCGGAGGACGCGGTTCTGCTTGGCCAGCTTGTCCTGGGCCAAGAGTCGCTTGAGCTTGAAGATCAGCTCGTCGAAGATGAGCGGTTTGCAGATGTAGTCCGCCGCGCCTTTCTTGATCGCCTCGACGGCCGTCTCCACCTCGCCGAATGCCGTTACCACGATGATGACCATTTCGGGGCTGCGCTTCACCGCGTGGTCGATCAGGTCCATGCCCCGGATGCCGGGCATGCGCAGATCGGTGATCAGCACGTCGATGTTGTGGCTCTTGAGCGCTTTCAAGGCATCGGTGCCGTTGTCGCAGGCGATAACCTCGAAGTCCTCTTCCTCGAGGACCCGGGCGAGGTTGACCCGCAACGTATCCTCATCGTCCGCCAGCAGTATGGTGACTTGGCCCATTGTTTCCGACCAGTGGTTGCTTCAGAACTGGAATCTGAACCGTGAAAACCGTTCCTTGTCCGACTACCGACGTGAAGTCGATGGTCCCGCCGTGCTTTTGAACAATCCCGTAGCTCACCGACAGCCCCAGGCCTGTGCCATGGCCGGGCTCCTTGGTGGTGTAGAACGGCTCGAACACGTGTCGCCCCGATTCGGGCGAGATGCCGCAGCCGGTGTCCTCGAACCAGACGGTGATGCAGCGGGTATTACCCTCCGTGTGTATCTTCAGTGTGCCACAGTCCGGCATGGCGTCCAGGGCGTTGAGAGCGAGATTGATGAACACCTGCTGTAGTTCTCCGCGGATTCCCCACGTGAGCGGCAGTTTGGCAGGCGTCTCGTAGTCGATCTCCACGTTGCGGGCTCGCCGGTCGAAGGCGATCAGCCGAACCGCCTCCTCGAGAATGGGACCGACGTCGATCCGCTCCCAGCGTTCGGCGGCCGGACGGGCCATGGTCACCAGTTGTCGCACAATGACCGAGATCCGCTTGATGTGCCGCTCGATCAGCTCGAGCTGCTCGATCATGGCCTGGCAGCTCTTGTTGCGCTTGAGCATCTGCACGATGGAGGAGATGCTGGAGAGGGGGTTTCCGACCTCGTGAGCCACGCCGGCGGCGATCTGGCCGATGGCGGCCATCTTGCCTTTCTCGATCATCTGGGCCTGCAAGCGTCCGAACTGCTCATTGCCTTTCTGCAGCAGGAAAATCAGGTTGTTGAAGCTCTCGCCCAGTTCGGTCAGCTTGTCCGGGCAGGACAGCCGGTAGACCGCGCACTGGAGGCAATGCTGGATCTCGATCCTTGGCGGAACATGGTCGCCGTGGGCTCGTTGCAGGGCCATGATCTGCCAGCAGCGCGCGTCCCGGTCTGTATACATGGCGCAGGTGGGCTCATCGCAATGAATAACGTCCCGACAGTGCACCAGGTGCGGATTCTCAAAGCGGCAGGGCGCGGTGGGGTCTGCCTGGTAACGATCCAGCAGACGGGTCAGTTCCTCAGCGGTGGCCGATAACCGCTGATGCTGCCGCCGCATGGGGATGTAGACGGCGGCACACGCTACTCCGGCGATCAGACCGGCCCATGTGGTCAGGATGGCGTGATGCCAGCCGATGGGCAGCCCTGCGAAGAGACGCCGTTCGGCCACTTCCCACCCGACCGAGAGCGTGGCGAAGGCGGCGAACAGGGCAAGAATGCCCATCCCCACCACCATTCGTGATCGGTTCGGCCGGCCGATCCCATCCTGAGCTTCCGGATGTGTCCGCCAGCAGCAACGCGGCGGAGACTCAGGGGACGGTGCAGCCGGTCCCCGCGCAGCCACGATGGGGTCGGGAGCCTCGGATCGCGAGCGTCGCTGATCCGCGTCGCCTTGGGTCATCGTGGCCGCCTGTCCCACGGGATCGTCCGCCCTGTCTGAAAGGATCGCCTCGCGTGGCGGGGGCATCCCCGCCTCGATGTGCCATCCGGGCACCTGGAGGTTGCTGAAGTTGCAAACCGCGTGCCACAATTCCGCGCCGAATGTGCGGGAACCCTTCTGGCATTCCCCACCGGGCTTGCTAGGATTCGCGGCAGGTCCCTCTGGTGACGCCAGCGACCACTCGGTGCGAGTCATCGGTGCAGGGTCCCGATCGAAGTTTCGAAGCGTGTCGCGTGCGGAGTCTCGCTGATGAGAAAACGCCTGCTGCTGGCCCTGTTCCTGGTCGTTCCATGCCTGATGGGCGGTGCATGCACCGACTTCCGCAACGCCATTGTGGACGCCTTCGATACCTTCGCGCGCAGCGCCCTCGACGCTTCCCTCGACGTCTTCTTCGATCAATTGCGGGGAGACGAGTTCAACTGATCTTGCTTTCCTGTTTTTGAGAAACGACGCCGGCCGCCCGCTGGGGTGTTTGGGCTAAATGCCTCACCGTGTCGGGAGAATTGTTGTATTTTGTGCGCAACTATTGGCTCGAGGTGGACTTATGTCGCTGAGGAGGTTGCGCCACCGGTGTGTGGCTTTTCCCGTTCAGCTTCACGCGATTGATCGCTCAGTCGGAGGGATTCACCGTCATCGTGGCGTTCTCAAGACTTGGAAAAGCCCATCCCGAGCCTCCCGCCGCTGGGAAACGCATTCTGCCCCAAGCTTCTGCGGCACGAAGCTCAAATCTCTGCCACATACGAGCTTACATTATTCGGAGCTCCTATCCGACGTCTGATTTCAAGGCTGTCAGGTGCTGGCATAGCTCTTGCGTAGGTCCTTTCGCGGACATGCTGCCGGTTGCCCCATGGCTTCGTTGTTGAATACCCGCTGTGGGCAGCCCTATCGGCGCGGAGGACACCTCGATGGTCGCTGCCTGTCTTCTTACTCTGGCCACGGCAACGTTGGGCCAGACCACGGACTTACAGTACGCCGCCACCTGGAGCGCGGAACTGCGAACCCCCGGGCGTCTCGCTGCGTCCCTCGGGGGAGGCGTGTACGTCACCGATCAAACCGGGCGCAAGATCGTCGAATTCGCGGCCGACGGTTCGGTCTCGAATACCTGGGCGATCCCGGAAGAACCGATCGGTATTGCCGTCGGCCTGGATGGCCGGGTGTTCATCTCCCGCCGTGATGGGGCCGTCGGCATCTATGACGCCGCATTCGTTCCCCAGGGCGTTCTGGATCCATCGCCGTTGAGTTTCTCCGCTCCCAACGATATGGCTGTCCATCCCGGGACCGGCGAGATTTACGTGGCGGACAGCGCCGCGCATCGCGTCTTTGTCTTCGATGGTAACACGGCCACGCTCCTTCGAGCGTGGGGCGTTGAAGGCTCCGGGCTGGGCGAGTTCCAGTCGCCACAAGCGATTGCTATCGATGCAGCACGCGACCTGGTCCTGGTGGCCGATGTGGACAACTTCCGGGTGGAAGTCTTCGACACGGCCGGCATCCTCCAGTTCAAGTTCGGTTACCACTCCATCTATCTGCCCGGCACGGAGCTGGCCTGGTTTCCCCGCAGCGAGGGTCTGGCCGTTGACTCCTGCGGCAACATCTACGTGGCCGACGCCGTCATGGGGACCATCCGGGCTTTCAGTCCTCTGGGTCGCGAGTTGAACACGCAGTTCCTCCCCGTCGTCGGCTACGGGTTTGGTCCGGCACTGCTGCGGATCCCATGCGATCTTCTGATCAGTGGCGGCCGCCTTTATGCGGTGAGCACGAACGATCCCGCCATCGAGGTATTTGGACTGAGCTGTTCCGCGCCCCAAGCCAATAGTGTTGAGAAGCTGATGGCGGATGGTGATGCCACGCCGGGGCTGCCGGCAGCGGTAGAGGCCATCCTGGCGGCACCTCAGGAAACCAAGGCTCAGTCAGGTGGCTTTCCGCTCCAACCGCCTCACCAGGTTGACACGGCGTACTCCTGCGGTCGCTGCCACTCTCTGGACGGCTCGCCTGACGGTGGGATGTTGACGTCCGCAGGCCAGGAGAACATCTGCCTCTCCTGTCACATGCCCTCGGGGCGGGCGATGAACAGCGTGGTGGTCGGCGGGCATAAGGGTGAATCCCACCCCTGGGGCGTACCGGCATCGTCCCCGCCAGGCGTGCCGGGGCCTGCACCGGGCAGCGAACTCTCACTGCATCTGGATAACGGGAACATTCGCTGTGGCACGTGCCACAACCCTCACGACAGCGCGGGACCCGATGCACAATATCTGCGGGCGACGGTGAAGGACGGCGCGTTGTGTGCCCAGTGCCACACCGAAGTGGCCGAGTGGCAGCATGCCGGGCATGCCGATTCTCATGCCGAAGCGTTCGTCCACTACGACTGGAGCCTGCCCAACCGGGCTGCTTGCCGGAAGTGCCACTCGGGCAACGGCTATATTGACAGCACCAAGGGCTTGCCGGCTGCCCAGCAGAACGGCTCGTTCCGCGTACTTGACTGCGTTGTCTGCCATTCGGTGCACGGCGCTCCGCAAGACGCCGAGCTGCTGCGCACGCACGACAGCGTGACCATCCCGGCCGTCGGTCAGGATCTCACCCTGAACAATTTGGGCCCGTCCGCCACCTGCTACACCTGCCACAACGGTCGCGTAGCCCCGGACGACGGTTCCCTGACGCCGCATTACCTGCTGGGCGCGCCCATGCTCCAGGGCATCAACGCCAACAGTTTCGGCGAGACGCTGCAGAGCTCTCCGCACGCAGTCCTGACCTCCTGCACGGACTGCCACATGGCTCCTGGTCCCGCGGCCGGTCAGCCCGGCGCCGGCAAAGTCGGCGGCCACTCCTTCAGCATGAAGGTGCATGATCCCGCCGATCCGGACTACGGTGTCGAGAACGTGGTAAACGCCTGTCAGTCGTGCCATCCAGGTCTGGACACGCTCAATCGCACCGCGCACGGCGATTACGATGGTGACGGCAGCATTGAAGGCGTTCAAGATGAAACGCGCGGACTGCTGGACTTAGTACTGGCTGCGATTCAGGCCAAGGGTGCCGTACAGTTGGCCGGCCATCCCTATTGGAATGTCGCCGGTGTACCCGCCGCGGATCAGGCAGCCGTCAAGAACGCGATCTGGAACTGGCAGTTCGTTATCAACAGCGGCGACTACGGGGTTCACAACACGGCCTATGCCGTAGGCGCGCTGCAAGCGGCCTACAAGGGACTCACCGGCCAGGATGTGCCCGGTGCCTTCCTGCGGTATGCTTCGCCGGTTGCATCCCTGCCGGGGACAGTGGTCCAGATCTCCAGCGTGAACGGTGGAGCCATTGTCCAGCCAGGCGGCGCGTTCACCGTGAACTTCACGGTTCAGGACGATGCCGGGAACGTGATTCCCAGGTCCGCCCTCGATCGTCTCCAGCTTTATGTGTCCGGGCCGACGAGCAACTATCAGCGTGTCATTCCCTCCGACACCGCCAACTTCGTCGAGAATCCCGATGGATCGATCACCTACAGCCGAGCGGCTTTCCCAGGCGTCTATGCGGCGCCACTGAATGACTCGGCTGCCTTCGGTCCGGCGGACGGTGAACTGACCGGCCAGGCGCTGCTCGATGGCACCTACACCGTGCTCATCGAAGCTCGACGCACGCTCAACGGCGTCCGCAAGGCTGGAGACGCGACGTTTGATTTCGTCGTGGATGCGGACGGGGCGAATCCGCCGGTGCTTGCGTCCCGCCAGGTGGTCACCCGCGATGCCTGCAACCAGTGCCACAACGATCTTCAGTTGCACGGCGGCAACCGGTTTGCGGTCAGCGGCTGCGTGGTATGCCATACGGCAGGGTCAGAGGACCGGATCAGCAACCCGGCTTCAACGCCCGGTTTGAACATCAACTTCCACGACATGATCCATCGCCTGCACAGCGGACATGCGCTGCCTCGCGTGGCGGCCACGGCCAACAGCGCGGATCCGTATCACTACGCCATACGCGGCTTCAGCGGTCTGATCGACTTCTCCGAGGTCGGCTTCACCGTCATGCCCAGCGGGACTCTCGACTGTGCCGCCTGCCACGAGGGCGCGGCTCAGGGTGGGCAAAGCTATACGAGCATCACGCGTGCGAAGTGCAGCACGTGCCATGACGACATCAGCTTCACAACCGGCACCGTGCTCGACAAGTCGCATCCTTCTGTATCGGGAGGCCTGCTGACCCAGGCGGATCTGAACGATCCGGCGTATCGCGTCTTCCCGAGTGGTGTCAACCACACGTTCCCCGACGACAGCACCTGCTCGGCCTGCCACGGGCCGGGCGCCAACTGGGACGTGCGCGTGATGCACCAGCATCCCACTCACCCTGAGCAGGAAGGCACGGCGCCGGCGGTAGACATCCTGGGGATTACTGGTATGACGGGTGGCGGCGGTGCGTACTTCCAGGCGGGCGACCGGCCGCGGATCACCTTCAAGCTCCGCAACAGCACCATCGATCCGCAGCCGCTGGTCTCCGGCGACAAATCGGTGGCCGATCGACTCGAGGTCATCGTCATCGGGCCGACCACGCTCTACCAGAACATCGTTCCGGCCAAAGCCTTCTGGAGCAACGGCGCCCTGGCGGTCAGTGCGTCAGACTTCCTGGATAACGGGAACGGCACTTACACCTACGTCGCGCCAGCTCTGCCGGCCAATTATCCAGCCCAGATCAACAGCATCGGCAAGGCGCCGGCCGATCAGATCTACTCCTCCGCAGGGGGATGGGGCCAGCAGTACCTGCCCAGCGGCAAACCGTTGGACGCTGGCACGTACACCGTGCTCATGTACGGCCGAAGACTGACTCCGACGGCCGGCGAGCGCGAGCCGATCCTCACGGATACGCATGATTTCCAGTTCGGCGTGGGCGGTCCGGCTGTGGCCTACTCCGGGACGGTGAGCAACACGAGCTGCAACGCGTGCCATGGCCAACTGAGCGGCCATGGCAATCAGCGCGAGGGTGTCATGAGCTGCCTGGCCTGCCACACGGCCGGATCGCAGAACACCGAAACCGGCCAGAGCATCGATATGCGGGTGATGGTGCACAAGCTGCACAACGCCAGGAACCTGCCGTCCGTGCAAAGCGGTGGCCACTACGAACTCAAGG
>BTUC01000103.1:0-14879 GCA_045863575.1 Phycisphaerae bacterium
CTCATGGATCAGCACGGTCTGCGGAAAGAGCTGGATCTCACGGTTGATTCGCAGAACGCGCTCGAAATGAGTGTTCAGGTCCCGGGCGTCCAGCTCATCGCTGTCCTGGGCCATGCGCAGCCGGGCGTTCACCACCCGGCGGAACTCCGCCAGATTCTCGGGGTTTTCCATCTTCTTGAACACGCGAGCCAGCTTGGACTCCTGGGTCATCAGCAGAATGTGCTTGAGGGCAGCAACCGCGGCTTCCCTGAAGTCGGGCTCGGTGAGATACTCGTCCTCGATCTTCCGGAAAGCGTCCTGGGCCATGTCCGGTGTAATGTTGCTGACCGACGCCTCCCAGTCTGCGTCCGGCGCGTAGGTGTAGTCCAGCCGCAGGTGTGCCTGGCAGCGGTCCAGCGCCTCCTTGTATTCCGGGTGACGCGGGAACATGTCCATGAGCCGCACGTAAATCCGTGCCGCCTTCAGCCACTTGTTGTCCTGCTCGTACTCAGTAGCCGCCTGCTTGGCGCCGGCCACGGCTTTCGCCAGCCATGGCTCCTTGCGGAAGGCCTCCTGGTCGGTGGCGTTGTTGTAAGCCAGGTTGGCGCTCTTGATGGCGTCGTGCCACAGCTTCTTCTCGGTTGCCTCTTTGACCCAGCCTACGTACTTCTCGTAATCCTTGCGGATGCGTTCGGCCCGCTCGTTCTGGAGATGGTCAAAGGCGGTCAGCCAGCCATCAACCTGCCGGATCCGTTTGTCGGGCTCCTGCTGGGCGGCTACTTCGTGGATCAGAGTGAGTGCCTTACCGAACTCGCCCCGGCCGAGGCAGGCGAGACCTTCCTGCCACTTCTGATGTAAGGCGTCATTGCCGGCTATCGGCTTGATATTATCGGCCCACACCGCCGCCGTCGGTACCGTCAGCAGGGCGACCATCATGAAGACATGTCGTGCACTGCGCAGCCAGACACGCGACGAGACCATGCGCGAGTCGAACATCGGAACTCCTTAAGGCTTCGAAGTCATGCGGATCCCGCCGGATGCGCCTCCTCGGCATCCAACAACGGGGCGCCCAGGCAATTCATGAACGGGCAGCCGGTCACAGCGACGGCCAGAACCCGACCCCACCGGTTCGCTCATCATCGGACAGGAGAGGCCTGCCTCCCCAATAGGCACCTGTACAACCGCTGCCCAACTGCCTCAACATTCTATATACGTGCCAGGTTCGGACCAAGGTGCGAAGCAGGGCAGATGTAGGGAAAACGCCCGATTCAAAACTCGGCCGCTGCCTTCTTCGCAGCCCATCCAACCTCATCCGGGTATCAGATAACGTCCGCTTCCAGCGGATCTTAGTCAACATCGCGGTTCAGATGGAGGCCGAGCTGCTGCTGGTCCGAAAACGCGCGTTCCTTGTGGAGCCAGTCGCGTTGTTCCCCAGCATGTTGTATGCCACCGTTGCACGACAAGCGGGTCGTCCAGTCGTGGGCTTGCAATAAACTCATTTTTATTATATAGTTACGATTGGATCTGGTGCGGTCTCGGGCGGTTCGGTCCCGTCCCGTTGACTGTTGCACAGGAAATCGTTAGGATAGTCGCCATATGGCACGGTCGATCACCCTCAGGAACGGGGCGCGTAAGAAGGCGCCGGTTACCATCCGAAATTATCAAGCTGCAATCAATTTTCTCGATAATCTCTCGAACTACGAGAAGTTGACGCGGGTCAGCTATAACGCGGCCAATTTCAATCTGGCCAGAATGAACCGCCTCCTGGCGAGCATTGGGAATCCCCACAAAGAGCTGCGCAGCGTTCACATCGCCGGCACGAAGGGCAAGGGCTCGACCGCCATGATGCTGGCCTCCATGCTCTCCAACTGCGGGCTGAAGATCGGACTCTATACTTCTCCCCACCTGGTGGACGTCCGAGAACGCATTCAGATCGACGGCCAGATGATTTCCGAAACCGATACGACCCGTCTGGTCGCCCGGCTGGCCCCGGTGGTCCGGCAGATGGCCAAGGATGAGCCGACCTTCTTCGAGATCATGACCGCCATGGCCTTCCTGTACTTCGTCGAGCAGGGGGTCAACCTGGGCGTGATCGAGACGGGCTTGGGCGGAAGGCTGGACTCCACCAACGTTTTGAAGCCCGAAGTCTGCGCCATCACCAGTATCAGTTACGATCACGTGGGGCAATTGGGGCATTCCCTTCCCCAGATCGCCGAGGAAAAAGCGGCCATCTTCAAGCCGGGCGTTCCAGTGGTCAGTTCGCCCCAGGCTCCCGAAGTGCGGGAGGTGCTGCTGCGCGTCGCCGAGAAGGTCAAGGCGCCCCTGCGCTTCACCGGCCGGGATATCGAGTTCAGTTATCGGTTCGAATCCTCTCGCGCCTCAGGGCCCCAGACGCGGGTGAGCCTCACCACGGCCAACAGCCGCTTCGAGCATCTACCCGTGCCGCTGCCCGGCGATCACCAGGCCATCAACTGCGGATTGGCCCTGAGTCTCATGACCGTCCTGAAGGATCGTGGCTTCCCCATCGATGACCAGCGGGCCATCGAAGGTTTGGCCAAAGCGCACCTGCCGGGCCGCATGGAAGTCATTCACAATGATCCGCGGATTATGGTCGACGGCGCTCATAATGCGGCCAGCGTCGAAGCGCTCATGCGGGCTATCGGCCAGAACATCTCGTACGATTCGATGGTGGTGATCTTTGCCTGCCGCACGGACAAGGACATCCCCGGCATGCTGGATCACATCCAGTTGGGCGCTGACAAGGTCATCTTCACCACCACCGGGTCGCCTCGTTCGGCCGACCCCGCGGAACTGTCCGCGCAGTACGTCGAGCGCAGCGGCAAGATGGCCCAGGTGGCCGCCACGCTGGAAGACGCTCTGGATATCGCCGAGCGGGCCGTCACCCGTGAGGACCTGGTGTGCATCACCGGCTCCTTCTACATCGTCGGCCGTGCCAAGCAGCTCGTCGCCGAACGCTACGAGCGCGAGCCGCAGTTGCGCAGCGCGTAACTCCGTGGCCTCCGCGGGCCGCAGGTATTACGAAAGTGACAATCCCACGAGGCCGGCCGTCAGGTCGGCCTCTTTGCGTCTGGTGAACTCATGGCGCCGGCCGGCTCGCCGACTGCTCGACGAGGGTGCGTACTGCTTCGGGGCCGCCCGTCGCCTTCTCAAAGCCCGACCAGTTGTACACGCAGACCAGTCGGCAGCGCTTGAAACTCAATGTTCGTTCGAATGTGTCGCGCCAGCCGCGGGCATCCGGTGCCCCTCGCCACCATTCCGAAGCGGCCCACTGCTGTCGGCCCGCCGCCTGCATATCGACGGCCAGCGAGCCGCATTCGGCCGGGTCGTGACTGTAGAAGCTCCAGCCGGGAATCGAGCAGGCGTTGATCGCCGGCTGGAATGAGAGGTGCTTGTCCCACGGGGCGTAAGTCCCACCCTGGTGCGTGAAGATCAGGTGTCGAGGTACGCCGCGGCGATGTGCCTCGGCGCAGAGTTTTTGAAGGTAATCACCCACTACCCGCTCCATATCCGCGCGCGTGAGCTCCCCGTCGCTTCGGATTCCGGCCGTGCGCACAGCGGCATGGCCCAGCAGGGCGGTTCCGAAGGTCCATCCATGCCTGGCGTCGTGGCCGGTCGGATCCTTCGACGCATCAGCGGGAGCGTTCTCCAGCAGGCGATTCCCGTCGGGATAGTAGTAGGCATTGACGTTGATGGAGGCTTCCCACCCGAGCTTCAGTCCGCCGAAAAGGTAACGGCGTTCCGGCGGCAAGGCCCGGTACCAGCGCATCACCACCGGGATCAGCACATCGTACGCCTTCCAGTGCTCAGTCAGGAACTCAGGCGAGGCGATGTTGGGCGCGGGAGCAACGCGCATCTGCCGCCCCCAGTTGCGCCACCCGATTTTGACGGCCGTCGACGGCTCCCAGCCGGTCCATTCCACGTTATGGCGGTTATGGGGATCGAATCCCGGTCGTTGCGGGTCCCACCAGTTCCACAAGTCCGAGCGCGACTGCCACCAGTTCTGTCCGTCCAGTGTGATCAGCACCGGCACGTCGGACGCGGACACAGACCTCAGGAGTTGTTGCATCGAGCGGGCGAGCACCTCGGGTTGATCCTCGAGGATGGAGAAGATGAAACTGACCCCGATTTTGAGCCGATCATTGCCGCGTGTCCCCAGCGTCTGGGCCACTTGCCGGATCAGCTTTGGCGTGATGCTCGCCGGCTGCGCCTGATGCCAGCCCGCGCCCGGTGCGATATTGAAGAAGATGTACTGGGGCAGTTCACCGGCGGCCATCGGATCGTGTGGTTCGCTCGAAGCCGAAGCTGGTCCCGCGGTGAACCAGAGGGCCGCATAGATCAGAGCCGCTGGTTTCAGCACCGGCATTGATTGTCTGGAGGATCTCATCATGGCACCTGGCGTGTCCGTTCTCCGGCGCTGGCTCCCTCCCGAAAAAGAGAGGCGATCGGCTGCTGAGCCGAGCGCCTCTTGAAGTCTGCATGAGCTGGCCCCTGGTGAGGGAGCTATGCCTCCGCGTGCAATCCCTGATCGATGAACCCTTCGAGCTTGCGGGCCCGGACCGGGTGCTGGAGCTTGCGGATGGCCTTGGCTTCCACCTGGCGGACGCGCTCGCGAGTCACCTTGAAAATCTTGCCCACTTCTTCGAGCGTGTACGTGTAGCCGTCGCCGATACCGTAGCGCAGCTTGAGGATCTCGCGCTCGCGGTAGGTCAGCGTCTTGAGGACTTCCTCGATGCGGTCCTTGAGCATCTCGTTGCCGGCCGACTGCACCGGCGACTCGGCCGTCTCGTCCTCGATGAAGTCGCCGAAGTAGGAGTCTTCGCTCTCGCCTACCGGGCGGTCCAGCGAGATGGGGTGCCGGCTGATCTTCATCACCCGCCGCGCCTCGCTCACCGGCATCTTGGCCCGGCGGGCGATCTCCTCGATGGTCGGCTCGCGGCCGAGCTCCTGCAGGAGCACCTTGGAGATATTCCGCAGCCGGCTCATGGTCTCGATCATGTGCACGGGGATGCGGATGGTGCGGGCGTGGTCGGCAATGGCTCGCGTGATGGCCTGGCGGATCCACCACGTGGCGTAGGTGCTGAACTTGTAGCCCCGCCGGTACTCGTACTTGTCCACCGCGCGCATGAGGCCGGTGTTGCCCTCCTGGATGATGTCCAGAAAGGAAAGTCCGCGGTTGCGGTACTTCTTGGCGATGGAGACCACCAGCCGCAGGTTGCCGCCGGAGAGCTTCCGCTTGGCATCCTCGTACTCGCCGAAAACGCGGCGCATCCGCCGCAGCCGGCTGCCCAGATGGTGGGCGTCCTCGAGGATCAGAGATTCGAGACCGCTCAGCTCATCCTCCATGGCCGCCAGATCGTCGGCCAGCATCGTCGGGCGGCGCTTCTCGCTGGCGATGCGGTTCTGCACGTCGACCATCTTGCGATAGACGGCCTCCAGCTTCTTCATCAGTGGGATGATCCGACTGGTGCGCAACGACAGCTCTTCGAGCAGCTTGGCGATCTTGCGCCGCCGCTGGTTGAGTTGGCGGATGATCTGGTTGCGCGCCGAGGCCGACATGCGCGTACCGGCCACCTTGGTGAAATCGACCTGGTTCAGCTCCATCAGCTTGCGCACGGTGGTGAGATTCTCGGGCAGGAGCTTGGTAATGGTGTTCTTGGCCATGGCCTCCGAGGTGGAGATCTTCATGGTGCGGTCGAAGGGCAGGCGTCCGTCGGCCACCTGCTGCAGAATGTCCACTGCCTGGGCGATGCAGTAATCGCTCTCCAGCACCAGCTTCCGGAAGGCCATCCGGGTCAGCTCGATCTTCTTGGCCAGAGCGATTTCCTGGGCCCGGGTCAGCAGCGGGATCTCGCCCATCTGCGTCAGGTACATCCGCACGGGATCATCGATGCGGCGCGAACCGCTGTCCTCCGGATCGATGTCTTCAATCTTCTCCTCGTCCTCATCCGTGGAGTCATCGTCCTGGCGGACGGAGGTGGCCACGCGGACAGGCTTGCCATCGGCAGCCAGGCCCATATCCCGCGCCTCGACTTCGTCGAGAATCTCAACGCCCTGCTCATCGAGCGTCATCATGATCATTTCGAGCTTGTCGGGGGAGATGGCCTCGTCCGGGAGAATCTCGTTCATTTCCTCCCAGGTGATGACGTTCTTGCGCTTCCGACTGCGTTCGAGAAGCTCCCGGATCGCACTGTCAATCGGATCCGTCGCCACCGTTTCAATCGTCGACATCAATGGTCACTCCGTGCGTCTGACTCAAAGGGCAGTGCGGCTCTTCCGCACTGACCTGCATGTTCCGATTGTCATCCCTCGAAGCGAGGCGTCCTGCCATCGAACGCCCTAAGGCCCTAATATCCTCCGTCGGGCCCGGGTCGGGGAGAAATGTGGGTTCCTGGCGCTCATCGCCAGCGCCAGCGCCTGTAGCCGGTCGTCCTCACCGGGAGGCACGCTTGCCGCCGGGTCATCGCCGGAATCCTGTAGCTGGCCGCGAATCTCATCCGCCAGTGCCCGCGTCTGCCGCACTGCATGAAACCCCTCCAGCCAATCCAGTGCCCCCTCGATCGCCGCCTCATAACCGCCTCGTCGCTCGCCGCGGGCTTGCATGGTGGTGATCAGGGTCCCGAAGCGAGGATCCTCAAAGCGTCCGATCAGGTCCACGAGCCGGAATGGTTCGTCGCTCTTCAGCAAGGCGATCAGCTCCCTGACCACGGCAGCCAGATCGGCATGGGGGATAGACGCCGACTCCAACGCCTGGGCGGCGCGCGCATACAGATCGGGGGCATTGAGCAGCGCTTCCACGATGTGCCGGTAGGCCTCCTGCTCTCCGCTGGGGGCCTCGCGCGGGTCCGTTCCCTCTGCTGCTGGCCGGGCGGCCGGGGTTGGCCGGGACTCCCGAGTCATCGCTCGAATCTGCCGGTGCAGATCTTCCGCCGGCAGCGACAGGAGTTTGCTCAACTGGTTCAACAACAACCCCTTTTGGATAGGATCGAGCGATCCTCGCACCAGCCAGGCGGAAAGTTCGTGCAGGAAAGCTTCAATCGCCCTCCGCCGGTCGGGCCCGCTGGTCGCATCACTGAAGCCGCGGGCCACCTGCTGCCACCTGAATTCTAGCGCAGGGACGGCCGCTTTCAACACAAGCTCAAACCCCTCCTCACCCGCCGATAATAGGTAATCGCAGGGGTCTTTTCCTTCGGGAACGCGCGTGAGGAACACATCCAACCCGCCCGTCAAGGCCACCGACAGACCGCGCTCAGCCGCCCGCTGACCCGCAGCGTCCGAATCGAACAACAGCACCACCCGGTCGGTATACCTCCGCAGCGTGTGGGCATGAGCTTCGGTCATGGCCGTCCCCAGCGTGGCCACGGTTTCCGTGAAGCCGTACTGATGGGCCATGATGCAGTCGGTGTAACCCTCAACAATGATCGCCCGGCCGGCTTTCTGGATTCGCTCCCGGGCCTTGTCCAGTCCGAAGAGGCTGGTGCCCTTGTCGAACAAGATGGTCGACGGGGTATTCAGGTACTTGGCGGGATCATCTGCGAGCGTGCGTCCCCCGAAACCGATTAACCGCCCACTGGGGTCCGCGATCGGGAACATCAAGCGGTGGCGGAACGTGTCGTAGTAGCCGCCTCCTGGCTTCTCCTTGATCAACCCGGCCGCGACGAGCAACTTCAGATCCATCCGGGCCGGACCCGCCTGGCGAATCAGCGCGTCGAAGCTGTTCACCGCCAGCCCCAGCCCGAATGCCTTCACCATCGCGTCAGAGATTCCCCGCCGGGCCACGTAAGCGCGGGCCTCCTCGCCGGCCGAGCCTTCGTAGTAGCGGCGGAAGATCTGCTGGGCCCACTCATTGGCGCGAACCAGATCAATGCGGCCCGGACCACCATGGCCGCCGCGGCTCTCGGCCTCCAGGCTTATTCCGGCGCGCTCGGCCAGAATCCGGCGCGCTTCCACAAAGTCTACTTTCTCCCGGAGCTGCACGAAGTTGTACACGTCCCCGCCGACGTTGCAGCCGTGGCACTTGAAGAACTGCCGGACGGGGTGCACATAAAAGGAGGGGGTCTTCTCCTCGTGGAATGGGCACAGCCCCTTGAAGCTGGCGCCCGCTCGGGTGAGGCGCACGTAGCTGCCTACCAGATCGACAATATCCACCGCATCGCGGATCTGCCGCGTCAGCATTTCCCGGTCAACGGATGACACTCACGCCCTCGGAGTAGACTCCGCCCCCAATGCAGCCCACGCGCCAGCGGAGCATAAGCCCAGAGTTGATATAAGGTTAATCCGGAGCAAACCAGGGTCTGCTCATCCACCTCGCCTAGGTAAGACTGAAGAATATACCACGCATTTGACCAACGGTCAAATCGACCTAGGGCATTGTCTTTAAAATACTTAACACAGCCCAGCGGCTAGCAATTCGCGTGCCAGACCCCCATTGGTGATCCAGAAACCACGTCCTTATGGGACAAGCGCCCTGCGCTCGTGCAGGTTCTGCACGTCTCCTCGGGGATGCTAGCCATTCATAACATCCGCGCTGATAAATATTTAGGATGTGAATAAAGAATCCTTGAGCAGAGATTGCTGTTTACAGCCACACTTGGCTACACTTCCACCGATTCGGGCATCGAGCTGCTTTGGGCCTTTCGGAGGCCGGAAGAAGCACTCACGTTCACGTTCCATTTTTGTGAGGGAGACTCTATGGTTGGCGGGAAATCGCTGCGCCTTCTCCTGGTTTGCTGCGGCACGAGCATGCCGTGGGCCGGCACTGCCCTGTTCGCACAAGGCACCCAACGCGTCAGTGTGGCCACCTCGTCGGCTCAGGCCAATGCCCTGAGTGCCGGTACCTCCATGACCCCGGATGGCCGGTTTGTCGTCTTCAACAGTGCGGCCACGAACCTGTCCGGTTCGGACTCAGCCTACTTCGACGTTTTCGTGCGGGATCGGCTCACCGGGACCACCACCCTCGTGAGCGTCCCGGATGTGACCACGGGGCAGGTGATGGCGAACAGCGCCAGTTTTGTCGGTCGATCGGGCACAAGGCACATTTCCGACGATGGGCGCTATGTCGTCTTCGAGAGCGACGCGAGCAACCTGGTGCTCAACGATACCAATGGATTGACCGACGTGTTCGTCCGTGATCTGGTGGCCAACCGGACGGTGCGCGTGAGCGTGCGCAGCAACGAGGCCCAATCGCTCCCCGTTTGCCTCAACGACATCTGCACGGGGCATAGCCGCAACGGCTCGATTTCCGCGGACGGGCGCTTCGTTGCCTTTCAGAGCGAGTACGAATTTACTTCTGATGATGCGGCATTCCAGGACATCTACGTCCGAGATCGCGACCACGACAACGACGGCATCTTCGATGAAGCCGGCTCTCAGGGCATCATCGACCAGGCGACTACGATTCAGGCCAGCCGTCGTCAATGCGACCTTCAGGGTTTTCCCTGCAACAATTCAGTGGAAGGGCTCAGCTACGATCCGGCGATCTCCGGTAATGGACGATACGTGGCTTTCGTCAGCCGGTCGGCCAACATCATCATCTACACCAGCGACACCAACAACGCCGACGACGTGTTCGTCTACGACCTTCAGAATCCCAACGCGCCGCCCGTGCGGGTGAGCGTGGATTCCGCCGAGGGCCAGAGCCAGAACAACCTGGACAACCTGGCGCCCTCCATCTCCTACAGCGGCCGCTACGTCGCTTTCGCCAGCGCCGCCAACGACCTGGTGGCGGGCGATGGAAACGGTAATCGCGACATTTTTGTCCGCGACCGCGATGCGGATAACGACAACATCTTCGATGAGGCCGTCTCCAGCAACACGGAGCGCGTCAGCCTGGGCTACTCGGCCTTCCCCATTCCCGGGGGCAGCACGGTCGAGTTGAACGGCTTCAGTACCGCGCCGGCCGTTTCAGATGACGGCCGGTACGTCGCCTTTCAGAGCGATGCCACCAATTACAACTGCGGCATTCTCATCGGGAGCTGCCTGGATCAGAATGAAAAGACCGATGTCTTCGTGCGCGACCGGATCCTGGGCGTCACCTCGCGGGCCAGCCTGACCCACGGCGGCGGAGAGTCCAACGGCAACAGCATCTCGCCCTTCATTTCCGCCGATGGGCAGACCGTTTCCTTTATCAGCGTCGGGACCAACGTCGTGACGCCGGATAACAACGGGGCCCTGGCCGACATCTACGTTCGCACGGTTTCGGGCGCGCCGACGGTGGTTTCGGCCGTGTCGCGTAGAATGCATGGGGCGGTCGGCAATTTCGACATCAATCTGCCGCTCGGCAGCGGTGACGTGGAGTGCCGCAGCGGCGGGGCGACCACCATCCTGGTGACTTTCAGCGAACCGGTGGTGCTGGCGGGTGGTCCGATTGCCACCACCCAGAACATCGTCGTGCAGAGCCACTCGATTGTCGGCAACCTCCTCACGCTCAACTGCAACGGCGGCACCAATCAGACCTGTGCGCAGATCACCCTCGGTAACCTCGTGGACCTTCAGGGCAACAGCCTCGCGGGCGACAGGATCATCCGAGTAACCCTGCTGATCGGCGACGTGAATGCCGACAAGCAGGTAGCCAGCGGCGACATCACCCAGGTCAAGGCGGTGAGTGGCGCCGTGACCAGTGCCGTTAACTTCCCCAGGGACGTCAACTGCGACGGGCAGATTGCCAGTGGTGACATCACGCAGGTGAAGAGCCGCTCGGGACAGTCGGTGTTGTGTCCGTGAGGGTCCAACACGGGAACGCGCCGCCTGGAGGATGGAAAGCACGAAGGGCTGCATGGCGGCTTTTGTCAGCCTGCATCTGTGCCCGTGGTGTGCGATTGACCGATCTGATGGCCAGTGGGGCTGGCGAGATCAAGTCAGGTGCGCGTGGCTAGGGCGCGGCTGGATTCGCGTGTCTTGAGCGCCTGGACGATGAGCCGGGCCATGTCGGCGGGATTGGCCTGACAATCCACGGCGCCCAGGTCGTGGGCCACTTTGGGCATGCCGTAGACGACGCAGCTTCGCGGGTCCTGGCCGACGGTCCAGGCGCCGGCCTGGTGCATCTTGAGCAGACCCCTGGCGCCATCGTCGCCCATGCCGGTGAGAATCACGCCGACGGCCTGGCGCCCGGCGGTCTGGGCAACGGAGTCAAAAAGAACATCCACGCTGGGGCAGTGTCGGTTGACCAGCTCGCTGGTTCCGTATCGGATGCGCCAGCCGCTCGCCTCCAGGCGCACGCGCATCTGCACGCCCCCCCGGCCGAGCAGAACGTTGCCCGGGCGCGCCGGGGTGGAATCCACGGCCTCGGCCACCGCCGGCGGTGTGATCTGATCGAGCCGCCGGGCGAACGACTGGGTGAAACCTTCCGGCATGTGCTGGACCATGACCACCGGCGGGAAGTCCGGCCCCATCCGCGAGAGCAGCAGGCGGATGGCTTCCGTCCCGCCGGTCGATGCGCCCACCGCGATGAGGTATTTCGCAGGGTCCAGCCCGGCCGCCCGGAAGGAGACCGGCCCGGCCGATGCGGGGATTGGCGGGGGGGGCGGCATGGACTGACTGGCGGCCTGAATTTTCTCGATGAGGTCTTCGCCGATCTTCTGCAAGGCTTTGCTGCCCGACGGCTTGAGTACGACATCAAACGCCCCGGCCTCCATGGCCTCGACGGCCAGGCGGCTGTTGGCCGGCGTGATCGTGCTGCACACAATCACCGGCACCGGGTAGTGGGCCATCAGCTTCCGCAGGAAGGTCAGCCCGTCCATCCGCGGCATTTCCATGTCCAGGATGATGACGTCCGGCCGGTGGGTGATGATGCATTCGCGCGCTTCGAAAGGATCGCCGGCGCCTGCGACCACCCTGATGCCCGGATCACGGGTCAGTGCGTGGGTGAGCATCGTGCGCACCAGCGCCGAGTCGTCCACGATGAGCACTTTGATCGGGCCGATCCGCTGCATGAGGCGCCTCTACTCCTTGCGGTAAACCGACGGCTCGACATAGTTCAGCGCATGGTCAAACCCGGTGAGGCTTTCCGAATGCCCGATGAGCAGATATCCGCCCTCATGGAGCTGGCCGATCAGCTTGCTGACCAGCTTCTGCTGGGTCGCCCGGTCGAAGTAGATCATGACGTTGCGGCAGAAGATCACGTCGAAGCCGTGCCGGAAGGGGAACGTGGGGGTCATCAGGTTGAAACGGCTGAAGGTGATCATGGCGGCCACTTCCGGCGCCACCTGCAAGCAGGGGCCCTGGTTCGTGCGTACGGTTCGAAAGTAGCGGGTGCGGTAGTCGGGCGGCACGGTGCCCACGCGATGAACGTCGTAGAGGCCGCGCCGGGCACGCGACAACATGCGCGTGGACAGGTCGGTGGCCAGGATCTTGATGTTGAGGCCGGCATGTTCGGCCAGCGCGTCATGGGCGGTCATGGCGATGGAGTGGGGCTCCTCGCCGCTGGAGCAGGCGGCGCTCCAGATCCGCACCGTGTCGTGAATCCGGGCCCAGGCCTTGTCGGCGGCCCATTTTTGCAGTACTTCCTTGAGCAGGTGGAAGTGGCGGATCTCGCGGAACAGATGCGTGGTGTTGGTGGTGATCGCATCCAGCAGCGTACACAGGCGCTCGCCGCTGGCATCCTCCTCCACGTGTCGGAAATACTCGCCGAACGAGCCGAAGCCGCCCTGGCGGACGTGCTTGCCCAGCCGGGCCCGCACGAGCTGCATCTTCTGATCGCCCAGGTTGATGCCGGCGGCGGAGTAGACCAGCCGCCGCACGCGGTCATACTCCTGGGAGGTCAGGTCTTCGACAACCGCTTCCGACACGTAGCGCCCCCCTCAACAGCCGATCCGCAGGGCCCCAGAGCGTGAGCAAGTGAAAAAGTGCGAACGCGGGAAGGTGGCTCGCCACTTGCACTCGTCTTCGCTTCCCCACGTTCTCACTTTCCCACCCGTTGACTGTTCTATCGCGCGGCGCAGCCTTCGGCTGCCGCGTGCTCCAATTCGACGGGATGTCCTTCGACCCACAGAATCACTCGATCGACTCCGGGACTGTCCGTCGGCAGCGTCTGCATCTCCTGAAGCGCGGGCAGCGACAGATTGAACACCGCGTCCCGGCCGTAGGTGTCCGTCACGAACTGGCCGCACAGTACGTTCATCAGCTCCTTGAGCGCATCCTGGGCCTTCTCGTGGGCCGCCTCATCGTCGGGCTCGATGCCCAACAGGTTGGCCGCCAGGAGGGCGGCGAACTCGCGCGTGCAGCGTAAACGCAACGTCCCCGAACAAGGCCCCTGGTAACCGATGGCGCACTCGACGCAATCGCCGCTGATCGGGCTCTGGCCCGGATCTCCGTCCACAAACATAAAGGCCAGACCGGCCAGCGTTTCAGAAAACGTCGATGCCAGTGTCTGGGTCGCTGTGTTCAGCATTCTCGCGCACTCCCAGCAGGGGTTTGAGCAGGTCACGCAGCCGTTCGGGATGAAACGGCTTGCGCACAAATCCGAAAGCCCCGATCTCGGTCAGTTGGTCGATGCGCGCCCGGCTGCCTTCCGTGCTGGCAATGAGCACAGGGATGGTGCTGAGTTTAGGGTTCTCCTTGAGGCGCCGCAGGAGCTGCATGCCGTTCATGGTGGGCATGTTGATGTCGGCCACGATGACCCCGACGGTATGCTCGGCCAGGTGGGCGAGGGCTTCAATTCCGTTGGAGGCCTCGTAGATCTCATTCACATCGAGCCCGGCCAGGTTCATGGCCCGTCGCACCATCTGCCGCATGGTCGCGGAATCGTCGACAATGAGCACGTTTCCAGGCATCAGTGTGCCTCCACCCCGGCCGTCGAGATGACTTCCTCGCGCGCGCCAGGAAAGACCTCGGCGAACAGGCGTCCCACCTTCAGGAGTTCTTCGGCTGTCTGGGCTCCAATCCTTTCCAGATCCGCCTCGTGCAGCCCGTGGCGGTCCACGACCGATAAATCCGCCCGGTAGCACAATCCGTCGATGCCTGTGCCGATCCCCAGCATGGTGCACACGACATCACCAAGGTAAACCATGTCCACCATCGGATCGGCGGGATCGAGGCTCCCCGGGTTGTGATGGTGACGGATGCAGCAAACGATCGTCTCCGGCAACTGCCAGGTCTCGGCCAGACGGGCGCCGATCTCGTCGTGTGAGCAGCCCAGGATTTCGTACTCAGCGTCCAGGAAACTGGCCCGCGTTTCCTCCACGCGCTGGATGATGCGCTCGAACTCGGCGCCGACGAACTCATTCAGCACGATCTTTCCGATGTCGTGGAGCAGGCCGGCCGTGAAAGCAATATTGGGATTCGCCTGCTGCGTCTGCCGGGCGAAAGCGGCCGAACACAAAGCCACCCCGACGCAGTGCGTCCACAGCGCTCCCGGTTCCAGCCCGTAGCCGCGCTGGCCTCGGGAGAGCATGGCGCCCCCGTGGACCATCATGATCAGGTGCAGCACCTTCATGGTGCCGAGGAAGCGCACCGCCTCGTGCAGCGACGTGATCTCGCGGGGCAGTCCGAAAAAAGCGGAGTTGCACAACCGCAGCATCTCTGCGGTGACGGCCGGGTCGTATCGGATGACCTCGACCATGTCCTGGACGGTGCTCGCCGGGTCATTGATCACGCGGATGAGCCGCAGGACCGTGCCCGGCAGGGGGGGAATCGTTCCGATCCGCGCCAGAATCTCGTCCATGCGGCTCACAGCTCCACCTCCTTCATCTGACTCTTGATGGTGACCCGGCCGGTGGCCAGGTCGAGCCGCAGCGTCCGGCTGGCGGAGCCGCCTACGTCTTCGGCGTCAATGAGCACACCGTTCTTCCAGAACAGCTTGCGCAAAATGACGTAGTTGCGCTTGCCGATGCTGAAGGTGCCCTTGTCGTCGAGCAGCGAGGAACCTCCCGCCACCTTGACCACCA
>BTUC01000103.1:14889-18718 GCA_045863575.1 Phycisphaerae bacterium
TGCGCTTCTTGAGGGCGCCCAGTTCGTAGAGGGAGCGGAACAGCAGCGGAATGCCGGTGTCGCCGAACATGGCCGGATTGGCCTTGGCCTTGTCCGGTGAGATGCCCGACTCGGGCAGCATGTAATGGATCATGCCGCCGACGCGGATCTCCGGGTCGTAAACGGCCACGCCGATACAACTCCCCAGCGAGTAGGTCACCAGTTGGGTGCGGGGATCGGCGCTGACGCGCAGGTCAGCGATGTCCACGATCACGTCCATGCCCTGACGGCTCCGTGTGCCGAGTTGAGGTCCCGGTCCGCCGCGCGGACGCTAGGCAGCAGCTCCCGTTGCCTGCTGAAGCTCGACGAGCTCGTCCTCGGTGAGGACCTGGTCGATGTCCAGGAGGATCTTCACGTCCTCTTTCACCTTGCCCATCCCCAGGATGAAGGTCGTGTCCACCGAGGATCCCAGCCGCGGAGGTGGCTCGATGTGTGCCGTGGGGATATCGTGTACTTCGTTGACCGTGTCTACGATGATGCCCGTCAGAACACCCACGTCCACCACGATGATGCAGGTCTGATCATTGTACTCGGCGCGTTGCAGCTTGAACTTGGTGCGCAGGTCGATGACCGGGATGACCCTGCCGCGGAGATTGATGACCCCTTCGACGTATTCCGGCGTCTGCGGCACCTTGGTGATGTCCATGATGCCGATGATCTCACGGACCTTGAGGATCTCCAGGCCGTACTCCTCCTCATCGAGAAGGAAAGTCAGGTACTTGCCCCCCAGGTCCCGCTGACGCTCGGTACTCTGTTCGGCAACCGGCTTGTCCAGAACGGCTTCCATGTGCTTGGCTCCTATGCTGCAGATGCACCGGCTACACGTCCGGTGGACGCTATGGCCGAGGGTTCGAGAATCAGGCCGACGCGTCCATCCCCGAGGATGGCCGCCCCGGAGATTCCGCGCAGGGCCTCGAACCGTTCACCCAGCGCCTTGATTACCACTTGTTGTTGCCCGATCAGCTCTTCGACCACCACCCCGACCGGTTGTCCGTCGCAGTGCGCGATCACTACCATGGCCTCGCAGGGGTCGGTCCGTCCGCTCAGGCCAAACGCCTGGCCCAGCTGGATGAGCGGGATGAACTGGCCCCGAACCTCCACGACCTCGCCCCGATGCTGGATGGTGGTGATCTGCTTGCGAGTGGGGCGGAGGGCTTGCTGAATATTGATGGTCGGAATGATGAACCGTTCGCGGCCGACCCGGACGACCATCCCATCGATGATGGCCAGCGTCAACGGGAGCACGATCGAGAAGGTCGTTCCCATTCCCTTCTCCGAGTTGATCTCGATCCTGCCGCGGAGTTGCTCGATGTTGCGCCGGACCACGTCCATGCCCACGCCCCGTCCGGAAATGTCCGTGATCGTCTGGGCCGTGGAAAAGCCGGGGGCGAAGATCAGGGCGAAGGCCTGCTGGTCGGTGAGTTCGGATCCCGGGGACACCAGGCCCCGCTCGATTCCCTTGGCGATCAACGCCGCCGGGTCCAGACCCTTTCCATCGTCGGTAATCTCAATCACCACGTTCCCACTCTGGTGACAGGCCGTCAGGTGCAGATGGCCAACCGGATCCTTGCCGGCCGCGACCCGGGCCTCCGGGGATTCGATCCCGTGGTCCACCGCGTTGCGGACCATGTGCACGAGCGGGTCACTGATCTGCTGAATCACGTTCTTGTCCAGCTCGGTGTCCTGGCCGGAGATGGACAGTTCCACCTGCTTGCCGGCTTTGCGGGACAGATCGCGCACCAGTCGCTCCATCTTCTGGAACGTGGAGCCAATTGGAACCATGCGCATGGCCATGGCCGTCTCTTGAACGTCGCGGACGATCTTGGTGACCTGGTCGACGTCCTTGGCCAGCTTCGGATCGGTCCGTATGAAGCTGTGGGCATTGACCAGCGTGTGCGCGATCACCAACTCGCCGACCATATCCACCAGGGCATCCAGCTTGGCGGTGTCGATCCGCACGGTGCGGTCGGCCAGGGGACTCACCGCAGGGCCTGCTGCGGCCGGCTCCCGTCCGGCGTCGCCCTGGTTCCGCAGCGCCTGGTTGACCTGACGGGCCGTCGCCGCCCCCATCTCGATGAGCAGCTCACCTGTTTTTCTGCCCTGGGAGGTTTCCTGCATCTGAACTGCGAAATCAACGACTTCGCGCGGGGCGACGCCCTGGCTGACCAGCAGGTCTCCGGTGCGCTGCGCGTCCGGGTCCGCCGGGGCCTTGATCTGCTCGGGGGTAAGCCGCCCGGCCACCACGTCGCGCAGCCGCCCGATCATGTCACTGACGGGCGGCTGGGGAATCACGTCCCCGGCGGGCTCGATCAGGTGCCTGCCAATGGCGGCCACCTGGACCTTGACGATGTCCACGACGTCAAACACCAGATCGATCAGGCCAGGAGTAACACTCCGGTTGCCTTTACGCGCCTGGTCCAGGAGGGTTTCCACCTCGTGCGTGAGGCAATTAATGTCCCGCAGATTGAGGAAACCAGCCAGGCCCTTGATGGTGTGGAACGGACGGAAGAGATTGTCGATCTTGGCCGTGTCAGCCGGAGTGCGTTCGACTTCCAGCAGCGCGGCTTCGATGGCTTCGATGTGCTCGCCGGCCTCCTCGACAAAGCCCTGGACGAACTCCATCTCCTTGTCCCCGATGGTCAGGGGGACAGATTGGTAGGCTTCCTGGACGGTTCCGTCGCCGGCTCCAGATTCCTCCGCATGCCGGACCGTGTCCGGTGAGGGCATGGGATCGGCCTGAGGCCCGACCGTCGACAACCAGGGGTCAGCCGATGGCGCTGGGGCCGCCGGCGGTGGCACGATAGCGTCTGCGTGAGCAGACGATTGCTCCTCGGCAATGGATGCCTCAGCCGTGACCGAAGTCTCCGGTACCAGTCCGATCAGTCCGCGGATCGAGTCGGCGATCGATGCCAGAGCGGCACTGGCGTCGGCCGTTTCGCCCAGGATCAGTTGTTCCAACGCGCCGGTCAATTCAGTGGCCTGTTGAGCCAGTGCGGATTCACCGGGCTGACTGGCGGACAAATCCTGCAACCAGCCGTGCATCTGGGCGAGTTCACTCAGGTCGTCCTGACCGACCCTGCTCACCGTTTCCATCAACCGGCTCAGGCATTCCTGAGCGGAGCGGTTTGTCGTGCTGTCGCTTGGCATCAAAAATCTCGTACTACTGTTCGGCGTCTGCCAGTCGCTTCATCGACTCCAGCCCCGCCACGCTTAACAGGGCATACACCCCAGGCAGGCTTCGACGGCCGATAACTCTGGTCAAAACTCTTCCATGGACTCATTTTCCAACGGGAGAAACTCTGCGGAACTCTGCGTCGCTGCGGCTGCCGTGGGAACCTGAGGCTTTCGCAGCCGCCTGGCTATCGAAGATCTGCCCGCTGGCTTGGCCTGGCCGCTCGGCCGGTTCAGTGCTTGCCGGCGGTGGTCAGTACCGGTCTGGTTCGTATTCCCTCCGATGAGTGCGACGAGCTCCTGGACCATGCCCTTGACGGCCTGGGCCTGGGCGGCGAGTTCCTCGGCTGCGGAGGCCGATTCCTCGGCCGCACTGGCGTTCTGCTGGGTGACCTTGTCCATCTGGCTGACCGCCGTGTTCACCTGCTCGACACCCTGGGCCTGCTCGTCGGAAGCCTTGGAGATGCCCTGGATCAGGTCGGATACTCGGGATACGTCGCCGACGATTGTGCCCAGTGCCTTGCCTACATCGCCGGCCACGCTGGTTCCCGCACGGACGTTGTTCACGGAGCCCTCGATCAGCTCGGTGGTTTCGCGGGCCGCGCCGGCAGCGCGCTGC